>JBDTBU010000195.1:0-66368 GCA_039923935.1 Ktedonobacteraceae bacterium | reverse complement strand
CTTGCGGAAGTTAATTACAAGATCACGCTTGGTAATTTTATCAGCAGTCAGTTGATTATATGACTTCTGTGTAGCATCAATATAGAGGACCGAATCAGAAGCATCGGCGACAAAACCAACCTCTGCCATCATATCCTGGATTTGTGCCCACGTCCCCTCAGCAGTATCATGATAGCAGAGCGAGAGCCAACGGCCAGGTTTCAGCACTCGATAGCATTCGGCCATCGCATGCTTCATCATAGCTGTCCATTCCTCTTCGCCCTTTCCTCTGATTGAGTTAACAATAATCTCATCCTGGTGCCAGTTCGTATCAAAGTTCAGCCACGCTTCCCAAACAAAATTGAGTTCCCCATACTGAACCTTGTCGGCATAAGGAGGGTCAGTAAAAATGTACTCTATCGAATTAGATGGTACATTGGGTAGCCCTGTGCTACTTTGGGTTGAAATAATGATTTCTGTTATCTTCACACCCTTTTGGATCTCGATTTGAGCCGATGTGATATCTTCAAATTTTCGAGCAAAACACCCAAGCTGTTCGCGTTCTAGCGAAAGCTGCGGCAGGTAATAGGTGCCATTCGCAAATCCACCACCTCCTTCACGATATCTCTGCATTTTAGTACCGTTAAGGATATTGCCTTGAAATACGCATAACAGAGCGTCGGCGGCCTTTGAGGCTTTACACTCTTCCAATATTGCTGCTAAAGCCCATAAATTCCTCTTGGTAAAAAGCTCATCAACCGTACGAAAGTTGCTTGTACCTGCCCGCCATTTGACCCCCCACGGTTTTGTATCATCCGCTACATTCATCATTTTTTGAGTAGGATACCAGTGCGGAATCTCCTTTGCTTCAATCTCGCGAATTTTCGCTAGATCATACTTTTCAAAATACTCGCGTTTTTTAGCATCTTCATCGTTATGACGCCGTTCACTGCGGGCGGGCTTGCATTTGCCTCGACAATGATAGTTAACCAGCACTGGTACCGCACCGAATCTCTTGGCACGCGTGCTGATCTCTTCAATATTGCCTTGCTGCTGGCAATGGGGGCAAACGGTGATCTCCTTTTGCTTGCCCTGCGTATCTTGGATCTTTTCCACTGGACAATCGAACAACGGAACACGGTTCAGACAGCGTGGGCATTCAAACACCTGAGAGTAGACAGTGTAGGCAGTGGTTGCCGGACCACCGCAACGCTCGCAGCGTGTAGCATAGAGCCAGTCAATTTCTGGTTGTACTTGCTTTTTTAGTTCCTCAAAGGCCCGGCGCAACGCTATCGTATCCACGGGTGTGCAGTAATTTTTCGTGATAAAGGTGGCCGCCGGGCTACGGTCAATCGCGATGGCTGCGCAACCTTCCATCAAAGCTGCCAAAGCTGTGCCACCAGAACCACAGAAAGAATCAAGCACCAGGTCGCCCGGCTGCGTATAGTGGTGAATATACTGGCGGATCGCGTCGTGCGGCTTCTTCGACCAGTAGGTATGCATGTTATAAATGGCCGTCGCCTTGGTTGTCTCGATTGGTTTGGTAAAGGCTGGGACATTATAGGTATCATCTTCAGGGTCGTAGGGATGTTGTGCGAGATGCGCTTCAACAAAATCCCGCAGGCGAGAGTTGGGTTGGTCGCCGGAATAGTAGCCATCAGGCATACTGGGAATCTCGGTTTGAAAAAGCGCTGTCTGTTGTGCGTCAGGAATCTTCTCTATCATAGGTTAGTCCTGTAACTCCCAAAGATGATTTTCAACAATAAGCTGTGCCGGCAAGACATAAGTGCGACCAGTTTGGTCGGCGGGAAACAGCCTGGTATAGCCGCTTTCCCGTTTGCCCGGCACAAGCAGGAAAAGGCTGTGCGAGTCTGTAGCCAGACCACGGAACAGACCCAGATCGATATTATAGGCATAAAGCAGTTCTAAATGTTCCAGCACGACTAGCCCTTCACTGGCCGCGAAGCGATCTCGTAAGAAACGCTCGAAAGCCTGCTTGATATGCGCACGCGTTGGCTCAGGGCGTCTCGCCTCATCCTTTACCAGTTCGTGAAACTCGTTGTCCGGGATTGCAGCGAGAATGCCGCGTGTGACTGAAAGTGGCGCAGGAAAAGGGTGACCATCAGGCATATTCACTCGCTGGAGCTGCTTTGCAAAGCGTGTCAGCGCCTGATAGGAGTGCCCCAACACGCCATACATCCGGCGTCCACTGGTGGCCTCCAATTTGTGATAGAGGCTTTCAATAATATCGGTATCTGTCATGTTCACATCCCTGCTTGCGAAAGGATCTCACAAACCTGATCAAGCGTATAGATTGTGGTAAACTGGCGCAATGCATCAATCTCTGAAATCTTACTAATAATCTGCTTATTGCGCAATTCATACAACATGGGGAGAAACGACTCTGGTTGCCAGAGCATTGCACGCAGACCACGGCTCTGTTCCAGTCTGGAAATATTGAACATCCCTGGCTCAGGAAACTCGCTATGCAAAACAAAGACAAAAGCTGCCAGGGTTGGCTCACGATAGGTAAAATGCAGTGTCTCACGATCAGCTGCCGCCAGCCCCCCCGAAACCAGCGCCTCAATGGACGCGAGTGAACAATCTTTCGTGCTGGAGTAACCAGGAAAACGTTGATTAAGATACTCGCGCCACAAACTGCGCGGTATTTGTCCTGCGCCTAGCGCGGGCAGCATTAATTGCTCGATCAGGTCATACATGAGCGGTTCAGTTTTACAGAAGCGATAGAAACACACCTCGCGTAGTTCTCGGCGGCCTGCATAGGTTTTGGCGAAGAGTCGCAATCCGCGATCTACGACGCCTGTGGGAAACATGCGCCGGGTAATATACTGCGCGTTGCGTTCGCGTGTGGTTTGCCCACTAAAAGGTAAATGTTGTTTTAGAAACGCACGCACCTCGTCCAGTGAACTGGTATCGGGAATGAGTGGAAGCATATCAACCGTTTCCTGCACCAATGCTTTGCCAAACAATCCTGTGCGTGGCGGCGCAGATGATCCTCTATTGAGCAGAGGCTTCTTTTCAACAATCAAAAGAGCATCTGGAAAAAGAGTAGGTGTGACTATCTCTACTGGCTGTAAATGCGCATTATCTGTGCCGCTACTATGAGTGACATGCATACGTATCCAATCTATCAGTTTTACCAATATCGCCGTATGTTCTTTGATTCCCTCCTGTCGAGAAAGATCTGACAGATCGGCAGAAAGTACCCTCTCTAAACAGCCAAAATTCGTTAACAGACGCTCTGCTAAGGGTTGGACATCCTTTTGAGGAATTGCATACGTCAGAAGCAGCTCCAGCAGAGCTTCTTCACTATGTGAGCTATCTGCGCCACTAACAAAACGGGCTTTTAGACGTTCACGATGACCATTTTGCTTTTTCGTTTCTATTTCCATAGTCTATGCCTTTATCTTGTGCGTATGCAAGTTGCAATCGGGCTATTTCCACTACGAGATCAAGATTGACTCCTCCTTGCCCTATTCTTTTTCTTCGTGCTAGAAAAGGAGACCTATGTTGTTGGGAACCCGTGGGAGAGCGTACTTTACGGGTGTATTATACACTGTTTCCATGGCAAAACCAAGTAGCCGAAAGGAAATCTCCTTTCCTCCCTTCGTCATTCGCGTTGATACGCTGAGTGGCTTAACGCAACAAAATGGCGATCTGCGCACGCGCTCTGAGGAGAGACTGAACGAGGCTGAGAACGCTGGCAATGAAACACGGGCTGAACAGTTGCGCAGCCACATTTTTCTGGGTGTTGGACGAACCATCGAGCAATATGTGCAGCGCCACGGCAATACCACAGCGATTGAAGCGCATTTCGAGGATTGGATCTTTGGTGACTACTGGAAAAAACATCAACGCCACCTTGCTGAAGAGACCCGCAACAACCTGCTCAGCGGCGAATATGTCTGGGAAGAATACACACATGCCAAAGGCTTACAAGACTGGGCGGCTCCTGCGATTCAATACTGTCGAGCGCTGGAGAAAGAGATGAACCGACGCATTCACGATTACTATCCGAAATACAAGTATTACGCTGATGTGGCCCAGAAAGGGTTTAGCCGCGAGATGACGCTTGGTTTTCTGATAATGATGTATCATCTTCAAGCAGAAGACCCGCGCCCATCTCACGCTCCAAAATACCAGGAGGATATCGCGAAAGCCAAAGCTGACTGGCGACTATGTGAGGAGATTGTCAAAGCCGCAAACGGTAATATCGCAGATTTTGCGACCATCATACAGCGCATGGACAGGGAAGGCATTTCCAAGAAGCGCAACCTGCTGGCACACGGAGAGTCCGTCTCACAGAGCGATGCGCAGATTTTGCGCACAGTGATTATTGGCCAGAAGGAGAAACCAGGTATCTTGATATGGCTTGCTGAAAATTTGGAACCGAAGAAGGAATAACCGTGTTTTGCTGAAAATGAGCCTGTCCATACTTTCGCATGTTTGTGTATCAAAGCGAGCACCGGGATAGGTAGAGGGTAATAAAATGCTGTTCCTTCATTGCCATGCAAGGACCCTATAGGCACTTTAAGGCGTGGTTCGGAAACAATTGCTTGCAAAGCTAGGAGGCTATCACAGCCGCAGATACGGCTTTGTGTTGGACTCCACGTTTCGCTGTGCGGCGGTTAGCATGGCAATACCATCGATCTGCCTGGGAACTTCAAGATCGACATGGGAAGTCATCAGAGCTTTTGTCTTGATGATTCCGAGGGCGTAGGATATTACACTTCTGTTAAACTGCGCCCTCTCGTGTTGAAATCGCACTTCCTATCAGCCAGGACTTATTTCACGCCCCATACTGATAAGAAAAAATGTCCTCCCAGGAAATCTGGCGAGTCGATTTCTTTGATCGATTCTCGCAGACACGCTCGGTAGGTGTCGCAATCTACCTTGCCACTCCCTACAATGAACTTTTCCAGTGCAATAGCTCCTTGCGTAATATCCTGAATATAGACATCATGAAAATCGGTTCCAGCGCTAAAATTCACATAATGGGGCTGCTCGACGATCTGCGAGAAGCTTGCTTGCCGTAACAGCGGAAACAGTTGATACACAATTCCTACGCAGTATTCACTATCCGAGCGTTTGTATGCATGAAGTGCCTGCTTGAGGTAGTGCGTGAGCAGGTTAAAGCTTGGCGAATTGGTGATCGACGCCTCCCAGTCCGTCAGGCGCATTATCCCTCCTGGTTTCAGGAGCGTCGCCCATTGCCGAATAAGTTCCTCTTTACCTAAACCTAAATGCCAGAGCACTTGACGCACATGAACAAAATCAAACTGCTCCTGGTGGAAGGTCTGATCAAGATGATAAAAATCTGCCTGTGTAAATGTCACATTAGAGATACCGTCCCCACCTGCAGTCAGGCGAGCATAGTCGATCACACATGGGCTAATGTCGGTGCCAGTAATGTGGGATTGGGGGTACGCTTTCGCGACTCGCATCGCCCAGATGCCTGGGCCACAGGCAATATCCAGAATGCTTAATGGCACTGTGGACAAGCGTGGTGCCAGCAGTGGGGTACAGATATCAGTGAGCATGGCATCTTGAAGCACGAGCCGTTGCAATTCCGCTGCACTTTCAGTGTCCGCAAGATAGTGCCGACGAGTGCCGGACTGGTGTGTTTTTTGTGTTTTATCCATATGTGTAGCGTTTGAGTGAACAACCCGCTTATTCGTTTTCTTAAAAGCGCATAAGCGGAGTGTTCCCAATCTTCCCTTTCATTGTAGTATGAGTATGCTCTTTTCACAAATTAAACTCTACAATTAGAACGAAGGGGAGCCTCTAAGGTAAAAGAAAAACACATTTCTGCACGAATGGATTATACCTATAGTCAGTAATATTGGAAAATATCTTTGGAGTCGCGAACAGGCTCACGTTCTTTGTCGGTTTCCGAAGAGGATCTTAGACAAAGAGATGGTGGTGGCGAATGGTAAAGCCGAGCGTGATAGTGAACGTTTCTTTGTCTCATTCCAGCATGATTTTTTCATTCGTCACCACCATCTCATAGACGGTGCTCCATGCAATAAATCTCTCGAACGACAGGTGATTCTGGTGAGAAGGTGCGCATCACGTTTCTTGTTCGGAAGTAAAAAGATCCTTCACAGAAACGTTGAGCGCTTCTGCGAGCCTTGGCAGAGAGTCAAAGGAAGCTCCAGATATCCCCCGTTCTATAAAGCTAATCTGCTCTACAGAAAGGTTTGCCGTTTCTGCTAATCTCTCTTGTGTTATATTCCTCTGCTTACGAAGCCGGCGGAGGTTTCTACCAAATTGTAGACGTAGTGTACTCACCCAATGAACCTCGTTCAATTTGAGCAAGCTTAACGTAGAGAGGTTAGTAGTTCCACGCAATCTCATTGCGTATTTTGGGAGAGAGTAGGAATAGAGCCAGAAGAGTGAAGGGAAAACAAGAAAAAGCACCTCGTAAGCACTCCTAATTGGGCACTCCTCGATTACCAAACTACCCCGTTCCTTATTTGGTGCAGGGATCGAGTGAACTCTGCTCTGAGGGCACAAGTGCATTGGGAGGAAGGCGCCGAGAGTAGTAGCGTTCGAGATGCTGATACAACAGTGGTTCTCCAACTCTGGAAAGAAGTTCATCGGCCAACGTATTCAACCGTGCCAACCTATACGATTCGTTATTCACTCCGTATGCCATATGAAGGCCTGGGAGTGCGGTGTGTGGCTGTATTCCCAACTGAGCGTTCTCCACAAAACCGTGATCCCAGGCTGCCAGTTCTTCCGCAGAAAGATGCCACAACGTTTGTCCACGAAATGGCATCGTTCCAGCCCATGCAATCGCTCCAACTTGGCGCACGCTTTTCCAACCAGGAAGCCAGGCTGCTCCACCCCAGCTTGTCCAAAGCAGCGTGTGGGGCGGAAGGTCAGCCTGAAGTGGGATTTGGTACACCTGCGGCGTTTCATCAGTGGGTCCCTTGCCCCAAACCCAGAACCAGGGCTCATGAGAATCCATACTCCTTGGGAGCCAGGAGCGGCGCTGGGACGAAAGCGATCTCATCATCAAAAGCGAAGACGCCGAATTTGGCTCAGGGACGCCAAACTCTTGCGTACGTAACAGCCCTCGTGTTTGCCAGTTGGTGAATGTCGCCCGGGATGATTCCTCGTGCAGTGGATCAAATCCTTTCATTGCTTTGTGGAACCAGCTGATCGAAAGCCGAGTATCCAATGCACCAGAGCGTTCTGCAAGCACGACGGAGAGGACATAGCCAAACACATTCCCTCGCATCATCTGGATATTGGCCCAAACGCGATCAAAGAGGGAGGCGTCAGGGTCGTAAGAAAACGCTGAAAGGTCGAACCGCTCAGGATGGGTAAAGAGATATTCTACGAAGGAATGCGGTAACGGAGCAAACTCAGGCAGCAGCTTTTGCCAGTGCGGCTGATGGTAATGCTGATCGTTGCGCATATGCGTATGCTTCTCCCTGTTGTTCGTTGGTGTCACGACGACCTATCGTCCCAGTGTGACGGATGTTCTTCGTAAGACGACGGATGTGTCCCTCGTATTGCTGCGATTGTGTCTATTTTACCATGTTTTTTTTTGCTTCACAATATTTTTATGGGAGAGTGATTAAAACGGTAAGAACGAGAGTATTTTACTCTGTATGTTACATACATAAAATACAGACAATCCAGAGAAGGCTTTCTCATCGATTTTTACTGCTCAGCCAATTGGCTGGGAAAAAGCTTGACAAGCCGCGTCTCTATCTAGTATAACTATTATTGTTAGGCATAAGCAAATGAATAGCTAATAATTCTTATTTTTGTTAGCTATTCATAGTGAAATAGCTAATTTATTAGGGTCAAAACGTTCGTGAGATGGAAAACCATCTTGCCTGCTGAGCAGTATCACCATGTCATCTGCTTGGTCTATCGTTCTGACATCCTGCCCTTTATGCCTAGAGGATAGAACATTTTTCGGCGAGTGTTTTTGTCAGATATGTTGAAGGCCGATCTTTGTTCCAAAATAGTGCTGAGTTACCTGTAAACGAGCATGAGCAGTAAGGAGGCCTTCCAGCCTTCCCTTGCTAGAAAAGGAAACGATTCATGGAGAAGAAAGAGCAAGAAAATCAGCATCCCGCCATTAAAGGAACCCTAGAAAGCTCGTTAGCCGAGCACATTTATGTGTACTCCCCGGCAACCGCGCTTGACCAGGTCGAGGATGACATGCGACAGTGGTATAACTGGCAGCCAGGAGTGCTGTTTCCTTACAAAAAGATCTTTGATCCTTCTGTTCCAACATACTATGGTGGCCTTACGACGAACAAAGCCCATTTTGTTTTAGTCCCCGTAGATCTCATACACGCCCGTCGTCGAAACTACCTGCGCTACCTCGCCAAGTGCATGGGCATGAAAGATCCTGCACAATGTGATGCCTACTGTGAGGAGGCAATGCGAGAAATTGTCGAGAACCCGTCTCCTCGTTCTCATCCTGCATTCGAAGCGGACGCTTTAGCACGTCAGGTTGCGTATTGGGCGGGGCTGCTTTCATACCGGCAGGAGCCACAGACGGCTGGTTGGCGTTGGTAAAGCGAGAGTGCTGTCGCGAGTACATATGTTTCGCGTATCGTTGCATTCGTCTAGAAACGCACAGGTAGAAAGCTCTGTTTTTCGTGTTGATTGATCTCTTTTTTTAAGTTCATGATGCCTCTTGTCTATATCTGCCTTAAAAAAGGATTTGAGAGAAAGTGCACAAAAATGAATGAATGGTTGAGACGCGCCCGCATTCACGCTGGTCTCACACAGGAAGAATTCGCAAAGGTTCTCGATGTCAGTAGTGTCTCGATTCACCGCTGGGAACGGCAAGGGATGAAACCAAACACGTTTCATCGCCAGTTGATTTGTGAATACCTTCATCTTCCTGAGACCACCTTTTGGCCGCAAGAATATTCCGATGAGAGAACATTGCAACGTGCGACTGTTCCGATTATCGATATATCTGTCCCCATGCATTCTCCCAATACAACGCTGGTAGGGCAGCAGGCACTGTTCAAGCAGTTGCAACAACAACTTGAGAGTCCTTCTCCCAAACAGATTCTGAGCCTTATTGGCTGGCCAGGCCAGGGCAAAACAGCGGTCTTACACATGCTTGCCACACACCCGGAACTCCGTACCACGTTTGATGGTGTATTCTGGGCCACGGTGGGACAGGAATCCCAGCCGTTGCAGCATCTGCAACGCTGGGGACGTCTCCTTGGTCTCTCAACCCTTCCGAAAAATCCGGAACAAGCGCGGGATCGTTTACGTATGGCTATTGGATCACGCCGCATCCTTTTTCTCCTGGATGACCTCTGGGAGAATGATTTATTCGCGTATCTCGTGGGAGGAACACAATGCCAGTATGTGTTCACAACACGACAAAAAAAGCTTGCTCTCTCCCAAAGCCATACCATTTACCGAGTACCAGATCTGAACAATACTGAGGCTTTCACACTGCTTATACGATCTCTTCCGCCCACACTGGTACAAAAATATCGCCAGCACATGGAAAATCTTATGCAACATGTCAGTAAGTTACCGCTGGCATTAGTGCTTTTGGGTGAGTACTTGCGTTGCGAAGCGCGTGCTTCGTCGCCACGGCGTTTTGAAGAAGCCTTGTTCAGGCTCACGCAGGACGCGTTTTATCTGAATATTCCTTGCTCGATGCGTATTCATGCACACCAACCGTGCTCCTTGTATGCGGCCATAAGCAGCAGTATCCAACGGCTTCCTCCGTTGCCGAAAAAAGCGCTCTCTTTACTCGTTCATGCCCTACCGATGCCGACGGCACCTTTTACTGAGCAGCAGGTAATGGCCTTGCACCAACCGGGCCTCCAAATCCATCTACTCGATTCCCTGGTGGACACAGGATTACTCGAATGGAGAAAGAATGGCTCCTACTGGTTGCATCCGGTTGTTACAGCATATGCTCGTGTTTTTTTGTCAGAAGAGCATGAGCAGGAATATCGCGCTGGGTAGCTCCTTCCTTCCTGAGAGATGCAGTGAGTACTGACTGCTACCATATGGAAAGAGAAGGCTTGCAAACAAACAAATCTGTACTCAACGAAGAGCACAGGTTTTTGTTCCATTGATGAGAAATTCCTCTACAGGAGAGAATTGAAAATCCTCTGTTTTAATACAAGAAATAAAATATTGAGCGTTTGAAAAGGAAAGGGTTGTTATCGTCATGATGGGTTTTCAACTTGTAATCCCCATGCGCACGAGGTCACAGACCAGAGACAAACTCCTCATCATCTGCAATCCCCATCTCGTCAAGGATTTGAGAAGCAAAGCTATTGTCAGTACTTGCTAAGCTATTCAGATAGCGGCTGGTTGTCGCAATATTGCTGTGGCCAAGCCGTTGCATGATTTCTAGAATGGTTGCCCCCGATTTGAGCATTGTCAGCGCAAAAGTGTGTCGCGTGGCGTGGATCTTCGTCATGCCAAAATAACGCTCGAAGATATCCGCCAGACCTCGCTGAGATAACGGTTGATGGTATCGTTTATGGGAAAAGGATAACCAGATCGGTTGTTCTGGGGCAATCTCAGAACCGGGAGCAGGAGGAGACCCTTTTGGGTCGTAATGGAACATAACCTTGAGATAGGCGAGTAGCGTGCGAACCACCCGTGGTTCTAGGTGATCGTACAACTCTTTAGATCCCTTACAGTGAAAATGGATGGTTATCCCTCCATCATAGATGAGCAGATCCTTCCATGTGAGGATGCGGACCTCACTGGCTCGGCGTCCTGTTCCGAGCAAAAGCAAAAGGAGTGCATGATCACGTTTTCCTGCCACGGTCTGCTTATCGATCTTCGCCAGTGCTGCCGCGATCTGATCTTTGAAAAGGGGACGTGCTGAGATGTAGTCCTGAACCTTGCGTCGCTCGATATGTTCAATCGGATTATCCATGCGCAGCAACCGCCGCTCTTTCCCAAAAGTGTAAAAGCTACTGATAACCGAAAGGCGGTTGTTGTACGTATTCGCACTGACGCCTTCTTGACGTTGTTTTTCCTTGTGAGCCGATGAGGCCCAGACTTGTGCCATGAGTCCAAGAGCTGCAAGGGCGTGTTCCATTTCATCGAACGTTCTGTGACGAATAGGATCTGTTGGGGGAAACCCATCGAGGTCGATGCCAGCAGCAAGGGCCATACTGCGAAACGTGGTAATAGCGTGCTCATAGCTTTCTCTGGTCCGCAAACTATTCGACAATTCCGCTTTGGTTTTGATCCAAAGTGCAATGGTATGGTCGATCAGCGCTGTCCGATCGCTCCGAAGAAGCAATACCATCGTCATGATATATTTCCCTTTCTGCTTTTTTTTGTGTGGCAACGAGATGATCCTTGTTGCCACACAAAAGTAGCATTCCATTCGTTTTAAGTCAAGAGAGGCAGGCTTTCCCTTCGCGCTCTAAGAAAGAAGCAGGAAGCGTTTTGCCTTGAATGATCGAGGATCCACCAGTTTTGATTATCTCAACATTGCAAGACGCTCTTCGGCTCAAAAACAAGCCGACCCTTTCTATAGGCTCCTCTAGCTTCTCAGATGGAGATCCCTGTCCGATGGGTGGCGTGCGTGGCTCGATCATTATGAGAGAGAATGCACGCGTTAGAATGCAAGCTGAGGGTAGGGCACGATATCGCAACGAGAGAGGCGTTGTTGCGATACAACAAATGGCTCTTTTTAGACAAAACCGTGCGATCGGTCCCATGGAGAGGTCATATGGGACACTATATCTGAACAATCTCTGCACGCTTGGTATCTTGCCGCTATGCCGCGTCTTGCTCCTGTAACCCCTTGGGATCAGCGTCATCCTTCCGCTCCTTTGGACAAAATGTAGGTGGCCTCACCACTTCTGCCTATCTTAATCCGCTCATGTGACTCTCCCTGTTTTGGTTTTTCTTGAGTATACTACAACCGGAATAAAGTCTACTGTGCATCCTTTCCAAGCAACATCATGGGTAACCGTTTTCTCTACTCTGTGATATATTCAATCGCAATATATTGATTTTTACTCTTTTTATTTGTTTATGCACTCTACAAAACCCTCCATTTTTCTCTACACGACATTTTGTAGAGTTTTGTTGTGGTATCTGACCGACGAATTGGGCATACTTGTAGTAAACGCCTCGATCCCTTAGACAAGAGCAGAAAGCGAGTGCTCTCCAAAGAGATCGAGATCGGACTACAGGATTATGATAATTCAGAAAGAGAATGAGCAATGGAACCACATGACCAACCAACGTCCTTCCAAATGCTTTTAACGATTCCGCAAGTTGCAAAAGTACTCAGCCTAGGGAGAACGAAAGTCTATGAACTGATTTGGAAAGAAAACCTTCCTATAATAAAGTTTGGGCGAGCCGTACGGGTATCTAAAGAGGACCTTCAACACTGGCTTGAAAAAAGGCGTGAAGCTAGTTAAATAGATAGAGGTCTGTGCTACCTGAGAAACCTTGCAAAGAGGGCATCCTTCTCAGGGTTTTAGCCCGAGAGCGATCTTGCGCATCTCATTGGGGATGCGCAAGAGTACGTATCGCAGTCGCTAAAGGCGAGATCGCATAGGGCGGTAACCCACTTCAGGAGATTGGGTTATTTTCACCTCCCACTGTTTTTCCTGCCGCAGTTGCTGGCAAACAAGGAAAACCGAAAGGCCAGGTTTTGTACGTTTGTTCCCAATAGCCCAGAATTATGGTACTCTATTGGTGTGTGCAGCTTTGCGCATAAAAAACCTTTGGAAAGGAAGATCTTTTATGGAAAACCGGAGCAAGAAGAGCGGTCGTCGCGGGAACGGTGAAGGTACGATTTATGAGCGTCAAAATGGTACCTACGCAGCGACATTTACCACCGCAGAGGGCAAGCGGAAAACGCTCTATGCGAAAACACAAAAGGAAGCGCGGGAGAAATTGCGGAAAGCTCTGTATGAGGTACAGCAGAACACATTTATTGCTGCTCCTCAACAAACGTTAGTGCAGTTTTTAACCGATTGGCTGGAGAACACACAAAAACAAAGTATTCGGCCTCGCACCTATGAGCGATATGAGGAGATCCTGCGCCTTCATATTCTTCCAGTGTTGGGTCGTCACAAGCTACAGAGCTTATCGGCACAGCATGTGCAAGCCTTTTATGCAAAGAAGTTACAAGACGGACTTTCCGGATCAACAGTGATTGGCTTTCATAGCTTGTTACACAAAGCTCTGGATACTGCTGTGAAGTGGAATCTTATTGCAAGAAATGTGTGTGACGCGGTCACTCCGCCTCGTGAACAGCAGTTTGAGGTCACTGCATTAACGTTAGAGCAAATACAGAAACTGCTGGAAGTTGTCAAGGGGCATCGCCTGGAAGCGTTGTTTAAACTCGCGCTCGCGACTGGTATGAGACGTGGAGAAATCATGGGTCTCAAATGGCAGGACATTGATTTGGTGAAAGAAACGTTGCAGGTGCGTCGAATCCTTTCACGGATTCCAAGTAAACTGCCTGGGAAAGGATATGAGGAAGCAGAAACAAAAACGCAGAAAAGCCGACGTACCATCGTCATCGCTTCCTTTGCTTTCAAAGCATTGGAAGAGCATCGTGTGCGCCAGAGAGAAGAAAGGAAGAAAGCTGGAATGTACTGGCAAGAACATGACTACGTGTTCTGCACATCTCTAGGAACGCACCTGAATCCAACAAAGGACATCCTCGATCGACTGAAAGTTTTCTTGAAGAAAGCCGATTTGCCGGATATTCGCTTCCATGACTTGCGCCACAGTGCAGCGACCCTTTTGCTCAGCCTTGGAGTCCATCCGAAGGTGGTACAAGAAATTCTTGGTCACAGCCTGATCTCAATGACCATGGACATTTATTCCCATGTCCTCCCCGGCATGCATCAAGATGCGATCTACAAGCTAAATGCGGCGATTGAAAAGAGTGGGTCAAAGAAGGGAAAACAAGAAAAGGAAATGCCAGGACGTGCTCATTCTGAGGGATAAGCAAACTGTCGTAAAAATTGTCGTAAAGCGTTTTTTGTAGGCCATCCCCAACTACCCCAAGCCGCTTCTCTCCTTGCCTGAGGCCACCTCTCAATAAAGAAGGATGCCGAAAGGGGGACTCGAACCCCCATGCCCTTTCGAGCACAACGCCCTGAACGTTGCGTGTCTACCAATTTCACCATTTCGGCGCGGTGTGTTTGTCCTCTTGGACGTGGTTTATAATACAGCATTCCCAAAATTCTGTCAAGAGGATAGAAGACCTTTTTTGCAGGCCCGGAAAATGTCGTGCACATGCTTGCCAGCGTCATAAACTGACACCAGTTGAGTTCATCAAGCGTGCTATAATAAAGTCAACATCCTGCATATACTAGCGCCAGGAGCATAGTTGCGTTTATTTACGCTTCTACACGTTACTCACGTTACACTGAGAAAGGCAGCTCTATGAAAACCCGCTCGGCTCCCATGTGCGCCGCCATCGATGTGGGCAGCAATACGATCCATATTGTGGTCGCTCGCTGTTTCCCTGATACGCTGGAAATTGTGGCGGACGAGGTGGAAATGGTGCGCATTGGGGAGAGTGTGACGGCGACAGGCGCGATCTCGCCCGCAAAATCTCAAGCTGCTATTGCCACCCTGCAAATATATCAGGCTCTAGCTGCACAGCATGGGGCCACACGTATCTTTGTGGTAGCCACTGAGGCGATCCGTCAAGCCAGTAATAGCTCCGAGTTTATTGCAACGGTGAAAGAGCAGACAGGCCTGGAGATGCAGTTGATTAGTGGAGCGGCTGAGGCGGCACTGACGTTCTTTGGCGCGACCTATGAGGCAGGCGAACATGAGCAGATAGGGGTGATGGATCTGGGCGGCGGCAGCTTAGAGCTGGCCTTTGCTCGCAAGATGCATCTCGTATGGCGCACCTCGCTACCGATTGGCTCCGGCTGGCTGCATGACCGCTACCTCTCTGGCGACCCGCCAACTTCGGGTGAGATCGAGGCAGCCGAGACCTTCCTGCAAACGTATTTGCGTGGTGTCCCCATAAAACAACGCGCCCCCACGTTGATTGTTACAGGAGGTAGTGCGAATTCGTTATGCTATCTGGTACAGGAGGCTTTTCACCGTCCGATTGAGCCTCGGCGGCTCTCGCTGGAAGATCTGGCACGTTGCCAAGGTCTACTGAGCGCTCTGGAAACCACAGATATCGCGAACCTCTACAAACAACCTTTGGCACGCGCACGCATCTTATTGGCTGGAACATTGATTATTGCGCATGTAATGCGACGGCTCCAAATCCACGAGATTGTGGTTAGCCCGCATGGCATCCGTGAGGGCGTTTTGCTCGCCTATGCGCGTTTCGGCGAAAATTGGCTGGGAGAGGCTGGCAAAGAGGAAACAACTGAGGAGAGCTTCGCGCAATCCGCGCGTACTGTGCTGCTGGAACGCCTGCATACAATGCTGGAATGGCCTGCTGAAGTGCTCAAGCATGAGGATATCGAGGCAGTTCATAAGATGCGTGTGGCCTCGCGCCGCCTACGTGCTGCATTAGATGCCTATCAATCATGCTGTGACCGCACATTATTCAAAAAGGTCTATCGTAAGATAAAAAAAGTGGCCGATGCGTTGGGGGAAGCGCGTGATACCGACGTGATGCTCCATCATCTCTATGAGCAGTTGGAAAATGTGAGCGAGGAAGAGCAGGAAGGCGTACGCCGGCTGGTAGAGCGGCTACACGCGTATCGCCAACAGAAACAGCAAGAGCTAACGGTAGTGCTGAGCCGTCTGGATGGGAAAAAGCTAGAGGATCAAATAAAAGCTTGCGTACGCGAAGGGACGGACAATTAATGGCGAAAGCACGAGCGATTACCGGGCTAGAGACCCAGGCATCCAGCGCACAAAACGCACGCATTATTGCCCGCGAGCGGCTGGCGGACCTCTATGCCTACACTGGTTATGTAGGAAGTCCCGCGAATATCCAGGAGCTACACGATATGCGCATCGCGGCCAAACGGTTGCGCTATACCCTGGAAATTTTCGCGCACTGTTTACCCACAGCAAGCGTAGGGATCGCGGAAGAACTCGCCAATCTGCAAGATGAACTGGGAACGCTGCACGATAGTGAGGTCATGCTGGCCCTGCTACGGCTCTCCCTTCAGGCAGAGGAGACGACACCCCTCAGTGGCAAACGCGAGGCAGAGTTAGCAACACAGCGCAAAACCTTGCTCAGCCAGGAGATGCTCAACAGCCTCTTGGATACCACACATACGCCCGCGCTCTCTGCTGGGGAACGTCAGGGTCTAGAGAGCTTTTTACGCCGCCAGGAGCGCCGCCGTGAACAATCCTACACAGCCTTTCGCCAGCATTGGGACCAACTTGAGCAACGTCATTTCCGCAAGGAGATCATGGCGATGCTGGCAAGGCATGCAGATACGTAAAAAGATGTTCGTAGCAAATTCGCGTTTATGAAGATCAACAGAAGTTCTAACCTATACTCGGAGAAAAAATACAAAGGGAGAGTTTTATGATGACCTCGTTTCCTAGCGAGGATTTAGATTGGCGGCAACGTTCGGAACCTACGTCTGAGGAATTGTATCTCAGTGGAGGGCTACAGGTGGAAGATTGGCCGCACGCACGCCAAGTCGAGCGGCTGGCAGGTGAACTGTTTTGCGCAACCCGCCCGCTGCACAAGCTGGATGAAGAGGCGCAACGTCTGCTCACACGCGCGGCCTTCTTGCATAATACCGGTATGCTGATCGAGCTACGCCGCCATCATAAACACAGCTATCGCCTGATTAAAGAGACACCGTTGCCCGATTTCACCGAGACAGAACGCCATGAAATCGCCTGTATTGCCCGTTATCACCGTCGAGCACTGCCCAGCACATCTCACGCGGAATATGCTGTGTTGAACAGGGCTGCACGTAAGCGAGTCTCGGCACTGTCTGCGCTCATACGCATCGCCGACGCGCTGGACTATAACCACGATGGTCGCGTATTGCATCTCTCCGCACCCGAAGAACTCTACAACGACGAAACCTGGACCATCGCATTGCAAGTGCGCCCGTTAGCCGACCTGGATCTAGAGATGGGGCACGCCTATGAGAAGGCCGATCTCTTTGAGAAGGTGTTCAAACGCAAACTACGCTTGATTATTCAAGAATGACCTTCTTTCTTGAGAGAGCTATCACCCACCTTCCTCTTTTTCATGACTGATGTGCAACAGGGGATGATAGCCATTGCAGCGTTGCGCGGACATTCTGCTCGTGTGCTGATGCATAAAACGCCCGATCTACCTCTACAGTAATAGGAGCAATCACCTCATCAAAGGCATAGCCGACGAGTTCAGCCGCGTGCTCCAGTTCAGCCTCTGTGGGCGTGTGGTGTGCTAGCAGCAAACGTGCACGCCGTTCGATCTCGCGCACATAGGCCAGGTTTTCTGAGATCAGTGCTGGGCTGGTGGTATTACCATGTGAGCAGAGTACTCGCTGTGCGTTGAGCGCGATAAGACGTTGCAGTGTGGCAAACATGAGCGGAACACCGGCTGCATTTTTCAGACAGGGCAACGGCATTTCTACGGCATCGAAGGCCAGCAGGAGACGCAGTTCAGGTAGCCAGGCGACGATCTGATCCGGGCAATGTCCCGGCGCGTGCAGCAGTTCAATGGTCAGACCGCCAGCGTGGATGGTCATTTGCTCGTTGAATGTCAGGCTTGGAGGCACCAATTGCACGTCGCGAAAGACAGGAGCACGAGCCTGAAGATCTGCCAGTTTTTGGCGTGCTGCCTCGGAGTTCATACGCTGCGAACAGTGCTCGTGAGCCAGAATGGGCACGCTCCGCTCGCCGCTGAAATAGCTGTTGCCCCACACATGATCCCAATCGGCATGACTATTGACGCAGAGAAGCTGCCTATTGCCTAGCTCCGGCCCGATGACCTGCATAAGTGCAGCCATATCAGCCGGGCAGAGCAGCGTATCCAAAAGCACAACGTAGCGTTCGCCCAGGACCACGTAGACATCGACCTCCATGCCCTCAAAGCCTTCCAACCCATGCAGGATGCGCCGGAAGACGCGAATACGTGGATCGGGACTCATTGCTGGAATTTCCTGAATATCCTGATTGATTTCCATACTATGCTCCAGTCTAGCGATGCATGCCAATAAACGTAACCAACAAATACAATCCATAAAGAAAGAGACACATGAGAATAATCGTCCCATAACAGGTCAAGCTCCAGGCGCGACGGGTGTTCAGGGCTTGACGTAGCTGTTCGGCCATATCCGGCGGATCAAGTAGAATCTCCGGGTACAGCTCGGTCAAATGGGGCAGCATCTCACGGAAATCACGTGCATTGGTCATACCCTCAGCCAGCAACATGCTTGAGCCATCGGTGAGGTCGGCCAGGAGCACGAGCTTCGCGGGATTGGGATCGCCCGGCGTCAGGGTCAAACGCTCGACGGTTTTCAGGGGCAAGCGCACTTCTTTGCTCTCTTCCCGACTCGTCACAACCAGTTCATCTGCATACAACTGGATCTCTTTCCCCATCCCGTAGCGCACGACACTGACAGGAAACGCATTCACGGTTTCTTGTTCACTCATGTTTTGTTACTCTTTTATCGATGTTCCTGGCTTGCACCAGAGGATTTTTAGCGTTTTTCGCTGTCAAGGCAGTAGGTATACACACAAGTACTGTGGTACACACTGATTGTAGCCGATAAAAACCTATCCGTCGATAGGCAAACTTTCTCAAGCGAGCAAATATCCATTCTCAGCTAATTTCATGAGAATTCGCTTGACAGTATCTAAGAGAGCCTTTACAATTGGACAGAGAAAGAGAACCAAGCAAGGATGCTGCCTGGAGAAAAGCATATGTCCCGTGTTGGCCTTCTGGAAGACAACCATCGCATTGCGAAACTCAGCGCTACCATGCTCGGTTACGCCGGACACGACGTGACGATTTACGTGGAAGCGTCTGATTGCTTGCACGCGCTCTTCATTCTGGACCCGTCCTCTGGGCAAACGCCCACGAAGTACGAGGGTACAGTATTTCCCTTGCTCCCCATAGATGTGCTTATTCTTGATTTGCACTTGCCAAACATGTCTGGACTGGAAGTTGCGCGTCTTTTGCGCAATAACCCATATACCTGCGAGCTTCCGCTGATTTTCTGTACCGCAGCCACAAGCGCTGAAATCAACCTAGCTTTTCTCATTGCACCAGAGGCAAGACTGGTGGAAAAGCCGTTTAAGTTGCAAACCCTGGTCTCAGCAATTACCCACGTTTTACCTGGGTCTGTGTGAGATACTACCAATAACCTCAAGGGTGGTGACCTGTGCCATTGCGAGATTCCTATTGCTGACGATTTGATATTTGTTTGTGAACTGCGTCACTACTATTGGGACGCATTGAAACAATCTGAAACAACAGTCAGTACCTGGAGGTCTGGTTAAGGAGACACCAATGGTTACCTTCCTGCTCACAGTAGTTGTGCTTAGCGCGTTTATTATTGCAGGGTATTGTTTGAGTATGTATCTCTACACACGGGGCGTAGTTGGGGCCAATATGCAATCTGTGAAGGACGAACCATTGCTGATGCAATCTGTCTCTGAAATGGATCAGCGCGAGCGGGATTACGGCTTGCGTTACGCCCGCGCTGGTATTCTGCTGATTGCTGGCATCCTGGTAGCACTGGTGGTAAGCTTGATTGTGGCTCTCTCTCCCGTGTTGCATTAGCGTTGGCGAGCAAAGACATTTTGGTAAAACAGTTGGAAGGCGAGGCGCATCCTGATTAGGCTGAATGTGCGTCTCGCTATAGGGTGAGATACATTGCATGGTAACTATGCGGAGGAAAAGTGATTACTGTCGTGAAACTCAATCACCAAGGCAAGGAAAAAACGCGGTATCTGGCAGAGGTGCATGCTCATATCGAAAATGGAGTGATTCTGGACGCGCACTGGAATCGTCCGAGCATGGACCTAGGCTATGCGATCTTTGAACCTGGGGATCATTTTCGCGAATATTTTTACACGGATCGGTGGTTTAATATCTTCGCGATTGCAGACACACATGGTCAGCGCAAAGGTTGGTACTGCAATGTTGCCATGCCCGCGCAGATTGGCGAGGAGCGCGTCGAGCAGATCGATCTACTGCTCGATGTCTGGGTCAAGCCATCTGGCGAGGTGCTGCTGTTGGATGAAGAGGAATTCGCCGCCGCGACCACGTTGACAGAAGCGCAACGCCGTGGTGCACGTCAGGGGTTGCAGGATGTGCTGGCACTGATTCACGCATGGCACGAGCCGTTTTTCCCCATCGACAAGCAAGAGCTTGTAAGATAGAAGGCTCTTGCTTGTCACTCGGATGTTGCCAGAGGCGGAGCTAGTGCGTTTGCACATGCCTGGGCGGAATATCCTCTACAGACCACGGTCCAAAAAACTTGATCGTATGTGCGTGATACACTTCCAGGATATCGCGAATCTTCTCGACCTCCTCAGACGTGGTTGCATGCACATGGAGGATATGATACCCTCTTAGAGCTTCGGATTTATAAACTGATGCACCTGTTTCGTCGGTAGTACCCTGAAAACTGGATAAGAAACGCTGAAACCAGTTTCTACCGGCTTCCAGTTCATCAATATTTTGTAACGCCTCGTGACTATCCATCAAACGGATGTCGCTCACGTCATACCCCGCGTCTAAAAAAGCCTGTGCAGCCATTTGTGCCTCCCACAGGTCATCAATGACCGCCACAACATAATTGCGCGGGTAGAGCGCACCACTGATGGTTTGCGGAAACTTTGGATTATACGCCTGCGTCATAGAAGATACCTCTCCATTTCTGCTCAGATAGGTGCTAGCCTCTCCTATCGGCATCCCTCCTGCTATCTTCAATCGGCAGAAATGGGCGTGTTCAGTAGGGGGAAATAAAGAGAGTTGAGTGTTGTTTTGTGGGCACCTATTACACAGTATATGCCTACAAAACAACACTCAACCTTTGAGAAACTGCTCCACAAACAGCGTGCGTTCCGGCAAAGCTAGCAGGCGAGCGCGTGTAGAGGAAATAGCCAAGTCGCCTTGGTCGGAGGCTAGCCAGCGTCGAGCGAGATGCTCGGCTACGGCGGGAGTGACGCCGCTACCACAGAAGCAGTCGAGCACGAGATCACCCGGTTCAGAGGAGGCAAGTACGATGCGTTCGAGTAGCGCGGCAGGCTTCTGGGTAGCATAACCATTGCGTTCGGGATCGCGCTGGTGGAGATGGCTGATGTCGCTCCACACGTCCGCTGGGGTCATGCGGCTCTCTTCAGAATAGGTGTAGACACGCCCGTGCGTTTTGATGCTCCAGTTGACCTGTCCGTGCTCGTCCAGATGTTTGCGCATGTGATTGCGTTTGCTGGTTCCGCGCTTCTCTCCGATGCGTTCTCTGTGGAAACAGTAATCTGCGGATTTGCTATAAAAGAGGATGGTATCGTGCTTACGTGCGTAACGTCGCATGGCCCGCCCGCCTGACTGGTAATGCCAGATAATCTCGTTTTGAAAGCCCGCGCTGCGTCCATCCAAGTTTGTGCCGAAAATCTCGTCCAGTAGGACTCTGGCGTAATGAGCCACACGCCAATCCAAATGCACATACAGGCTGCCATCCTCTGCTAACAGGCGGTGTAGTAGATGCAGCGTTGTTGCGAGCCACGGCAAATACGCGTCCAATTCACCCTGCCATTTATCGCTATACGCTAGCGTAGACCCGCTCATAAAGTCGCGTCCGGTCATAAATGGCGGATCAATATAGGCGAGATCGACACGACCAGCAAACTCCGGTAGCAGCGCCGTCAGCACCTCTGCGCGTTCGCCCTGAATCAGTCGATTGTGCCAATTTTCTGCACTATGGGCATTACCAGTTATCTCGCCCACACTGGGGTAAGTGGTGCGTGTGTGCAAGCTTGCCTCGGACTTGTCTGGGCGCTGCTCAAGCTCTTTGTTGCGCCAGTGTAATTCAACCATGTTGCGTGCTTTGCCTTTATGTAAAGTGTGTTCTCAGTATACCTCAACTAACCGAAGCGCGTCTCCATCTGCGAGGCTGGTGTGATATAATAACACAATACCTGATAGAAGGGGAATAGAGAATCATGCTCTGGCTTTTAACGTTTGGCTGTATCGTGGCCTATAGTGCGGGCTTGGTCTTGTTGGTCAAAATCGTGCCTGGCTTGCTCAAACGCGCATATGACGACGCTCTTTTCATTGGAGTGGCCGCTGTGGCCGTTTTGGGGGCGATGCTTGCCTTTGGTTCTATTGGTATCACCTTCGCCGTCTTTAGCGGTGCCACACTTGTACGAGTCTTTGACGCGCTGCTATTGCTGATTTTGCTGCTCATCGCTCTACGCACAGCTATGGGAACGTTTCGTCCCCGCTACGGTATCGGCGTCGGGACATATCGTGTCTCACGTATTATGACTGGGAGCTTTTTCCTGGCTCTGGCCCTGGCCGCCGTTTATGTACTGGTTTTACTGTTTCTACCAACATAGTACATCTCCTCACGCCTCCTCCAGGACCGAACATAAGGGTTGGTGCCTGGAGATGGGGCAAACTTCCACGTTTACAACCGTCCTTGGCAAAACCTCGAAAATGGTATACAGCGCCCGCAGTCCTTACATATTTTGATACGATGATATAGTGACATTACACAGCAGTGTGTATCCTGGAGGTAGATAGCACGCATAGCAAAATATATATTGTTATGGATTTATAGAAGGGATGAGCATATGCGTAACCAACAAGTACCACGCTTTCGCTCTTACGCCCGCCCACGCGGGTTGGGCCTTTTCACGTTGTTTTTGCTCGGCTGCCTGCTTTTGCTGAATGCGTGCGGCGACGCTAGCAGCACCCAGGCCATCAACAAAGCCAACGCTAACTCTCAACCCGTTGTAGCTGCATCGCTGCTCCAGGAAGGCCAGACGCAACTAAAGACCTTCCAGCAGTGGATTGCGCTGATGCAACAGTTCAAGGGCGAGACCAGTTCCTACCAACAGAACTATCGCAGCGATCAACAGGCTTTGAACACGGCCAGAAGCAATACTGTCTACCAGGATGCTTTAAGCACACTGACAAAGCATGTCGAGAGCATCAAAATTCCCGCGCTTAAAGCCGAGTCGGGAGATCTCCAGCAACAATTGAGCGCACAAGCTACTGTCTGGAGCAAAGAGCACACGTACTATGATAGGTACAACAATACGACGTATCATCTGGGCTATGAATACGGTCCCAACGGCATGGGCGGCATCATCTCAGACGATCTGAGCAGTGCGAAAACCCTGGCGGACTATCAGCAGGCCATTGAAGAGGCCAACACTTCGTTGGCTAGTTTTCAGGCATATAAGAACAACCTCAGCGATACAACGCCTTGGAACAAAACCCATTTGGCCGATCTTATGCTCATTCAGAGCCACGGTTTCACAAACCAGAAGGTCGTCGTCGTTTCGCTGAGCGAACAGACTATGCGCGTGTACAATGGTGCGCAACTGGTCAAGGCTTTCCATGTCACCACTGGTCGGCCAGAAAAGCCCAGTCTACCCGGTTCCTGGGAAATTGAAAACAAACTGTCGCCGACTACCTTTACATCTGGTGCTCCTGTAGGCTCGGCTTACTGGTATCCTGCTACGCCTATCCACTATGCCCTGCTTTATCATAGTGACGGCTACTTCATCCATGATAGTTGGTGGCGCGACGATTATGGTCCTGATACACAGTATCCCCATCAGGACTCTAGTGGTGATGCATTCTCCTTCGATGGCTCCCACGGCTGCATTAATGTCTCTCTGGACAACGCTGCCTGGATTTATCAGTATGTGGGTCTGTATACTCGTGTACTGGTTTATTAGAGGATACGTTACACGAGAAACGTGTTGTCTGTGAGAAAAACATTCCACGCTTTTCTCGCAGACAACACGTTTCTCGTGTAACTATGGTAACTCAGGGACTACATCCCTATTGGCGTAAGCAGCACGCTGAATTTTGTCCAGATATTCATAAACTGAGCGTGCGTGAGTATCGTGCGGTTCGCCAGTGAGGAGTCCACCAGAAAGACATTATTTGCATCGCCGCCTTTCATCACGAGAATATGGCCGGGCATACCAATAATCACTGGAGTGCCGCTATTCGTGACATCGATCAAAGCCTGCAATGTGCGTGGGGGATTGGGATCAGCTTTAAAACCAAAGTGGGCTGCAGCACGCGCCATGCCAGGCTCACCAGCCGTCAAGCCGTCGTAGGTATTCCAGATCCCCATGTTCAGCTCAACCTGCAACATATCCGAGGCGATATAATGGTGCCCATAGGCGTTAATCACCTCTTCTAGCGAAATGCCTGAACAGGAAGACCAGGACCAGATCTGAAGCTGGGCATTTGTGGAGTACTGGTTACTCGCCGCTGAATTCACACGCACAATCCGCGAACTGGCCGTATCAGGTAGCGGCTGAAACGCGGTTGAGATGTTTTGTGCTGAAAGCTGCGCACTGTTCAGAGTGATGCCTTGTGTGAGTTTGTGGACCATATCGCCCGCGACCCCTGTCTGAATGAGCAGACCAAGGACCAGCATCGCAAGTAAACCTAGGGAAACCAGCGAGCGCTGTCGATTATACCAACTCGACGACAAATGTGCTGAGGGCACCACCGCTGGCAGCGTATGTGTTAGCTCCACGGGTGCCTGATTCTCGATTCCAACAACAGACCCATCCATCAACTGCATCACCACCATCATACGTCCTGTCGTTGTTGATAGCTCGTCCTTTCTCTGCTCTGCCAGCACGCGCATATGTTTGTGGCGTGCACCCCACGCACTAAGCATAAAAACGCTTATGATGAGCAGCGTTACAGTGAGTAAAAGTGCTGTAACTATGACAGGTGACATAAATAAACCTCCATGTTTTGATGCGTAATCGTCTATAGTATAGCCACTTTCCTCAGAATATCGGCCTTTTCTGCCAAAAACAGCCAGAATGTGCTATGCTCTGGCCCTTGCTCTTAACCACCCAGCCGATTTCGCTCCTGCATGCCCACAAAAAACCGGACGGTCAGTCCCCCCTCATCGAGCAGGTGTTGTTCAGAACACCAACTGCTCGCGCGACTTTCCGTCCGGCCCTACAATGAAACGTGGACAAGAGGAATTTCTGGGGCAGAAATTTTTTACCAGTGGTCAAAGATCAAAGATCTTGCCGGGATTCAGCAAACCTTGTGGATCGAACAAGCCCTTGATCTGGCGCATCCATTCGACAGCCGCACCATGCTCTTCGTGTAAGAACCTTTTCTTAACTAGGCCGATACCGTGCTCACCTGTGGCAGTGCCGCCAAGTTCCAAGGCGCGTTTGGTCAAACGTAGCGAATAGTCCTCGGCCTGCTCTGCTTGGTCTGGCTGGATCGCGAGCACGGTGTGAAAATTGCCGTCGCCGATATGCCCGATAATGCAACCGGGCAGGTTCATCTCTTGCAGTAAGTGTTGCGCGTACAGCACCAGGTCACTAACACGCGATAGGGGCACTGCTGTATCAGTACTGTAGTGGAGGCAACCAGGGTTACAACGCACTACCGCCCAGTAAAAATTATGGCGGGCATCCCACTGGATTGCCCGTTCCTCGGCAGTGCTGGCCGCGTTGATCTCCAATGCACCCGCCTCGCGCATCAATTGCTCGGCCAATCGTGATTCCTCGCTAATGGCCTGGGCACTGGAACTGTGGAATTCTAGAAACAGTGCTGGCTTCTCCAAATAGTTCTGTCCCTGGTCGCGATTGATAAAGCCAAGACTCAACTCGTCCAGCAATTCGAGACGTGCCACAGGCAGTGCGCTTGCCATAATGCGATACGCCGCCTCACTCGCTTCACGCAATCCAGGAAAGAAGACGCGCAGAGTATGCACAAAGGCCGGGATTGGATAGAGACGTAGCACCAGACGCGTGATAATGCCCAGTGTGCCAGCCGAACCGATAAATAAATCTTTCAGGTCGTAGCCGCTGCTGGTCTTACGCACACTGCGTCCAAGCGTCAGCAACTCACCGCTAGCCAGCACAACATCCATCTCGGCAATATTCTGACGCATCCCACCATAGCGCACCGTCGTTGTGCCGCTGGCATTGGTTGCGGCCATGCCACCTAACGTAGCATTGGCTCCTGGATCAACTGGAAAGAATAGCCCTGTTTGCTCAATGGCTGCGTTCAACCCCTCACGTGTGATCCCCGGCTCAACCTCGACCAGAAAATCAGCCGGGCGCGTTGTCAGAACACGTTTCATACGCGACAGATCGAGACTGAGCACCGGTCCTTGTGGCGTTAATTGCCCCTCCAGACTACTGCCGCCACCATAGGGAATAACGGGTATGTTCTCTGCCCGCGCCCACGCCAGCGCCTCCTGAATATCCGCCACTGTTTCAGCGAAAACAACCGCCAGCGGCGGGTACACTTGTGGATAATTCTTATCCTGCCCATGTGCCTCCAGCACCGCTGGATCAGTCACCATCTTTGCGCCCAGGCGTTCTTGCAATCGTGTGAGCATAGGAAAACCCTCCTTGTCTCTGCGTTTTTGTAAATGACGATATACGCATCAGTCTTGCTCTTTATTGTATCTCATCTGAATGTGACGTGCGGATACCCCTGTGCTTTGACATATGGGGAGGAAGCACGTTTTCCTTTCTTGTTGACTTTTCACACCATACCTGTTATGATGTGAAACATGGAACAGAAACGAGCATTGAAGTACAGGTTTTACCCAACCGATGAGCAGAAGAACATTCTTGCTCAGACGTTTGGCTGTGCTCGTTACATTTATAATTGGGCGTTGCGCTTGCGTACCGATGCCTACTACCAAGAAAAGAAACGCCTCTACTATAGCGACACCTCTGCCCAACTGACACTCCTGAAACAGGATGCAGAGCATAGATGGCTCAATGAGGTGTCCTGTGTTCCTACCCAACAAGCCTTGAGGCATTTGGACAAGGCATTCAGAAACTTCTTTGATGGAAAAACCAAGTACCCCACGTTTAAGAAGAAACGCAACCAGCAATCGGCTGAGTACACCACCTCTGCATTTACGTGGAACAATGCCACGCTTACTCTCGCAAAAATGGCCGAGCCTCTTGCTATTCGTTGGTCGCGTCCCTTGCCCAAAGGAAGCAAGCCTAGCACTGTGACCGTCTCTAAGGATGCTACTGATCGCTACTTTGTCTCGATCCTGGTGGAGCAGGACATTCCCCATCTCACGCCAGTAGAGCAGACCGTTGGGGCTGATCTGGGCTTGAAAGACTTCGTGATCCTCTCCACTGGTGAGAAAGTCGGCAATCCCCACTTCTTCGTCAAGGATGAGAAGAAGCTTGCCAATGCTCAACGTCGGCACGCGAAGAAAAAGAAAGGCTCGAAGAATAGAGCCAAAGCCGCCAAGAAGGTGGCGCGTATCCATGCCAGGATAGCTGATCGCCGCCGTGATTTCCTGCACAAACTCTCCACTCGCCTGATCCGTGAAAACCAAACGATCTGCGTGGAGACGTTGGCAGTCAAGAACATGGTCAAGAATCACTCCCTTGCGAAAGCTATTTCTGATGTTGGCTGGTCTGAGTTTGTCTCCCAACTGGAATATAAAGCCAAATGGTACGGCAGGAACGTGGTCAAGATTGACCGCTGGTATCCCTCTTCCAAACGGTGTTCCCATTGTGGACATATTCTCGACTCCTTATCGTTAGAGGTCCGCCAGTGGACCTGTCCCGAATGCGGCGTTGTCCATGACCGAGATATCAACGCCGCAAAGGTGCGCCGTTTCGGCGCGTATCAAATTTCTCCCGTAGGGAGATGAGGTCGAGAGCAAGTGACCTCAAGGACGCCCAACCTACTTGGCGAGGAAACTCAAAGAGGAAAGCAGCATGTTGGGAAAGCGGTTAAACCAGAAGGTATGTATGGTGATGCACCGCAAGTCCTGTGCGCAGATACAGGTGAAGCCAGCATTGGTTGAACCCAAGTCCCCAGTGGTCTAAGCGTTGGCCCACCGCAACATACCTGTGGCGGTGACATCGGAACACATGCCTTTTCTTAGCGGGTGTGTGACGCTCTCTCCGATGAACGACCAGCAATGAGCTGGTTCAAGGGGACGTGTATGGGCACCTAAACGCACTGAACGTTTGAGACGCGCAAATGCGGGATCGTCTAAGGGTGCGAGCCTATGACGACGGAGTTTTCAGAGTACTCAAATGCTCAGGGTAACGCCTGAGACACGGGGAAGGGAAACAGGGAAAGGCATCAAACACAAAAGAATGATGAGGCCGCGAGATGCATAAGTCCGAGTCAGTATTCACTTGTTCAGATGCTGGAACTGGAGAGCCGGGTGCTGTGAAAGCAGCAAGCCCTGGTTCGGGGAGGGACGGACAGAAAAGGTCTGGAGACAGAACCTCGCTGGCCGTCTACTCTACAATGTGCATGCCGCCGGGCTGGCGGTATTTGAAGCCTGTGGAGAGGCTGTCAGACCAGGGAGGGCGAAAGCTCAAACTGGCAAGCCTCAGCGAAACAGGAAAACCCATTCGTGAGGGTGGGAATCCCTTGCCCTTTTAGGCATGGGGAGGATGTCAAGGAGAGTAGATGCACGCACCTTTTGCTCATGTGCTATGATATGCTATCATTGATGCCATATAGAGGAGCATAGTCATGAGCGAATATCAACGTTACGAATTTATGACCTGTGATCGGCCCCTGACGCGGGCGCAACTGGATGCGGTCAACGACCTTTCCAGTCACATTCATGCATCGTCTACCCACGCCCTGATTGAATATCATTGGGGTGACTTTAAGCACGATCCTCTCAAAGTGCTGCATAAATACTTCGATGGCTTCCTGTATTGGGCCAATTGGGGTTCGCCACAACTGGCACTGCGCTTCCCGCATGGAGCCTTACCAGCCGATCTCATCGAGGGCTACGATTTCGAGGACGTTGTCACGTTTACCAAACATGCAGATTATGATATTCTCCATTTTCAGATAAGCGAGATGGAACCGCCTGACGAGATACTGGATTGTGAACTTGGCTCGTTCATTGCCATTCGCGATGAATTGCTGGCAGGGGATCTGCGTTCGCTGTATATAGGCTGGCTGTCCAGTCAGTCTATGCTATGGGATGGGAGCGAAGAAGAAGACGACGAGGATGATGAAGAAGAAGAGGATGGCGAAGACGACGGTGAGGATAATGAGCTAAGAGGGGTACCACCAGTCCCTTACGCTTTTAGCACGTTAACAGAGGCACAGCAGGAACTAGCAGAGTTATTGCTCGTGCCAGAAGCACTGCTCACTGCGGCAGGTCGCCACAGCCAGACAGGCAAGCCTTTACCTAGCGATAATTTCGCGGCCTGGGTTGAGCTATTGCCACAAGAACGCAGCAACGATTACTTGCTGCGCTTAGCTCGCAATGAGCCGGGTCTGAGCCGTCTGCTGGTACAAGAGTTGCGTGCGTTGGGTCAGGGCAAGACGAAAGCAGCCCCAGCGTTAGGCGAGCGTGTCAGCTATACCACGCTATACGCCGAAAGCGAGGCCATACACGTCAAACAGGAGTACGAGCAGCGTGTACAGGAGCGGCTAGCTCGGCAGAGTCATCTACAAGATATCCACAAGCACAAAGATACGCATTGGCGTCAAGCCGAGATCGCAGCGGCACGCGGTACAGGCACAGGCTACGAAGAAGCCGTGAAAGTCTTGGTTGAGTTGCGTGACGCTGCCGATTACTTTAAAGAAACCCAGCAGTTTCAAGAACGTTTGCGCACCTGGGTTCAACCTCACCTACGCCGTCCCGCCCTTCTCAAGCGCTTGCAGGCCGACAAACTCACATGGACAGAAGAGTAAAAAACTCATATACCACGTCCGGCATCAGTAAAACTACTGCTAAAAATGCTGAGCATCTGACCGGGATCGGGCGTGGTTCGTACTTCGATATGAGTAATCCATTTGGGTTCACTTTCAGAGGGAAAAGAGAGCACCGCCCGTCAAGCAGGGACAAGAGCAGGTGGTACTCGTATCGAAATTAGGTAGACGCAGTGAGCAAGTAGGACTCTAGCTCCTCTAATCCTTCTACCGGAAAAATACTGGCAACCATGACTGCCACGTGCTCTAACTCTACAGTAAGTGCAGCATCAATATCGCTGTTCGACAAGCCCCGCAAGAGAACCCGGTGATAGGCTTCGTTCAGATACCGCAGCAGAATAGCGTAAGCATCCCAAGAGTTCAGAGGTTCAGCCTTTTGCTCCACCAGTTCAAGAATGTCTTTCATTGTATGATGTCCAATCTGTCGCAAACGTCATCGTTGGCCTTTTCTTCGCCTACCTGTTGTGCTAATCCTTGATAGCACACATCAATTGTCCTGTAATGGTTCATGATCGTCTCGTGGTCCGCTACGCGAGCGAAGCCACTTTTGATACGCTGGAGCGCCTCTACTTCGAGGTCGATCCACGCCCTCAGTAGGGCTACCTCACTTGTATTGCTCATACGTTTCCTCCAACAGTGTTCTCTTATGTAACACTACCGTTAATGTGTACATCTACCAAAAATCATGATAACATGGGAGCAGGCGCGGTTATGTGAGTGAAGTGACGCAAACATCCTCGTTCACTCCTATGAGTAAAATGTGATAGTCACTCATATTTTTAGACGTTCACTTGGTTTACTATTACGGTGAAGGATGGTGCGATATGAAGGCAGACACCGATTTCGACGCGATCACGTTTGGACGGGAACTACGTAGTCATCGAAAGGCTTTAGGTTGGGCTGCCCGACAGCTTGCACTGGTGTACAGCGAGGAAATAGGGAGGGAAGACACCCCTATTGATCCGTCATTCATCTATCACTTGGAGGCTGGAGAAATGTTAGTAGACAAAGGGCGTAGAGCCATTTTAGCGAGGATTGTTGATATGCCGCTCGCGCTCGCTGGACTTGGCGTGCTTACATCACAATCCACCGCACAACTCTTCTCAAGTCCACACGTCGATGTGGCTGAGTACGAGCAAACACTTCAGACATATACTGGGACATGGCAAGCCGGAACGACCTATAGAGTAGCGAAAGACATTAGAAGGCGCGTGGCTGCGTTGGAGAATGCAGCCCTCTACTCTACAGGAAATCGCACACAGGTGATTAATCTGCTGTGTGAATATCAGGTTTTGGCCGCAGATGTTGTTTCCGAGCAAAATCCCGCCGCAGCCAGTACACTCCTTGGAAAAACTGTCACTCTGTCGCATCAGGAAAAGCAGTATAATTTGTATGTACACGCGCTTCGACAAAGGGCGCAGACGGGCGTAAGCCAGTTTGAACTCTCTGGCAATCAGTCTGTCCTCACACAGTCTCTCGCCGATTTTAAAGCTACAGATGCGGTAAAGGGTGTTAGCCCATTTTACCAGGGACTAGTGAACGTGAGGAAAGGCTTGGTCTATGCCTATACAGCGAGAGATACGGGAGAGTTCACGACTGCGCTGAACATTATCGACTCTGCTGGGAACCAGATCGGGCAGGTGCCAGTTGATCCCAATGTTGCGGCCCGCCTGGACCTGGAACGCTGGCGATTGAACCGGGCAAGTGCATATCTTTATGCACCTCTTGGCTCACCTGCTCTCGCTCTGTCTGAGCTTGAAGAGTTGGAGCGAACACTACCGACCACTTCCCCGCGTCGCAGCGTTCACAGGAACATCCTGTTTGCTAAAGCGTACTTGGGAGTAGGGAACTTCCCTATGTCCACGGCCTACGCGAATGCTGCGCTAGAAGTGACATCACGGTTCAACATGGATACACTTTCAGCACACTTGGAAAGCGTTTATCACACACTGCGTAACTCCCCGTACCGCACAGAAGCCGATACCGCACATTTCGGAGTTTCACTGCTGAAAGCTCAGAGGCCCGAACTGTTCTAGCCACTCGTATCACGGCCCTGGCTCTACTGAGTCGGGCCGTGGTCTTTTTAGTGGGGGAAAGGCAGTTTGCCGACTTACGTGGACAGAAGAGTAAAAAACTCATATGCCACGCCCGGCATCGGTAAAACTACTGCTAAAAATGCTGAGCACCTGACCGGGATCGGGCGTGGTTCGTACTTCGATATGGGTAATCCATTTGACCCACTCAAAGCCGCGCCGACCTGGGGCGATTAAGCGCAGAGGAAAACCGTGCTCATATGCGAGCGGCTCCGAGCCTGTGTGGGTCGCTAACAACGCTGTCCGCGCCTCTTCCAGCGGCAGACTCCAACGGTAGCTTGTCACCGAGATAAAGCTCACATAACGCGCATCTTCGTGGAGCGTCACGGCGTCGAGCAAGCGTCCGATGCGCATACCCCGCCAGCGTTGAGTGCTGTAAAAGCCGCCTGTACAATCGAGCGTTGCCTCTAATTCATCTCCTGCAGATACGAGTTCGTCGTAAGAGAAGGTGCGCGGTGTGGTGACAGCGCCGCCAAGTGAAAGTTGCCAAGTCTGTGTATCAAGCGGGCGTGGCTGATCCGCGACCCAGCTTGAAAAGGGAAATGCGTTGCCTGCGTAACTGCCACTTTCGTATGAGCCAGTGAAGCGCCGACGCGCTCCGGGCAGTTGCAGAACCCGTTCGGCAAACTGCTGTCCTGGCCAGAGTAGGACACTGCCAACGAGCAAGCCGCTAAAATGCAGTACTCGTCGCCTGCCTACAAGATCGCGTGTACGCAATCGTTTGGCGCGTGCGACCATGTGCGTGACAATAGCCGCTGTAAGCACGAAACCCAAGATAATATGCCAGTTCAACAGATTAAACCCAGCAAAGAACCATTGGCCACCACCAGCCCACCAAATGCCTGATCCAGTCACGCCAATGACAAACAGCAACGCCAGTACCCCAAAGATGGTGTGGCGATCCCAGCGTTGAAGCGAAATCAGGCGCGGCCAGACACGCCGCAGCTTGCCCCACATGAGCAACAATAGCCAGAAACCCGCAATACCATGCAGCGTAAAGACGAACCACTCTTCCAGGTGCCCACTTATTAGGCTGAGCAAACCAGTCACACCAGCGCACAGGGCAGCCAGTGCCAAGCTCCAGTCGGTCAAGCGTGGAGACATACACGGTCATCCTTTTGCAAGACTAAAACGCACACAAAAAAGGTTTTAGGACGGAACTATAGTAGAGCATTTTTGATCGGAAATCAGGCAGAATAGCTCACGCAGCACGCATTTCGTACGTCTCTAGCTCCTGGCCGATATGTCGGAGATAGATTTCGGCGCTGGCGATATGCGTGTTGAGGTCGAGTACCAAGTATTCAACTGCATCGCTCTCCAAGCTGGGGCGCACACTCAATTTGCCACGTGTCTGCACATAGAAAATGAGTGCCTCGCCTGGATCAATAATCCCTAGCTTATGAAAATTGTGGTAGACGTACCAGGAGATCAGTGTGTTGTTGACCACTAACAATTCTTCGTCATCACCCGACATAGCGAGCTTAACACGATGTCTGGTGCGTGTAAACCAATCATCCGAGCGCTGCGGCTTTGTTTGTGTCTGCGGCTGATCGAGAGTATCAGGTAGTTCAATCTCTGGTGTCATTCTGGTTGCCATAGGAATGCTCACTCCTTTGAGACATGTAGATGAAACATGAGATGGAAACGACATTATTCCTAGGACGGAAGCTAGCTCCGTCTCTCTATATAAAGTACGGAGCAAGCAAGTTCCATTTTTATCGCAAAGTGGCATTTTTAATGTACCAACGTCAGATGATTATCTTTGATTGAGGTCTGTGTGCCGCAGATGCGCTCGATACGCTCGGCTAGTGAGGGTTCGCCCCACGCCGGTTGGTATTGTACGTGTCCATGCTTAGCGAGCAAGTGGAGACCCTGGCAGACGCGCTCTCGCCCTAACCACTGCACCGCCTGGTAATCTGCACGCAAGGCCACAGCACGTTTCTGCCAAGTGAGCAGGCAACCTCCAGCCAGGCAACAGGCCAACGCGGCCAGTAACAGCCAGAGCGCCTTACGTTCGACGTTCGCCAGGGGTAGCACAGCCATGACGAGCAGGAGGCCACAGGCCAGGAGCGTACGCGGCAGCACGAACAGTGTTCGAGACGCACCAGAGCAGCGAGCCAGTCCCGCAGCCAACAGCACTTCTACCTCAATCTGCTGCAACGTCAGCCGCTCTGGCAATGCTAGCCGGATGTGTCCACGCCCAAGCGGCGAAGTTTGCACATGGGGTTGGCTGAGACGCGCGTTGAAAGAGCAGCGCAAAACAGGCTGAGGACGGCGATAGTTTATCTGTGCCAACAGTTCGACAAACACTCTCCGGAGATTAGGCGGGATCGTTTGCTTGCTTCTTAGACGTGCAAAGCCGGGCCAACGCACGCGACGTTCATGACTCGACACACGCCGCGTCACATCCAGTTGAGCACGCACCTGGAGCCACGCCGCTTCTGATAGTGCATGTGGTGGCAACGCTGGTCCATAATAGGCTGTCAGACGCTCCTCCATGTCGCGGTAGCACCGTTCTTCAGTCTTGACATGAGCATTTTTTTGAGACATAACCGTCACCTACTCCCTTTCTTCCAGCAAACACATGCGTAACCGCTCCCGCGCACGATTGAGACGCGACTTCACGGTACCCACAGGCCAGCCGAGCACCTGCGCGATCTCGCTCTCGGTCAGATCGGCCCCATAGCGTAGCGCGATGACCCGTCGTTGATCGGCGTTCAGCCGCGCCAGAGCCACGCGCAACTCCTCACGCTGAGGGATCATTTCTTGCGGATCGCGTTCATACTGGTTGGGTCCACGCGCTAGGGTTTCCAGTGCAACAGGCACAAGTGGTTGCAGATAGACGCGCTGCCGCTCCATCACATCCAGGGCGTGGCGATACACGATCCGCATCAGCCACGGGCGAAAGGGTAGCCCCGCCTGGAAACGCGGCAAGCCACGCCAAGCCAACAGGAACGCCCCCTGAGTGATATCCTCAGCCAAGCTCGTTTGATGGCAGAGACGCAAAGCTCCAGCCATCGCCACACCGTGGTGCTCGTCCCACAACTGGCGAAACGCTTCCTGGTCCCCTTGCCTGGCTTGCTCGATGAGCGCATCTTCGCAATGTAGCACAGATGATCCTTTCTTCTGTACTCATATACGGTCAGAGAGTGGGAAAAGGTTCCCATTTATCGATGAGGAATTGGTGTTGCAGGCAAGCACGAGTCTGCTTGCGTAAAAAGCTGGTGGGTGTATACAATACGTGCATGGAAACGAGGAGATTTTACATCGGCTGCCCAATTTGGAGCCACAAAGAATGGGTTGGTTCGCTCTTCCCGCCGCGCACACCGCCGGGCGATTTTCTACGCATCTATAGTCAGAAATTAACGACAGTTGAGGGAAATACGACATTTTATGCAGTGCCTGGCGCGGAGACTATTGCACGTTGGCGGGCCGAGACACCGCCGGAGTTTCGCTTCTGCCCCAAGATTCCGCGTGATATCAGCCGTTCGCCAGCGTTAGAGGCCACACGCGAACCCACCCTGGCCTTTGTCGCACGTATGCGTGGTCTGGGCGAGCGTCTGGGACCAATCTTCCTCCAATTGCCACCCAACTTTGGGCCAAATCGGCTCCAGCAGCTCGCCACCTGGCTTAGCTTCTGGCCCGATGACACGCGCCTAGCTATTGAGGTGCGCCATCCCGCTTTCTTCGAGAAAGAGCAAGGTCTGGCTCTCAATACACTGCTCAATCAGCACGGGGCTGCACGCGTCATCATGGACACGCGCCCCATCCGCGTTGGTCCTGCTGAGGATCAGGCCATGCTGCAAGCGCGTGAACGCAAACCTAACCTGCCAATACACCCAGCCATCACCACCGATTTCGTTTTTTTACGCTACGTCGGCCATATGAACAGTGAGATCAACGCGCCATTTCTGGACGCTTGGGCGATCAAACTTGCCCAGTGGCTGACTCGCGGCCTCACCCTCTATGTCTTTTGCCATTGCCCCACTGAAGATTATTCACCTGACATCTGCCGCGAACTCTATCACCGTGTTCAACGCTTGAGCGATCTACCTGATCTGCCCTGGAGCGGAGAAACCAGCACAGGGCAGCGGGATGGAGAAATTGAGCAGGGGAGATTGTTTTAAGTACGTAGATCATACAAGAGCGAGTGAGATGTTCTTGTATGATCTACGTATACTATGCCTCTGGATTTTATTTTTCTGGTGCGGGGAAAGCGTGTCCCTCCATGCGCTCAAAGGCAGCGCGTAGCGTGGGTGGCACGGGTTGAGGCCGACCAGTATGGTAGTTCGCCCAAACCAGCACGGTACGTCCAATTGCAAAGATGCGCTCGTGCTCGCGAGCATCACGGATTTGTTGCTCGATTACGACACTAGTGTGCCCAACACGCGTGACGTGCACACCAACCTCGGCTTGATCCGAACGAATCAACGGCAATTGATAGGTACAGTTAACATCTTTGACCAGCATCCCATAGTGCGCCCCAATCGTGGTCGTTGAGATACGCGAGGTATGCGTCACCTCCTCTGCCGTGGGATTGATCTGATCTTCAGTCTGCGTCGGCCAGTGCTCCAAGTCAAGCTGATTGAAGTAATAGCTGCGGGCTTCCTCAAGATACACAAAGTAGACAGTATTGTTCACATGGGCCAGAGGGTCGAGATCACGAAAACGAATCTGGACCGGGTACCAAACATTCATGACGAATTTCGCTCCATACAAGATATTTCTATCTCACCATAGCATGTAGCGTACGCAAAAACAAGGGACCACGCTCAGCCAGAAAAAACGTGAGCGAGTACACCCTTAATCACTAAAACTCGTTTTGAGATAGATCAACGTTGCCCCTGCCGCTACCGCAAGGATGCTTCCCCAGATAAACAAATTTCCGTTGTTACCTGTTAGGCCCACCCAGACGAAATATATGCCAAATAACATGCCAATCGCTGCGGCCAATCCAAAAATCGTGGCCCCTAATTTGTTGATGCCTATAAAGGCCAGAAAAAACAGCGATATACCAATCATGACAATAGGAAGCATCATCCCCCACCTAACTTTCTTCTCACCCAAAAAGGACTAATCCAACGTTGTTCTCTACTCCTAGTATTCAGTATAGGCAGAGGCCCAAATTCTGATGTTTAGACGAACCAAAGGTACCAGAACATCTTTGGGCTGGCTGCTCTTCTGAGCCTTCCAGCTTTCCCAGATACCACGAAGTCGAAGAAAAGCAGTGTTTTCCTCGACTTCGTGGTATCCTTTTACAAAATCCGGCATGAGTTCTATTTCCGAAACGGTAAAGAGGCTTTTATACGGTAGCTCCCTCAGAAACAGAAGCCTCTTCTGTTTCGCTAGACCAGATGGCACGAAACTCAGAGGAGGTGAGCAGAAGATCTGCGGCAGTGCCGCTGGCCTCGACGCGCCCCTCATTGAGCACGAGAATATGAGTTACTCTAAAAATAAAAGGTGAAGCGTTGTACATGAAAACATGTGCAGCACTTCATCCTTTATATAAGAAGAGAATATTATACGCGGTTCAGAGTCACATCGCCGCAACTGGTGGGATCAAAACCGGTCTGGGTAGAGAGATCGGTGCTGCGATGCACATTGACATACCAACCGGTGGAAGGGATCGCTGTCACATTCTGAATCGTCGTCGTCACTGTGGCTTTGCCAGCAGCGTCGGCTTTGACCACCTCCAAAGGATAGAGAACCGCACCCTGGCTGGCACAGCTACCAGCGTGGATATGGGCCGCGTGTTGGCTATGTGGCTCCAGGCCGCTTATCTCCAATTGCACCTTGAGGGTGTGCCCTGATATGCTCAAGTGGACCACGCCGCTCGCATCTTCGTTCTGGCTGCTATTTGGAGCAGACTGAAGCGCAAGCTGGACGACCTGGCTACTTCTGAGCGAGGTATCATGGTTGGTGATATCGCTACACACAATCGGCAAAAATTGATCGGCAGGCGCGAGGCCAGGACCATTGTGAACGTTCAGATAAATCCCTTTGGCGGGGATACCATTCGGCAACGCAATTTTTGAGGTGGCATTCGCTACACCGTGAGCGTCGGCCACAAGGTTGCTCAATGGATAGAGCACCTTTCCCTGGTTAGCACAGCTTCCGTCGTGAATATGATTCGGATGGGTGCTATTGGGAGCAAGACCTGTCAACATCACCTGAACTGTCAACATCTTCGTCGTGTGATCCCAACTGAGATTGGCGGTACCTGTAGGCATGTGTTTCAAAGTAGCCTGAGCAGAATCGCCGCTACTCGGAGTCGTCGTCACGGTAACAACTGTATTGACCGAAACATTCTGTGACGAAGTAGTTGAAGATGACGAAGATGCTGGCGATGCCGAGGTGCTATTGCCACATCCAGCGAGAAGTAGCAGCGCCAGTACAGCCAACACTGCGAACACATACATTTTTCTTTCCGTGAAATGTCTGTTAAGCATAGAAATTCCTTTCATGATTGTTCCTCCTGTCCGGGCCTCCTCTCGGCGGCCCAATCTGCCAGACAAAGCAGGAGCGTGTGCTTCATCGGGACGCAAAGGAATGCAGGACAGAACGAAAGTCGTGCAATGCAGAGAGGAATAAAGGTCACAGTAGTAGGATAGATCTGCTCTAGTAAAGCGATGTTGAATACCTGCTACCACACACTTTCCCCGCATGGGCGCAGACCCCAGCTTTTGCCGGGACACTGGCAACCCATAATAATTTGCTCCTACCTTTCAGTATACTTCTGCATACAAATAGATAGAAGCAAATTTTTCATGTTCTGAGGGCAAACTATCATGGTTGAGTTGCTGCTTTGTCTACGAGAGATATATTTTCTATAGACAGAGATATTCAAAGCAACGGTACAAGGTCAACAACATCTCGCTCCCACACGGGAAGATGCAGCAAAGTGTTGAGATCATTGCTGCACCTTCTCAAGAGGAGTAAAGATCATTTTTGAGAGCAAATACATGCAAAAACAGCAGAAACGAGTGAACGATGAATGAACAAGAAATGCAGTTTGCCAATCCAGATTGGCAACCCTCTGCGCAGTTGGCTGCGCAAGCACACGCTATCCCCCAACCTGACAATGCTCTACAACATGAGCGGCTGGCGGAAGAGCATAAGCTGGATGAGCGCGGCGCTTCTTATAAGCAAGGGTATCAGGGGCAACAACATCCAGCAGCCCATCACCAGATGCCCTCTTATCAAGACAAAATAGCTGTACAATCTCGCACGCGACGACCGCTCTGGCCCTGGCTGGTAGTGATTGTTGCCCTGATCTGCTTAGTTCCGGTTCTGCTTGGGGCGATGGCAATGGTGGCAGGGCAGGACCAGGCGTCGGTGAAAGAGAGCCATGCATTCGTAAAAGGGAACCATGCGTTTGAGGGAGAGAATCACGCGTTTAACACAGGGAGATCGGGGTCGCAGATCGTCATGCACTCGTATGGCTACGATATGGCGCATACCTCAACCGTGAAAATCGATGATCCCAGCGGCTCCATTCACGTACATGGCGGCGTGCCCGGCACACAGAGCCAAATTCAGGCATTAAGCGACAGCTCGGTGTCAGACCCGTTGCAATTTTCGCAGGGCAGCGACGGCACTTTGACCATCAAGGTGAACCCTCCCACCGATGGCAATCCCGTCTTGCTGGATATTGCTCTGCCGCAGAACATTGCCCTCAACCTGGGTACAAGCAGTGGCAATATCGAGATTGACGGGATACATGGGCAGGTCAATCTCCAGGCTGACCGCTCAATTACCATGAACAACGATACCATTAGCGGCCAGTCCAACATTTCCTCGACGCAAGGAGATGTGCGTATTGTCAATAGCTCGCTCAGTGGAAAATACGTCGTTACCGGCAATAACGGCTCAATTGCATTACAACAGGTCAACCTGAGTGGGCAAGGCCAGATTCAGGCCCAGACAGAAGCAAGCATTATGATGGTTGGGCTACTAGACCCACAGGGAAACTATACTTTTACGAGCACAAGTGGAGAAATCGATCTCGCCCTGCCCAGCGATACCGCCATACAACTCCACATCGATCCTGGAACAGGCAGTTCTACCAGCGATTTTTCCACGCAGACAGGCCGTGGGGCACCGACAACGGTAAAGACCGATAGTGGGAATATTCAGATACGCCAGGGGCCATAAGCTCCTACATCTCGCTGGCACCCTGCCCAGCCCATTCAACCACTATTCCAAAAGCTTGCACCAGAGCCAGGGCTTGTGAGGGATCAATCACCGCGCCGCGCAACTCGCTCAGGCCAGCGTGCACGCCATCGAGTGTGCAGCCGCGCAGGTCCGCGCCTGCCAGCTTCGCCCCGGACATCTCTGCGCGGCTGAGGTCACAATCGGCAAAGACGACGCCAGTGAGGTCCGCGCCCTGGAAATCGGCGTCGCTGAGATCGCAGTGCTCGAAACGGGCTGTTTTGAAGACGGCGAAGCGAAACTGCGCCAGCGACGCCTGACAGTCCTTAAAAAGCACATCCTGCCAACGCGATTCGATGGCGCGAAAACCGGTTAGGCGACAGTTGAGCATTTCGACGCGGGCAAAATCGGCCTGGAACCAGCTAGCATTGGCCAGATCGCACTCGCTCAAACGGCTATCGCCGATGCGTGCGTGCGCTAACTCAGTTGCGTGCAGGCTAACCTGCTTCAAAAGCGTCTCCTCGAACGAGAGCCGTTCGGCAAGTTGGCCGCTGAACTGCTCACGTGCGAGACTCAACTGACCGTATCGCCCATAGGCCGCCAGTTGTTCCCCAGGCAATGTACGCCCCAGGAACTTTCTGGGCAGCACTGGCGCTTTGGGTGGCTGGATAGATCTCTGTGGTTTACTTTGCATAATTACTTTCTCATATGTATGCTCAATATATTCGTTTTCTTATGATAGCGCCTCGCACATTTCCTGTCAAAAAAATACTTTCTTTTTTCTTTCAAGCTCACAACATTTGCACCTGTGTGCGATCATGGAATATGATAATGAAACATCTACAAGTGAAAGGACAAACAATCAATGTGTTACGATGATAATGCACGTCCGCCTATGCCACCAGGCGCGAATGGGCAGGCGCATGGCGAGGATCTCGTGTTGACAGCCACAGACGGCAATCAGTTCGCAGCATACCTGGCACGCCCCGCGCAGGAGCAGGCGAGCGGCGCTCAGATTGTGCTCTATCCCGATATACGCGGGCTACATCAGTTCTACAAAGAGCTGGCCCTGCGGTTCGCGGAAATCGGCGTGACAGCCCTGGCTTTCGACTATTTCGGGCGCACCGCCGGGCTAACCGAGCGCAACGATGCATTCGAGTTCTGGCCGCATGTCCAGCAACTCCAATTCCCTGGCCTGCTCGCCGACATCAAAGCCACACTGGGCCATCTGCCGACAGGCAAATCAACCTTTATCATGGGCTTCTGTATGGGCGGTAGCCTCTCAATTCTGTCGAGTACCCAAGACCTCAAATTAGCTGGTGCGATTGGCTTCTACGCTGGCCTGGCTCGTCAGTTCCCTGGCAGCAATGGCACTGTACTGGATGAGTCGGTGCATGTACACAATCCCTTCCTGGGCCTGTTTGGCGGCGCTGACCAGGGTATCCCAGTTGAGCAGGTGCACACTCTCGACACCAATCTGGATCAAGCGGGCGTAGAGCACGAGATCGTGATTTACGAGGGCGCACCCCACAGCTTCTTTGACCGCCGCGCCACCGAGTATGCCGAGGCTTCAACCGACGCATGGAGCAAGGTACTGGCCTTTATCAAACAGCATAGCGCCTAAAAAGCCGCTCTTGCAGAAGCCAATGTTCGCTTGGGGTTCCGCAAAAACCTGACGCAGATCAATGGTGTCCCATCTATGATTACGGACTTTTGTTATGGTGAGGTATTTTAGCATTGTAGTGTGCTTAAGAGATGAGTGAGCATGACGCAGATCAACAGCATCATTACTATGGTTGCGGGGGTTTATCTCTTATTAATGCATTATCGTGTAAAATCAACAGACATGCTCCGATACTGCCTGTTTTACGCGATAATCTCGCGTTATAACGAAAGGCCGTAACTATAGTAGAGACGCTGTTATTCCGTATTTTATGGTGGATTAGGTGTTTTGACCACAGATGCACGCATCTTGCCAGTACCTTAAAGTGCCATATCCATCAATCTTTGGAGTATCGGGTTCCAGCAAAACTGTATTTCGAGTAAAAAAGTGAAACTTGTCTGGAAGATATTTTTTACTCCGGGCGAGTTTCTCTGCAAGCAGGCCACAAGATACCCTTCATCAAGCGTTTTTTGTATCCTGACAAAGGGGGACCACTATTTTGAGTGACAACCAAAGTACAACCCAACAGAAACCAGCACGAGCAGAGAAGCTGCGTCGTCGCGAAGACCTCGCTTTGATAACTGGCCAGGGTCAGTATGTCGGAGATATGCGTCGGCCAGGCATGCTCTACACCAGTTTTGTCTACAGTCCGTATCCCCATGCCCGTATTGTGGATATTGACGTAAGTTCGGCCCAGACCCATCCTGGTGTGGTGATGGTGGTGACAGCAGCCGAGGTGCGTCACCTGGGTGGACTGCTGACGGGCTTAGACCCACGTTCGTCATGGACACCTCAACCATGTCTCGCGGACGGCACGGTGCATTTTATGGGTGAGCCAGTAGCTGCTGTTGTGGCCGAGAGTGAGGCAAGCGCGAAGGATGCCGCCGATCTGATTGAGGTTGACTACGAAGTACTGCCGTCTGTAGCCGGGCTAGAGGCTGCTCTACACCGCGATGCACCCGCTTTGTTCGATGAGCATGGGAACATCGCCATTGTGCAGGAGGGTGGAACTGGTGATGTCGAAGCGAGTTTTGCGCAGGCTGATGCAGTGGTATCCGTGCGTCTGATCCAGCCGCGCCTAGCTCCCGTACCGATGGAATGTCGGGCGATCCTTGCCGAAGGACATGCCGATGGCACGCTCTCCGTCTGGGTTTCCAGCCAATCCATCCCGCTCGCTCGTCTGCAACTGGCGCTCATTCTGTACATTCCACCGACCAACATCTCGATTACCATTCCCAATGTAGGCGGAGCCTTTGGTGGCAAGACACGGATGTGTGGCGAAGAGGCTATCACAGCTTTCCTGGCACATACCTTGCAACGTCCTGTGCGCTGGCTAGAGGGTCGTACAGAAAACATGGTCTCGATGGGTCATGGACGTGGCATGATTGCCGATATGCAGGCCGCTGTGCGCAAGGACGGCACGATTATTGGGTTGAAGGCCGAAGTTTGTGCGGACCTTGGTGGCTATCCCAGCGATGTAAGCCTGCTCAGTGCGTCATCGACGGTCTCGATGATCTCTGGCACCTATGCTATTCCTGCAATTAAAACGATTCTGAAAGGGGTCAAAACAAGTGCTGCCCCGACTGGTGCCTATCGCGGAGCCGGGCGGCCAGAGGCAAGTTATTTTATCGAGCGCACAATTGAGGCTATCGCACATGAATTAGGGATCGATCCTGTAGAGGTGCGTAGACGCAATTTTATAGCACCAGAAGCATTCCCCTACACAACAGCAACAGGAACAATCTACGATTCAGGCGATTATACCCAGGCACTCGATCTCTTACTGGAAAAGGCGGACTATCCGGCATTGCGGGCTGAGCAGGTACGTTTACGTCAACAAGGTCAGCATATCGGAATTGGCCTCTCTTTTTATGTCGAGAGCTGTGCCTCTGGCGGACAAGGTCTGAGTGGACGCCCCGATACCGCTCAGACCCATATCACCCCAGAGGGCAAGATTGTGGTGGAGACGGCTTCGGTTGACAGTGGGCAGGGCCATGTGACGGCTTTTGCGTATCTCGTCGCTGCTGAGTTTGCAGTGCCAATCGAACAGGTCGAGGTGATCATTGCTGATAGCCCAAATACCCACTCGGTTGGTACGTTTGGCAGTCGCAGCATGGCGGTTGGCGGGAGCGCAATTACTCTTTCGGCACGCGATGTAAAGAAGAAGGCGCTACTCCTGGCCGCACACTTGTTGGAGGCAGCCGAAAGCGACCTTGAACTCTCCGCTGGCCGTGTGCAGGTGACAGGCGTACCGGGCAAATTCTACACATTGGGCCAATTGGCAGGGATCGCTGAAGATGTCGTGCAAAAAGAACAATACCCGGAAGTCTTGCGCAACGAACTGCTTCAGGGATTGTGCAGTATGCAAGGATTTGAGCCGGAGGACTTAGCATATCCCTTTGGAGCGCATCTCGCTGTTGTAAAAGTAGATGCTGAGACAGGTGAAGTCAAGGTACAGCGCTACATAGGAGTTGATGATTGCGGGTGCGTCATCGTGCCTATGCTGGTAGAGAGTCAGTTGCACGGCGCCCTGGCGCAAGGTATAGGGCAGGCGCTGTACGAACAGGTTCTCTACGCTGAGGGTGGGCAGGTACTCAGTGGCACGTTGATGGATTATGCGCTCCCGCTCGCCACAGAGCTACCCAACTTTGAGTTGAGCCATACCGAGACACCCAGCCCGCGCAACATTCTTGGTGCCAAAGGCGTCGGCGAAGCTGGCTGTATTGGTGCACCGACAGCGATCACAAACGCCGTGCTTGACGCGCTGGCACCCCTGGGTGTCACAGCCTTGGACATGCCTTTGACCCCTGAGAAGGTTTGGCTGGCAATGCACAGATAAGACTTGGCCCATTCTGCTGTGTTCTCAAGCTCTGGGGGTGACTGTTGGCACGGGAATAGGCCCGCTTTTCAACGGGACGGGTGTATAGTCCTGGTTATTGTTGCCGTACATAGCTACGTGGTGCTGCGCTAGCTCGTCAGGCAAGAGCGGGCGTAGCATCACAATATAATAGTCGTTATTTTCGAGAAACATCTGTTGCGGCGTGCCATGTAACAGATTTTCAACCAGGTTGCTATTTTGCTGGTCAAGCAAGATCGCGAGTTGAGGAATAGTGTAGTTCAGGCAGCCAAGGTCCAAGTTCGGACTAGTAAAATCGGCTGGAACCACCCCGCACTCGTAGATAGCCGCGTGTGCCAAGTTCAGTGTCCTGCTGAGCGTCCAGCGCGGAATAGTCTGATTCTGATTCTCGGTAAAATCCTCGCGGAAGGTCTGATGCACCAACAGGGCGCTCTGTGGCGAGGTATAGGCTTGCGTCGGGTGGCTGAGTGCCTGCTGGATAGCACCAATAGCGTCGCCCAATTGCTGGTACTCATGCCTATCCTGGCTGCCCTCTTGAAGATGGCCGAACGGTCCATAGACAAACTGGTACTTCTTGTCGTTGAGCGTGACCTGGAGCAGAGCCGCGTTCTGATTGGGAATATCGTTAAAAACCTGACGGTGCAATTGAAGCAGATTATCAGTGCCAGTCAGGGTATGCAACAGGTTTTGCAGATCATCGTTTGAGATCCCACCCTGGCGCAATTGCAAGCTTGGCCCAGTGATAAACATACCATCTCCGTAGAGGCTGATCTCTGGCGTCAATTCTAACGTACCAACCTTGCCACCACCATAAAATAAACGCACCAACACATCTGAGGAGCGTGTACTATAGGTGACAGTGCTCCCGTTATCAGTTTGTAGCGCTTGGTGCTGACCACTACTGCCGCTATTACCCCAGTCGCAGGCAGTCAGCAGCATTGCGAGAAGACAGAGGAACACGAGACTGGCTCGACAGGAGATGTGGCTATTTATCTGACGATTCTGCCAAAAATTTGATAGATACACGAGCGATACTCTATTCATCGTTTATACAACATCCTTGATAGTGTAATACTCTCATTATAGTTGGTAGTCTAAAAACCATGCAGTTGTTGCCGTACGTGAGCAAGGCACTATTCCTGGGCAAAGATCAAGACAAGCTTGTCCTGCCCTGGAATGGTTGCGTATGCAGCAGTACTAGCGTTTGTTTTGCGCGTATTCTGCGTGAAAGCGATAGCCAATCATCTTATACACCAGCTTCGCGGCCAGGAAGTCGGCCCGCGTCTGCCCTTCCATGGGGCAGAGTTCTACCACATCCATACCAACAATCGTCGTACGCTGGCAAATGTCGCGAAAAAGGTTCAGCAGTTGATACCAGTGCAGTCCACCTGGCTCTGGCGTGCCAACGGCGGGCATCTCGCTTGGATCGAAGGCATCCAGATCGATAGTGACATAGGTGTGCTTGCTCAGGCGTTCCCAAGGAATGTTGGCTGTGCCATTGGCAAGCTGATAGCCCCAGACAATAGCGACATCTGGTTTGCTTTTCAGAAATTCCGCTTCTTCCGGGCTAAAGCTCCGAATGCCAATTTCAGTCAACGGAATGCCCATCTCGACTACGCGCCGTTCGACAGAGGCATGCGAGAGCCGCGTCCCTTCGTAGGTATCGCGCAAGTCGCCGTGAGCGTCAATATGTATAACGGTCAGGTCGGGAAAATAGTTGCGCACTGCCGCAATAGGAGGTGCGGAGAGAGAGTGTTCACCACCAAGGATCAGGGGAAGTTGCCCAAGGGCGAGCGCTTCGCGTGTGGCCTCGCCAGTTGCCTGCAAGGCTGCTGCGTGGCTCATGCCTGTATAATCTAACGCCGGACGTGTATAGATACCAACTTCAATGGGACACCAATCCAGTTCTTCGTCATAGAGTTCCATCTGGCTGGAGGCATCCAAAATCGCCTGTGGCCCATGTTGGGTGCCTGTCATATAGCAAACGCTATACTCTAGCGGGGCCGGAATAATCGCCACACGCGCGGTGGCAGGGTCGCAAAATGGCGCATCGGGCGCACCGAACTGGGTCACAGACGAATTGGTCATCGTATCACAATCTTCTTTCTTCTTAACGCACCGCCTTCACCATGCGTGCGGCCATGGCAGCCTCATAGCGCTCAGGATCAGGGGTTTCTGGCCGCAGCGAACGGGTCGCGCGGATCATGAAATGTGCTTCTACGTCATCGGTTTGGAACATCTTTTTCGCAAACGCGATGGCATCTTCCTGACTAAATTCTTTGCACGAACAAATGTCGATGTCAACCTCGCCATATTCGGGCCAGGCATGCATGCTGATATGGCTCTGCGCGATAACCACGAAACCTGACATACCCGCGTCCAGCGGATTGGATGTTTCAATATCGTACAGATGGACTGGGCTAACCTTTTCCATGTCAACCCGCGCCGGGTACTCGTCCAGCACACGACGCAGCAGCGGCTCATTGCTCAAAACCTCGCGACTGCATCCGTAAAGCTCCAACATCAAATGCACCAGCATCTTTTTTGTTTTCTCCTCTTATTTTGTACCAAAGTGACGTGCCACCGCCACTGCCAATACTGGCAGTGCTTCCAACACACACTGTGTTTTCAAAAATCAACACTGAAAGATATTTTACATTAGCTTGTCAAGCTAATGCAAAGTTTTTTCTACCTAAATATCATATCACATCCTCTCCAGACAGATGTGATGCGGCAGTAGCGTATTTTGGGAAAGCCATATGAAGGCAATTCTCAGGCCGATTCACAATGATGTGCTTGTTCGTCGCTGTTCGGGTCACTCCTCCCCAATTCGATCCAATAACTGTCAGATAAGCTGGCAAAATCTGTTTATAAGCTGTCAGATAAGCTGGCAAAATAAAGGTTGATGACCCCGCTTGCTACCTTGCCTCATTCCACTTCTCTCACAGAAAAAGGGCGTGTAGTACTTCTCTGCCGGGAAAAGCAACCTTTATTGAACTCATAAATATATTATTTATAGAATTTCCCGCCCTATAAATGTGCTTCTGAACCGATTTTTTGAGAGGTAAACTGAGCAGTTTTCGCGTTATTGCAAAGCAACCAGAATTCTATTGAAGACTCTATTAGCTTTCGTCAGTAAAAATTTGTTCGCAGTAAGTGGTAAAATGGGTTCACGCTAGGGTACGAGCATTTTATAGCTTTTTGCCATATAAATCCATAAATACTTGATTTTTAGTTTGAAGTAAGGTATAGTTATCTGCTAATATGTTTCACTTTTCGGAGTGGAACATATTAGCAGATAACAGACAGGGTGCCGAAATCTACCACCTACATCTAGCAACGCCGATTATCTTTATCTAGTTAGCAAAGTGCAGTATATTAACATTCGCTTAACATTGGCAATGTCGCCTTGATCCTCTTGCGGATAAGAGCAATTCGAACTGCCAATCCAGGCCATCTAACAAAAGCTGGGCTGTGCTGGGATAGGCGGCTCGACGTTCAACACGACATCTAGATTGCAATGTATGCAAAAGAGATTGCACCATCTTTTCAAGATTTCCCTCGTAAAAAGCGATCATAATTCGATTACATTCACGGCGAAGGGAGTCCGCTGCTTTGACAAGACTCCGAAATGGATCGAGCCAACACCCCTTCTGTATGAAAGGCTGTTGGATAATCATGGCACATGTTTTTGCATAGAATTCACACAAAATACGATATGGTTTCTTTGTGCGCCATTCATCAATTTTTGCATCTTCCTTCCAGAGCCGAAAGAGCCGTTCGATTTGCCAGCGCAACCGCAGTAGCACCAGAATTTCCGAATATTTCGCCCATTTACGGTGGATATTGGTAATAACCATTATCCGAGATGAACGCGATGTCCACAACGATGATATACGTTCATTTTTGATTGTAAACGTGTGACAAATATCTTTTCCTTTTTCTCTCTTGTTATACGGCACAATCGGTCAATCGCAAAAAATCCAAAGCCAGCAATATACACTGATCCTTCTGGTCATTCTTCTATCTCAAACAGACTCTTGTGATCATTCATACGGCCATTGGTAAGTCGAGAACCATCTAATTTACCAGTTACTACATCCCAACGGACAGACGCTTTTATTGCTGTATTACTTGTATTTTCCTCTCACCCACATTTTTTCCATATTTCTGCAAGAGCCGATGGGAATATGATTGATGTACTGTCTTCTACGATCACAGTGGAAAATTACTTCAAAAGGGGACTGTTCACTTTTTCACTTTCCAATCTCACTTTCGCGAGATCCTGCATGATTTCCAGAAACATTAGCGAGAGGAGATAGCAGAAAAGAGCTATGAGGGGTTTTCCCTTACCATATAATGCCTCTGTTGCTGCTCAGTTGGCTTTGAGCAGCAACAGAGGCACACGATCTCAGGTATTATCTCACCTCAACAAAGAGCACCAATTGGGCGAGATAGACGTTTCCTTTCTATCATTTCACAAGGAGGATCCTATGACAACGAGAAATCTTGTAAACGCAGAACTTGTTGCGATGCTTGATCTGTTTCCTACACTGGCTCTTACGGCAGAATCATTGCTGCAAACGCGTGCTTTCCTCAAAGAGATGAACGCTCAAGCACCTACGAACCTGCCTGATTTCTCCGCGATTTCCGTGAGTGAGTGTCATGTTCCCGAACCGCAAGGTGCACCTGATGTGCGTGTGCTGGTAAGCCCGCTCCTGGCGTAAAATATCGTTTTCACGACAAAGCAACTCGATTCTGCGGGACTCTAATGGGCGAGCTTTCTTCCCACACCTAGTTCCTGAGCCTTCTGATAGACCCGTTGTGCCAGGGCGACATCTTCAATCGCCAGCCCAAAAGGATTTACAAGGATAATATCCTGCCGATCACGGCGACCAACCTTTGTTTCTAGCACAAGCTCCCCAAGTTGGGCATTGATTTTCCTTTGCCCATTCATTGGTTCTCTTTCGTCATCTGGCCCAATAATTTTCCCTTCATGATACATCCGACCCAGCAAACGACGAGTATCGTTTCTGACGAGAAACCAGTCATCGACGACCACACTCTGCGCTTGCAAAATAACATCTGGCATAACATCATCTAGCGAAACATTCACCACGATTGCTCCCGCCTGAAGCCAGACAAAAGGAATGTAACTTGTTGTTGTTGTTGTCACGGGGATGATTAACTGTGCCGAACGAATAGCAGCCTCCGCAGATAGCATACATTGCCAAACTACATGATGTGCTTCAAGCAAAGGGGCCAGAAGTAGTCCCAATTCTACAACGCGCTGTTGATTCGTATCATATATATAAATTGTCTCTAATGAATGTAGATGCCGCAATAGCAGTTCAATATGCGCTTGAGCGAGAATTCCAGCACCAATAATACCCAGACACTGAATATCATCGCCTTTCAGCAAATCTACTGCGAGGGCTGTTACGCTGGCAGTACGCAAGCTAGAAAGGTAGGCTCCTTCCATAATTGCGCAAATACGTGCTGAAATTGGATCAAGCAATAAGGTCATGCCGCTTGCACGCGGAACACCTCGTGTGGGATTGGAAATGTTGCCATTGATGACTTTAGTACCAGCTATATCGAAGGTTCCCCCCACATAGGCTGGCATATTCAAGCTCCTGACATTTTCTTGGTGAACGTTTGTCCAACCAAGATAGGCCTCGTCGGGAAGAATGGTTTGACGAGAAGCATGGAGTGAAAAAACCTCTCGTAGAACAGCGATGCTATCAATTTTTGTACAGAGGTGCTCTACATCTTGCCTGCAAAGGTACAGAATAGCATCCTCATCTCTGCTTATCATTATATAATACTCATCCTTTCGTAGCTGACTGCTGCATTTTCTCTCTCACACTAAGCGGACGCATGTCTGTCCATACTTCTTTAATATGCAACAGACACTCTTCCCTCATCCCACTTTTCCCTCCATCTCTCCAACCCGATGGATTCTCACGTTCAATAGGCCAGATCGAATATTGCTCCTCGTGATTTACAACTACTTTGTAAATCGTAGTATCTTCTTTTTCATCTCTTATCATCTGAATAGCTCTCTTTTCTCAGAACAGCGAGATACCCTCGCCCTTTGTCGTATTGTCAAAAACTGCCATCGGCAACACGCCGAACTTTCCTATCCATATTTTGCTATATGCGCATTTCAGCCTCCTTACTCGCATAACAAGAGACGTGATCAACAGCAACAAAACGTAATTCACTGGTATAATGCTCACCATCTCTATCCTGCAACCAGAGCCGATCAGGAGTTGGCAGCATCTCAGTAATCGCCAACGAGAGCATTGCAGGATCTTTACGCATATCCTGACGCACCATCTTTAAGAACACCTCAACATACATTGGACTGTCAAAATCAATAAAGCATGGCTTCGGCTCGGTTGCCACTTTGACAAAAATGAAGCGCGGCATCTCATTTCTTTGCGCCCAGCGCCGAGTTGCTATAAAGCGCTCCAGGGGAGTTTTCTCATTTGCAAAAACAAGATCCTGGGGCGCGAAATACCAAGCCTCGCGGCTCACGACCATCTGATCGATAGTTATTCGCGGCATGTGTTTGCTTGGTGGGAACATTTTAAAGGACCCATAGATCAAGCGTGAGAGGAATTCGGCAAATACTTCGATCAACTCGAAACAGTAGAGGTCATCGCGTGTTCGCGCAACGAGCCTACCATCCCTCTCCTCAACCACCAGGGAACTCAGCGTTAAGACAGTTGCAGGAGTTGCAATTGGGGCGCACACATCTGGTGTATACACCAGGTAAAAATCTTTGGGCGTTACTAGGGAGGGACGGAGCCGGTAAATAGGAAACAGATCTTTCGAGAGGATTGGCAACACGCGCGGTGCGGGCACATCAAGGGCTACTGCCTGGAGGATGTCCTCAGGAGTAGGATGTTGAGCAAGAAAGGCCGTAATTTGTAGCGTATTCATAGCAATATGCAACTCACCTAGAACGACCTGATAATCTCCCCTCTGAATGGCCTCAACATCTTTGGCATCAAGTAATAGGTCAGGGCTATGATAGCAGGCTGCATTCCAGCCTGGAGCTGGCGCAGAAAAACGTTGGAGAACACGCTCCCGCAAGTCGCTGGCACGGTACACGAGCTGATGCAGATTCCGCTGCTCGTCTGTGAGCGCGAAAATCTCCAGCCAGTGCTGCTGAAACTCCGGTAGGATGAGGTCGCTGAGACGCTGTTCATCATCATAGAAAAATGGTTGCATCCACAGCCAGAAATCCGTGAGATTGACCGTAGCAGAGTCAGAGTCAGAGGACAATTCGAGAAAAGCATCGATGAAAGCTTGCTCATAGAGCTTCGCAATTTCATAGGTATACCAACGCGCACTCGTGAGTAGCAGGGGCAGAGGTTCGCGCATAGCCCGAACCAGGTCAGGCCCAAAAGTCACATCGATAGCCCGACGACAATCTTCATAGACAAGCGTACGACCAGCATAGGTTTTCCCCTCCGCACGCGTTGCCGTCTTACTGGTCAGTTCAACAAACTCTGTCTCTAATTTTGCCAGAGCCTCATCCAGCCGGACGGGATCTCCAGCGGCATGAGAAACCGCAGTGCGGGCCTGTTCCAGGCGTTCCAGGGAGGCCAGGGACTTCTCACGTAGATCCTTCTCTTCGATGCGCTCTAGCCAGTAGCGTAATGCTTGTTCGGGAGCATTGCCCTCAGGAGGGATCTCCAGCGCCCATACAATACGTTTGCTGGCGCAGAGCTGATCGAGAATGGTGTAGACCTGGGCCTCATTTTGCAATCCGTTTGTGGAATGATTGAGGAGCAGCCTTCTGGCGATTGATCGCGCTGAGTGAAAGCCCGTACAGGCTTCAAATACTGCTGCTTGACTGATGGAGAGCTTAATTGGAGGGGCAAAAGGGAGCGCGAGTTGCGTGCCAGCAAGATACAGATGTGGCATTTGACGCGGTGCGCACCAGCAGAGCAACTGTTGATTCTCTCTCACCAAAGCTGCGGCCAATTCTTCCATGCACCAGCCCTCGAAATAGACGGTACGCTTCTCCAGAAGCTGAGGACCAGGACAAACTGAAATAGCCACATCCGATGCAGTAAGTGTAGCACAGCCTATTGGACCAAAGAAGCCAATACTATCATTTTTGAGCGCATAACGCTGGATATAGTTCGCGACCAGGGTTCCATTCCTGCGCCGTTTGGCCTGGTTCACAATTTGCTCAGGTGTAGAGCGTAAAAGCGTTTCAAACCCAGTCTGGAGCGCTTGGCGGTTCTGCCATGTCACGGCTTCTCGGAAGCGATCATCGCCAGCCAGCGTCTGTACCACACGCGCTATAGTCAGCATCGCAGCTTCAAAAGCGTTTGGCAGTTCCGTCTGAAGCCTGACTAGACGTTCATAAACGACTTGTAAGGCATCTATCCCATCACAAGCAGGGATCGCGAGTGAAAATGCTTGCGGAGGGCGAAGTTTGCTGATGGTTCGAAAGGCTTGTACAAGTTGCGCATGTCGCTCTCCAGTCGCATACATCAGTTCGCTGTTGAGTGCTTCCAGCGTAGCAGCCTGTGTGCGCGTATACTCTTCTTCGGCTAAAATAAGCTGATCTACAAGAGCGGTACACGCGGGAGCCGAGAGATCGAGCGCCTGCCGGGCCGGGAAACCAGCGCCTCGCAAACAGACAAAGCGCCAGAGATCCCACTGCTCAGCATCCAGGGGAACCAAGTGCTCTGGCAATCCAGCGGCTGCTTGTCCCAGGTTACTGTCCCCTATCTGCTCTATCTGCAAAGCCAGGAACCCGGCGTGGCTCTGATCATTATGCATACTCGATTGCCTTTCCAAACGTATGAACAAGCAACTGTCAAAAAACCCTCTTTCAAAAGATACTTGTCAGAGAGCGTATTGTCATGCCCTGGCAAGCGTATTTTCTCTACGATGTTTAGCATCAATCATATTACCCTCCTTCCCGTATAAAAAATACTACCCCTTCAACATGACAGCGCCCTATTGGCAAAGTACCCTTATGATAAGGCGATTATTGAGTAATGAAAGTTGAAGAAGGAGCATTCCACTATGAAAACAAGCGGTCTATCACCCGCCGCGATTGAGATCACAGGGCTGAGTAAAGTCTACCCAGTTGCTCGCCGAGAAACAGTTACAGCTGTAGACAACCTCAATCTCGTGGTCGAGACTGGGCAGGTTTTTGGTTTTCTTGGTGCCAATGGTGCTGGAAAAACCACCACCATTAAAATGATGTGTGGACTGGTCACCCCCACGACCGGGCAGGTCCGCATTGGTGGTCATGACGTTTTACGTGAACGTCGCGCGGCCATGTACCAGATAGGCGCGGTCCTGGAAGGAACTCGCAACGTGTATTGGCGTCTGACAGCATGGCAAAATCTAATGTACTTCGGACACCTGAAAGGTTGTTGGGGTAAAGAACTCAAAGCGCACGCCAAAGAGTTGCTAGGCGAACTCGATCTCTGGGGGAGACGCAACGATCCCATTCGTACCTTTTCTCGTGGTATGCAACAAAAAGTAGCTATCGCCTGTGCTCTAATCGGTAATCCGTCGATTGTTCTACTAGACGAGCCAACTTTGGGCCTGGATATCCAAGCTGCCCGTACCGTCAAAGAATGGATTCAGCGCTTGACCAAAGAGCAAGGGAAAACCGTTGTACTCACTACCCACCAACTGGATATGGCTGAAGAACTTTGTGACCGCGTGGCTATCATACGTAAGGGGTGTCTGCTGACGAATCGACCATTAGCAGAACTGTTACATCTTTTCCGCCAGGAACACTATCAGATCCGACTCAAAGGAGATGTGCAGAATGTAGATTGGTTTGAGGGCTTAACTATCGCCACGGAAAATGATGAGACCACGCTGACTGGAAGCATTGCTGACCAGAGCATCCTGTATACATACCTCAACACTATCCATAGCCACGATCTTCCTCTGTTGTCTGTCACACGCGTCCAGCCCAATCTGGAAGAGATTTTTGTCCAGTTGCTGGACGGTGGTGAGCAGATTCTTGGAGAGAAAGAGAAAAGTGCCAGTGAAGGCGAGAAGGGAGAACAACATGAGCATCTCATTGCTAGCTATGTTCAATGAAACGTACAAACGTTTCTTAATCATCTGGGATTACAAATTTAACGTTCTCACTCAACTGTTGGTGATTGGCATCATTTTCGTTGGTGCGAGCTTTTTTCTGGGCAATGGTCAATTCAATCCCCAACAATTAACCGTGCTGTTTCTTGGCTATGTCGTCTGGCTCTATGCACGTATCATCATTATGAGCACTGGTGCGGACCTCGTTGGGGAAGCTCAGGCGGGCACACTTGAGCAGATGTACATGACGCCCGCACGCACGGAGATACTGATTTTAGGGCGTGTTCTGGCTACCTTACTCACCACAACCATCATGGTTTTGTTGACAAGCATTGCGTTGGCCCTGCTCCTTGGTATTTCCATTCCTCTGCGTTGGGAAGGCCTGGTGATTATGGGCTTGACTTTGGCTGGACTTTTCGGCTTCGCCCTCATCCTTGGTGGACTGACTCTGATCTTTAAACAGGTTGATGCGCTCGCCGATCTCATCCAGAATGCGCTACTCTTCCTAACTGGCTCCCTTCTGCCAATTACTCACTTCCCACCCTGGCTGGCGTTTTTTGCCAGAACACTCCCCATTACGCAGGGCATCGATGTGTTGCGCAATGTCTTATTAAACGGGCAATCGCTTATAACAGTGTGGGATAATAAGAGTCTGATCTGGTTAATTGTGAACTCCTCCGTGTACTTGATTATCGGATGGGTGCTCTTCAAATACAGTGAACGGGTTGCCAAGCAACAGGGTTCCCTGAGCCAGTACTAGCATCAGAAGGACATTTTCCCTTCCAAGGAAGGACAGAGGACAATGTTGGTAAACGTTTGAAGGCTACCTCGATAGCCGTCAGTGAGTTGACTCTCGAACGTGCAAGAAGACTCTAAGCAAGAAAGGAATACTATATGGCAACTGTTGGACCTCCACCTGCACATAGTGCACAAGCTGCTGATACGATTCAGGTCAGCGTTGAGAATGTTTCAAAGGTGATTACAAGTCGTTTCACCAAAACAGTGATCCTTGATGCTCTCTCCTTCTCGATCCCAAAAGGGACACTTTTTTCTATCAATGGACCGTCAGGCAGTGGCAAATCAACGCTCCTCAACATCTTGACTGGCATCGACAGTGCTAGTTCAGGTCAGGTGCTCTTTGACGGCAAAGTTCTGCAGAAGATGAGCGAGAATCGTCTAGCAAAGTGGCGTGGCCACAATGTTGGCATTGTCTTTCAGTTCTTCCAACTCTTGCCCACATTGACAGCCCAGGAGAATGTATTGATGGCGCTCGAACTGGGGCAAGTGCTACCCCGTCGCCAGTGGCGCGTGCGTACCGAGGAATGTCTGCAACTGGTCGGGATGGAGCAGTATATGAAGCGCCTGCCCAGCGAGCTTTCGGGAGGGCAGCAACAACGCGTCGCCATTGCGCGTGCCCTGGTGAATAACCCACCGGTGTTGGTAGCTGATGAACCGACTGGCAATCTGGATTCCCAGAACGCGCAGCAGGTCTTCGACTTACTAGCAGATTTGGGTCGCCAGGGGAAAACCATCATCTATGTGACGCATGATCGTGACCTAGCCCAGCGTGCCGATGGTGGTATCGATCTTCTTGATGGCCGGATTGTCAATCGACGTGACGTGTCATCTTAATCTCCATGCCGGAGGAGTTTCCTAGGGAGGTACTTTTATGACCGCGTTACGAAAGAAAGTTTTTCGGGACATTTCACATAGAAAAGCACGCACGCTTCTCACAGTGATCGGCATTGCCATCGGGATTATTGGCCTATCAGCAATTAACATTGCTTCAAGCCAGTTCAAAAGCAGCCTGGAATTTAGCTCAAACATCACATCTCAAGCCGATATGCAGATCTACACTGCGCCAACCTCACCGAATTTGGCCGCTATCATTCAACAGCAGCCCAATGTGTTAAGCGTCCAGGCTCAGGGTAGCATTGTCACAAGCTGGGCTATCGGCCAGGATCACAAAGTAATCCAGGTTCTGGGCATCCTCGACTTCGAGCAGATGAAGATCGGGCGTTTCAAGCTTGTTGAAGGACACCTGCCTGGACCAGGCCAGGTCATCCTGGATGAAAGTGATCACACACTCACGAATATCCATATCGGCGATACCGTCTCAATCCAAGTAGGCACCACCTATAAGCCTCTGACCATCTCAGGCTTTGAGGTCACTCAGGGGCTTCCTCAGGTCGCTCTGGCTGGCCGTGCTTATGGGTATATGAATGAACCATCCTTTGAGACGTTTTTCAATCGTTCAGGCGTGACCAATTTCGCCCTACGTGTCGAAAACTATGACCAACGCTATCAAACGCTGACCCAGCTTTCGCAAGTAATGGATCAGCACAAGACGCCCATTCTTGGCTCCAATGTCGGACGCGACGATAGCGTTTCCCAGATTGCCAATGGTCTGTTTGGGATTATGGACGTCCTTTCGGTCATCGCTATCCTGCTAAGCGTCATTTTGCTCTTAGGTACTATCATGGCTCTGATTACAGAACAGGTTCAGGCCATTGGAACCATGAAGGCCGTTGGAGGCGGACGTGGCAAGATTATGCGTCACTATCTCGCACTGGTCAGCGTGTATGCTATCATCGGTACTGCACTTGGTATCGTAGTAGGCACTGCGGGTGGCTACTTGCTGGCCCAGTACTTGGGAAAGCTGGTTTCTCTAGATATTGGGCCGCTCCAGGTTGCGCCCTGGCAGATTCTTGAAGCGGCAATCGTTGGCATCGGCACACCTTTGCTCGCTGCGCTGATACCCGTGTACTTGGGAACACGTATAACCGTGAAGCAAGCCCTGAGCGGCTACGGCTTGGAAAATACTGCTAACCAGGGGGATCGTGGTTGGAGCACAATCGCACGTGCTCTTTTTGGGTGGTTGCCTCAGACCTTCCAATTTGGCACGCGTGGTGTCTTTCGCAAACGCTTGCGCACGGGACTGACCCTGCTGATCCTGGGGGTTTCTGGCGCAGCGTTTCTGGCAGTGCAGACAGCCAACTATTCGTTTAACACCTTCTTGAACCAGGTCTACACCGTGTATCACTTTGATACAATGGTCTCACTAGACGACGCAATCCCGCTCAGTCGCTTCCAGCAAGTTCTCTCATCCGTACCAGGCGTAGGACGCATCGAGAGCTTCAGTCAGGATAAGGCCACAACACATTGGGGCGATGCCGCGCTCACCGGAGTGCAGCTCGACACCCAACTCTACCAGCGGGACATCTCTGCTGGACGCTGGTTTACCAATGACGACAAGAACGCGGTTATCATCAGTCAGGATGCCGCAGATAAGTCTGGGCTGAAAATCGGCGATACCATTACCTTTTCCCTTGGCCTGCACACAGTCCAATGGCATATTATAGGTGTTGCCCGCGACTTTAGCAATATCGGTCCTGGCAACTTTGGTGTCCTGCTCGCGCCAATTACCCAGATTAATGCGCTCTTCAATATGCCTGGCGACTATTCACAGAAAGTGATGATCCAATCGACTATCCATGCTCCCACACAGGCAGACATTGATGCTCTGGCCCATCGGGTTGATGCAGCCATGAGCAATGCCGGGCTATTAGCAAACATTACCACAGCACAAAACCAGATTGCACAGGCCCAGAGCAAATACCAGACCATCTATACCTTGCTCGACCTTGTGGCAATTATTATCGCGCTGGTTGGCTCGGTTGGTTTGGCCAATGCCCTGGTGATGAGTGTTCTAGAAAAGCGGCGTGAAATCGGCATTTTGCGCTCAATGGGCGCGGCGAGCAGAAAAGTGGCACAGGTTTTCTGGGCCGAGGGGGTCACACTCGGTGGCCTGGCCTGGGTGCTCGCTTTAATCTTGGGCTTCCCAGCTTCCTGGGGTCTCTTGCAGATTCAGGCCAAACTTTTGGCACCAGTGCCCTTCGCTTTCAATCCTTTCTACCTGATCTGGATGTTGGTGGCCATCTTCGTACTGGCCTCGCTGGCATGTATTGGCCCAGTCTTCGCCGCAACGCGTGTGAAGATTGCCCAGACACTGCGTTATGAGTAAGGAAAGCAATAGTATGATCCCTCCTACAAAGAACTGGATCTTCGGTGCCAGGCCCAATCCAGCCGCCCGCGTACGCCTGTTCTGTTTTCCTTTCGCAGGGGGTGGTGCTTCTACGTACTACCCCTGGATTAGCCTCCTTGCACCAGAGATTGATGTCTATCCAGTGCAGTTTCCGGGACGCGAGAATCGGGTCAAGGAGCCACCCTTGCGACGTCTTGATGGACTGATTCAAGCGTTGGCACAGGCTCTCCAACCCTACTTCGACATGCCTTATGCCTTCTTTGGCCACAGCATGGGTGCCCTCGTCAGTTTTGAACTCACGCGCCAACTGCGCCAGCAAGGGGCTCGTTTGCCTGAACACCTGTTTCTCTCGGCCTACCGCTCCCCTGAGACACCTTCTGATGAGCCGCGTCAGGCACTTCCTGAGTCTGCGCTCTCTGATTCCGCACTGATGAAGACGTTGCTCGAACTAGATGGGACTAGCCCGGAGATTCTGGCAAACGAAGAACTGCGACAACTCTTGTTACCTATCCTACGTGCCGATTTCGCAGTCTGTGAATCCTATCAATTTCATGCTCAGGAGCCGCTTGCTTGCCCTATTACTGTGCTAGGTGGTCAGCAGGATAAACGTGTACAACAGGCGAAGCTTGAAACGTGGCGTAAACAGACCAGCCAGGACTTCGCCACTCATATGTTGCTTGGTAACCATCTCTTTATTCGACCAGCACAAGCAGCCGTCTTACAAATCATCTCCCAAGCCCTAGTGACAAAGACTGCTGATGTCCCTTTGGGGGCCAGTTTATAGGAGAATCTATGTCTATAGAAATATCAGCCGATGATGCCAACCTGGAACAGTTACAGGATGTCTCTGTGGCTGAAATTCTGCAGAGTATCGACCAGGGGCTGGTACACCTGCCAACCTACCGAGAACTCTACTATCGTTGGGAACGCCAGCAGTGGCAATCACAAGAGATTGATTTTATCGCTGATCGCATTCAGTGGGAAGATATGTCCGAAGAAGAACGCGCAAGTCATGTGGCGACGCTTGCTACCTTCTTCCAAGGCGAAGCTTGTGTCACTGATGCTCTGGCTCCTTATGTGTTGGCAGCTCCCGATGAGGAAATGCGCATCTATCTCACAACCCAGCTTGTCGATGAGGCTCGCCATACTGTGTTTTTTGACCGTTTTTTCCACGATGTTCTAGAGATTGATGCCACCAGCCTGGAAGAATCGTTAGCTATCGCACGGCAGCACATTAATCCGGCTACACGCTATATCCTGCTCGAAGCCCTTCCAGAGACCGCTAATCGCATTCGTCAGGAACCACAGAACCTTACCCACTTGATTGAGGGAGTTGTGCTCTATCATCTCATCATAGAAGGAACTATGGCCCTGGCTGGTCAACGTGCTCTGCTCGAACGGTTCCGCGAGGAGCATATCTTCCCTTCACTCTGCGCCGGTATGGCTGCCTTAACACGTGATGAATCGCGCCATGTGTTATTCGGCGTGCGTTTTCTGCGCGATATGCTCCAGCGCGATGCTTCCTATGCCAGCGTGATTCGTGACGCGATCAACTACTATGCACCCATTGCGTTTGAAGGTCTCACACTCCCCGATGAGTTGATTCAGCGTATGCTGGCAGAAGGGGATGACCCCTGGAAATCTTTTCGTTACGGACGTGACTCGCTACGCAAGAAACTCAAAGTGATCGGTCTGGAGATCGAATTACCCGGCATCCCAGTGCTAGCATAGCAACGTGTCAGCTCGTAGTATCTACTCCCTAAAAAGGCCATCAACGACGCCTGTTAAAGGCCAGATTCACAACCATAATTGTCAGGCAGACCAGGAGCAGCGCTATCAAGCGACTTCCAATGAGCAGCGGGTTGCCAGCATTCTCACTGGAAACATCAGCAGTAATCAGAATCGCTACCAAGGGTACTAGTATTGAAACCGAAACGATAGCCATGGCTAGTCGCTGGCCAGCGGAGAGCGACTGCCTGAAATCTGGCTGGGCCATGCTGGCTTTTTGTCTCCACTCTTCATGTGGCTGAAAGCGTTCTTCAACGTCGCTTCTAGAGAGTTGTGGCGTATAAGCATAGCTCTCATCCTGCGCTCCTGGTCCAGGAGCGCTATACTCACCTTCACCATGGTACGCACGGACATTTTCCTCGTGCTGGCTTTGCTGATTCATTCGTCTCGTTCCTCTTTTCTATTACAACATTACTCTAATGGGTGATACTTTGTATGAAACTGTCTTGCGCCATATACGACACGTATGTACGCAGCAAATTCTGATCGACAGAAGGACAGGTAATCGAAGCGCGGGCCAGTGTCTTCACAGTATACCTGTTATCTTGCACTATCATCAAGGGCTGCTTGGCCTCCTGCGATGATTGACTAGGCTGAGGGAGCAGAGGCAGAATGTCCGCTAACTCATTTTTTTGTCCCTGACTGACCACGCGAGACAGCTCCTCGAACCACTCTTCATACGGTATTTGTTGGAGTGGATAGCCAGCAGTGGTAATCCAGTTCATGATATCGTTAATCCGCGCTTCTGCTCCTGGTGGACAACAGATATGGAAGGCTTGGCCAAGAGAAGATTTCCGCCTGGATAGAGCAACAATTGCCTGGCTCGCGAAATCCACTGGCGTCATTTCCAGCGTGTTATCCGTCGGGAACATGGGGCACATGCCAAGCTGGAGGCAACCCTTCATCATCCGGTACAGGATATCCTCAGATCGCCAGAAACCGCTCTGGCTATGACCAGTAATCCGACCTGGCCGGTACACGACGACAGGCAATCCCCGCGAGCGAGCAATAGCCACGATCTTCTCTGCTACCCATTTGCTCTGACCATAGCCACCACGTACATGCTCGTGAAAATCATCAAGCGAATCCTGCTCACGCACATACTGTAGACGTGTCTCCCCTTTATGTGGGAAGACGCTCAAGGTGGAAATATAGTGCACTGGTTTGACTCTATACCTCGTTGCTAGGCTGAGGATCTCACGGGTACCTTGCACATTCGCGGCCTTCAACTCCTCATAGGGATACAACATATTGACCTGAGCACCATTGTGGTAGATAGTGTCAATGCGTTGAGCTAGTTCCTCCTGCATCTGCTCAGACAGACCAAGCCGTGGGAGGGCTAGGTCACCAATCACAGGCTTTATTCTGGTGCTAAACTCCGGTTGCCACTGTAACGCGCCTTCCAGGCTCGCCTGCAACCGTTGCCTCGCCTGTTCTCCATTCTTAGCACGCACGAGGCAGTAGATATCTGCCTTGGTATATTTGAGCAAATCAGCTAGCAGAAAGGTTCCCAAGAAGCCTGTTGCACCAGTCAGCAAAATATTTGCTGGCTCGGTATTGAACTCGTCCGGCCAAACTTCTGGACAATCCGTCAGGTCAAGCATGGCTTCGGCGGGGAGATCCCTCTTTTGAGGCTGCATCTCAAGTACCAGCGACCAGGGTGAAGCAGATTCAGAAGAACGGCTCAGGAGTTGGGCTAGCGCATCCACGGTGCGACCCTGGAAGATCGAGGCTAACGGCAGACGCTTCCCAAACAGCTTTTCAATCTCGCTTACTAGGCGGACTGTTAACAGTGAATGCCCTCCTAAAGCGAAAAAGTCATCAGAGATTCCAACACGCTCAACACCCAGTAATGTGCTCCAGAGATCCACTAATTGTTTCTCTAGAGGAGTACGCGGCGCAACATAGTCTTCGTGTGCCTGGCCAGCATCCTGTTCAGCGGGTAGAGGCAGTGCCTGGCGATTCAGTTTCCCATTTGGCGTTAAAGGGAACGCTTCAAGTTGCACGAAAGCTGAGGGGATCATATATTCGGGTAACGCTTCACGGGCAATGCGCTGGAGATCCTCTAACTCAGGGTTCTCCCCAGGCTGGGGCACAATATAAGCGACCAACCGCTGACGACCAGGCTCATCCTCGCGCACAAGCACAATACTTTCACGTACCCCTGTATGTGAATGCAAAACCTGTTCTATCTCGCCCAATTCAATTCGATAACCACGCAACTTCACTTGGTGATCCACACGACCGAGAAACTCAAGATTTCCATCAGCACGATACCGGGCTAGATCACCTGTTCGATACAGACGACCTCCAACCATCGACCCCCAGGGATCAGGTACAAAACTCTGAGCAGTACGCACGGGATCAGCTAGGTAGCCACGCCCAACCCCTACACCTCCGACATAGATTTCACCCCATAGACCAACAGGTTGGGGCCGTTGTTGGATATCAAGCACATACAGCCGCAGATTGGGTAATGCGCGACCAATAGGCACAGCACGTCCTAATGCTTCAGGCTCTAGTGACTCAGCAATCATATGATGTGTCACATCATCAGAGCACTCTGTTGGCCCATAGGCGTTAAGCAAAGGAATATGCGGGTAATAGTGTAGCCAACGTTGTACCAGATCTGTGCCCAGGATTTCACCAGTTGGGATCATCCAACGCAGGTCGAGCAGAGATGGACGCTGTTCACTGGAGGCCAGATCGAGCAGATCTAACATCGCACGCAATAACGATGGCACAACCTCAATGACACTGACAGCATCGGCCTCGGTCTGCTGAAGGAGCGCCTCTGGGTCGATGGCTATCTGCTCAGGATAGATACGTACTTGCCCGCCGACCAGCCAGGCTGCCAGGAGTTGCCAAACAGAGATATCAAAGCAATGGGAGGCTGTCTGTGCGACGATATCTTGCGCACTCAACTCTAGCGCCTCAACTTTGGCAAGCAGATGATTGAGCATACCTTTGTGTTCGATCATCACACCTTTGGGCATGCCTGTAGAACCTGAGGTGTAGATGACATACGCTAGATGCTCCCCTGCATAACATACCGGTTGATACGCCTCGCAAGCTTTCTGTGTCGCCAGATCCTCCACACAATACACCTGCACAGAAGTTGGAGCATCCAGCAGATCACCAAGCCGGGTCGCCTGTGCACGCGTCGTCAGTACCCGTTGACAGCCTGCGTGTTGCAGGACATAGCGCAGGCGGCTTGAGGGGTGATGCGGGTCTAACGGTAGATAGACCCCGCCTGCCAGCATAATAGCCAACACAGTCACAGCCCAGGATACCGAACGCTCCATGTAAAGCCCCAGCAGTTGCTCTTGCTCCGCTTGAATACCCAGTGCTTGCAAATGAGCAGCCAAGTGCTCTGCACGCGTTAGCAATTCCTGGTAGGAGAGCTGTTCCTGACCATCACTGACCGCCAGAGCCGTGGGAGTAGATTGGGCTTGCTCCATCACAAATTCATGGAAAAGCTGATCGAGGGGATAGGGAGTTTCGGTTGCGTTCCACTCTTCAATCAGCAGCGTCCGTTCCTGGATCGAAAGCAGCGAGGTATCCCTGATTCGCTGCGTCGGGTCTGCAACAAGGCTTTCAAGTAACGTGAGAAAATGCTCCTGCAAACGGTCGATAGTCTCAGGCTCGAACAGATCAGTATTGTACTTGAGTTCGGCAACCAGCTTGTCTCCCCGCTCCCAAAAGGTCATGTCTAGGTCGAACATCGCCGTTTTATTCTCAGATATCGCACGATGAAGCTGACTCTCGTGACCAGTAGTAGCCCCCCCCACACCAGTTATAAGTGTGTTTTCCACGTTACTCAGTGTTACAAAACTGAGGTTGGGTAGATGTACTTCTTCTTGTGGCACATTTTGCAAAGCGAACATTACCTGAGTGAGAGGATTATGACTCAGGTTGCGGTTTGGCTGAAGGCTTTCCACAAGTTTCTCAAAAGGAATATCCTGGTGTTCATATGCGCCTATCGCTGCCTCGCGTACACGTTTCAGCAGGTCCAGAAAAGTTGGATTATCTCCAAAGTCTGTGCGTATGACCAGAGTATTAATAAAGCAGCCAATCAGCGGCTCCAGGTTGCTTTCAGTACGCCCAGCGATAGGAATACCTACAGGGATACAAGGCTGATCGGTATAACGATACAAAAGCGTCTGGTAGGCTCCAAGCAGAGTCATAAACAGCGTCACGCCAGTATTGCGGCTCAACAGGTTTAATTGACTCGTGAGTTTGCTGGGAACCACCATATTGCGCACGGCTCCACGGAAGGTCTGGAGCGCCGGGCGTGGATGATCAAAGGGAAGTTGCAAGGCTGGTAGACCTGCCAGTTGTTTTTTCCAGTAGTCAAGCTGCTCATTCAACACGTCACCCTGAAGCCAGCCTCGCTGCCAGATAGCGTAGTCAGCATATTGTATCGGCAGTTTTGGTAGCGGCGAGGGCTGTCCACTTATATACGCAGCATACAACGTCTTGAATTCACCGAACAGGATTTCCATTGACCAAGCATCCGAGACAATATGGTGCATGCAAAACAGGAGCGCATGCGATTGCTCACGTAATTTCAGGAGGGTGACACGCAGAAGCGGACCCTGAAGCAGATCAAAAGGTCGGTGAAACTCTTCTTTGATCAGACGACGCCCCTTTGTGCGCCGAACATCCTCTGAAAACATTTGTAAATCGATGAGTTTGATTGAGAAGGGTATCTGCGGAGCGACGATCTGCATGAGTTGAGATTCAACCATGCTAAAAGTGGTTCGTAACGCCTCGTGACGCCGAAAAATCTCTTGAAACGCTCGCTCCATTGCATCTATATCAAGTTGACCTGTCAGACCAACACTAAACGGAATATTGTACACACCAGGCTCCCACTGTTCCAGGAACCACAGGCGTTGCTGAGCGAAAGAGGCAGGTAAAACAAAGACATCCTCATGCTCATCCTGTTTTTGTACATCTGTTGGGGTATCGACATCTAATCCAAGCATGTACATTGGCGAATCCTGTGAAAATGGTATTGTCATCTTCCAATCCTTTCGCTTGTGAACTCGTTTAAAAAGTCAGGGCAATTACAAGGCTGAGAGTGTAGAAAACGCTGCTATCAGAGAACACTCCCAGCTCCGTCAAGGCACTTGCTGCGCCTTGATCTTGCTGATCGCGACGTATACATTACCTTGTATGGAATTCATTGATAATCTCTGAGCGTTTATGACGATAGGCATCACGTGCAATAGGGATCAATACCTGCTTACGCAATGCATTGTCCATAACCTGCATATCTTCAATGCCTTGTGTCTTACGCTGCTCGTCTTGAATAATCGCTGCTAATACTGCGACCGTTGGATTCCTGAACATGGTGCGGAGCGAGATGGTGACCTGAAAAAGATTGCGCATCCTGGCCAGCACACGCGTAATTTGCAGTGAGTGACCACCAATCGCGAAGAAGTTATCATCAACCCCTACCTGTTCCAGCGCCAACACCTCGCACCAAATTGCCACTAACTGCTCCTCTGTCGGCGTACGCGGTCCCACATAGCCGACCCTCCGTCCTGCATCCGCCAGTGCTGGTAATGCGTGCCGATCCACTTTTCCAGAGTCGGTCAACGGCAATGCTTCCAGGACCACGACTGAGTTGGGTACCATGTACTCTGGCAACTCCTGTCGCACAGCACTCAAGGCTTGTTCCCACTCGCCATCCGCTCCTGCCTCTAACACCACGTACGCTACCAACTGCTCGCCTGACAACGCGACGACGCAGGCTTGCACCTGGCTGCACCGGCAGATCACTTGCTCGATCTCCCCCAGTTCGATGCGATAGCCTCGGATCTTCACCTGTTGATCTCGTCTGCCCCCAAATT
>JBDTBU010000194.1:0-3667 GCA_039923935.1 Ktedonobacteraceae bacterium | reverse complement strand
AACTGCCACTCTGCATGTAATCGTTGAGCAGCGATTGTGCGACATCACTGGCCTGATCTGGCGCGAGCAGCGCGAGCAGTTGGATTTGCGAACGATACACGTCCCAGCCCGAAAAGTTCGCGTACTGCGCGTGGCCCGTGGACACCGTGTGGACATGCCCATCAAACCCAATGTACTGCCCATTTGTATCGGAGAAGACGCTTGGGAAGAGCAACGCGTGGTACAGGGCACTATAAAAGGTTGAGGTCTGATCGGGTGTACCACCGCTGATCTGGATTTTGTTGAGCCAGCGGTTCCAGGTCATCATGGATTGTTGGTGAGCCGCGTCAAAGTCGCCACGCGGGTTCTCCTGGTTCACATTGGCCTGCGCATTCGCCACGCTGACAAACGAGACACCCACACGCACGCTGATAACCGGGTGCTGACGCGTATTGAAGGTCACAAACGCCGCCGAGTCGGTACCCGCAACCTCGCTCTGTTTCAGCGCCATCGTCCCATTGTGCCAAGTGCCAAATGAGGCAAACGGCTGGCTAAACTGTGCCCAGAAGTAGACGCGATAGACATTTTTATGGGTTCCACAGAAGTCGCCACTGCTGGCCCAACCAGAGATGGTATCGCTGCCAAGCTTGGCCTGCGCGTTGTAGATAGTGGGCTGCGAGCGAGACACGGCGTGCAGCGAGTCCGAAACCTTGACCAGCATACCCGCCGTCTGACCTGCGGGATACGTGAAACGGCCCACCCCGCTATGTTGCGTGGCCGTCAGTTCTGTGGTCACGCCATTGCCCAGTTGCACACGATAGTAGCCCGCATGCGCGGTCTCGTCGCTATGGGAAAAGGTGGAAGAGTAGTGAGTGAGGTCAGTTGTTAGTGCGGCTGTAGCATTGCTGGTATAGGGCATGAACGGTACATCACCGTAATCGCTACAACCCGCGCCACTCAGATGTGTCAGGCTAAAGCCTTTAATCTGGTTATCATGGTAATTATAGCCAGTAGAGGTAGGTTTCATGCTATCGGGACTCCACTGCACCATGCCAAAGGGATACGTTGCGCCCGGAAACGTCTCACCGCTGCCGTAAGATCCCGGCAAGCTCGCCAGCGTGCCCGTGCCCGTAAACGTGTTGATGGTATCCGCCAAGTCTTTGTTGGGGATAACGGGCGCACTCTGCGCAGAGAGCGTGAGCATCTTTTTCACGTTGTTGATTTTCGCAGCCGGAATGCCGCCTGCAAACAAGAAAGTGCGCCCAACAAACAGGGCAATCAGAGAGATAATCACAATCACCAAGGGAAACTTCACACGTTTGATTAGCTGTACGAGAGTTTCTAGCACAATCCACCTCCACCCATCTCAAAACAAGGGTTATCCATTTTATATATAGTATGCGCAATAGGCGAAAAGCTCTATGCGAATATATAATAGGAGATGGATAAGATGAATGGGTGGTGCGCATATGATGCTGCCTAGTTATCACCGCTGCCAAAAACAAGTATTAGACAGATCATCTGGGGACGGGTATACTTCTTGCCAGGAGCTAGGCAGGTCACGCCTTGAAAGTTCCGCTTGTATATGAGATTATGGAGGAGGAAAGAATCCACGCCAGAATCTCCTCTAGAGAATTCATCAATGGAGCAGCTATATTATGGGAAAAACATTGTTCGACAAAATCTGGGACACGCACATAGTGCGGCAGGTGCCCGGAGAATCTACTGTTCTCTACATTGATCGGCATCTTGTCCACGAGGCAACATCGCCCCAGGCGTTCACTGGCCTGAGAACCGCTAGCCGGTCTGTGCGTAGACCCGACGCGACTATCGCGGTGCTGGACCACAATGTGCCGACCGTGGTGGGAAGGCGCATGCTGGATGTGGTGGATAAGGCCAGCGAAGAGTGTATCGTCACAATGGAGCAGAATGCACGCGACTTTGGCGTGACGCTCTTCGACATGCAAGACGCGCGTCAGGGCATTGTGCATATTATCGGACCCGAACAGGGCATCACCCTGCCAGGCATGACCATCGTTTGCGGCGACTCGCACACATCGACGCACGGAGCTATGGGCGCGTTCGCAGTCGGCATCGGCACCAGCGAAGTTGAGCACGTACTCGCCACGCAATGTCTGCTACAAGAGCGTCCCAAAGTCATGAATATCCGCGTCGAGGGCCAGCTCGCCACTGGCGTCACAGCCAAAGACGTGGCGCTGGCAGTCATCGGCAAGCTGGGCACAGCCGTAGGCACCGGGCATGTCATCGAGTTCAGCGGCTCCACTATTCGCGACCTCTCGATGGATGGGCGCATGACGCTGTGCAACATGGCTATCGAGGCCGGTGCGCGTGCCGGCATGGTCGCCCCCGACGAGACCACCTTCGCCTACATCAAAGGCCGTCCCTACGCTCCCAAAGGTGAACTGTTCGAGCAGGCCGTCGCCGCATGGCGCAAGCTAGCGAGCGATTCCGACGCCATATTTGATGCAGTGCACGAGGTCAATATCGAGGGTCTGGGTCCACAAGTCACTTGGGGCATCAACCCCGGCATGGTCACAGACATCACTGGCTCTATTCCAAACCCTGAGCACGTCAGCGACCCTGAGCAGCGCAAAGCCTACGAGCGTGCGCTGAAATACATGGGCCTGACCGCCGGGCAGAAGATCACCGATCTCACGCTTGATACCGTGTTCATCGGCTCCTGCACCAATTCACGCCTGGAAGACCTGCGGATGGCCGCACATTATGTAAAGGGCAAGCATGTCGCACCCAACGTACGTGCCATCGTCGTGCCTGGTTCTATGCAAGTGAAGCGCATGGCCGAAGAAGAGGGCATCGCTGAAATCTTCCGCGAGGCAGGTTTCCAGTGGCGTGAGGCAGGCTGTAGCATGTGCATCGCCATGAACGGCGACCAACTCTCCGATGGAGAACGCTGCGCCTCGACCAGCAACCGCAACTTCGAGGGTCGTCAAGGTCGCGGCGGACGCACCCACTTGGTTAGTCCAGCTATGGCCGCAGCAGCCGCGTGCGCAGGTCATTTCGTGGATATTCGCGAGCAGTAGAGTGAACAATGGAGACGTTCGTCACCCGTATAGGAGAGTCCAGACATGGATGAGGCGCCCAATGACCGCCCACAATGGGAGCATCATATCGAGTATATCAACGCATATGCGCATGATCCTCAAACAAAGGACTTTTTAGCGACATACTACCCTAGCACAAAATTTGCTAAATATGCCGCTGAAGGTACTCTGCCTATTCTGAACGAAATAGGTGAGCAAGGATGGGAACTCGTGCAGATGCAACCAGTCTGGCTCCAACATGACGGCTCTGTCACCTCCGCGACAAGTTCTGGGACGAACACCTACTTTTGCGTTTTCAAGCGGCTGAAACGGCCTTCATATTGATAGAAGAGGTTACACATGCAACCATTCACAACCCACACGGGTTTGGTAGTGCCCGTTGATCGTACCAACGTCAATACCGACGAGATCACGCCTGCACGCTTTCTTAAGACGATTCGGCGCAACGGCTTCGAGAACACGCTTTTCGCCAACTGGCGCTATACCGATCCCAACGCGACGCAACCTGACCCGAACTTCGTGCTCAATCTGCCGCGCTATCAGGGTGCGAGCGTCTTGCTGGCTGAGGACAACTTTGGCTGTGGCTCCTCGCGTGAGCACGCACC
>JBDTBU010000193.1:0-7980 GCA_039923935.1 Ktedonobacteraceae bacterium | reverse complement strand
GCCTTGAACTTGTTGCGCCTCTGGGCCATCAGCAAAGAAGAACGTTTCCATGAGGCCGCGCTTGCAGCCATGGCATATGAGCGCAGTCTGTTCTCAGCCCCACATCACAACTGGCCTGATCTGCGTACTCCTGCAAGCAACGAGCCACAGACCAGCGAGAACGATTCGTACATGGTGGCTTGGTGTCATGGTGCGCCTGGAATTGGACTGGCCCGCCTGGGGTCGTTGCTGTATCACGACGATGCGGCCACCAGAGCAGAAATCCACGAAGCGGTCCAGGCTTTGCTTGCGGAAGGCTTTGGCAAGAATCATTCACTCTGTCATGGCGATCTGGGCAATCTGGAAACCTTGTTGATCGCAACCCAACTCCTGCCTGAATTGTACTCCAAGGAAAAAGTCGAGCCTCTGCAAGCTTCGCTCCTGCAAAGTATGACCGAACAGGGTTGGCGCGGCGGTATGCCAATGGACGTTGAAACTCCTGGCCTGATGCTTGGCTTAGCCGGAACTGGCTATGCTCTGCTCAGACAGGCTGCACCGGAGCGCGTGCCATCGATTCTCTTGCTCGCACCACCGCAGCTAGAGACTACCTGACAATCGAGCGCGTGTCTTTTCTGCCGCTCACAACGGCTAGGGAAGGCCCGCACTCCTGGCGGGGTTGTAGGGGACTATCCTTGCAACTCCACCAGGGGCGCTGGGAAACCCACTTGAAAAAGTGCGCTCCAACGCGGGTCCACGCAAGATCCGCGCACCAAATGCGGGCATTCAGGTCTGAGGGAATCTCTCCCATCAGCTATTGCCCTACAAAAGCAACCGTTTACATCATATGTTAAACAAGAAAGGGAACACACATGCAATTTGATATCGTACGTGCTTGGAAAGACGAGAACTATCGTCAAAGCCTGAGCGAAGAGCAACTGAACACGCTTCCCACCAGCCCTGTGGGCGAACTGGAACTCAGCGACACCGATCTGGAAACCATCTATGGTGGCTGGGGCAGCGGTAACCACAACTACGGCAGCAGCAATGGCGGCAGTCAACGCGTTGGGTCCATCGCACTGATCTGTGAGATTAACATCTACACAATCAACCTCTCACTCCTTCCTATCCTGAGCAGTGTTGTTCAGACTTGCAATACAAGAGCTTAGCGTCCGACTAACAACCGATTCTACTGAAGAGCAGGGGAGCGTGGGGCCGACATTTGATCGGCCTCACGCTCCCCTGCTCTTTTCCGTTGCCAGGTTTGGAGCATGCCAATTTGGGCTTTCACAGATACTTCTTGAGTAGTAGAGAAATGGGTAATAGTGTGCTACACTATGTTTAAGCTTATCACTTTACCTTTATAACTCAGCTATTATATCTTTATTCGCTGGCACGCTTTTCCTGGCTGGCCTCCATGGACACTACTCCTTGGTGGTACAGTATCACGATAGATTTGTTCTTTTCTATTCAGCACAAGGAGGAACGATGTATGTCGGCTGAAGTACATCCTGAGCAAGAGCGTTTACATGCAAACACCATTGGTCTCCCCGGCGTTCTCTTTCAATCGATCACCACGATGGCACCAGCTTCGGCAGTAGCATTTAGTCTGGGAGCCGCCATTCCCTTTACAGGTGGGGCGCTACCGCTGGCCACGATCATCGCGCTGGCAGTTTGCATCCTGGTAGCCCTGAACATCGGCACGATGGCCAAACATCTACCGTCCGCAGGCAGCTACTTCACCTATGTCAGTCATGGCTTGGGACCCCAGGCGGGCTGGATGACCGGCTGGCTTTTCAGTTTAGCCTACCTGTTAATTGTACCGTTTCAACTGCTGGTCCTGGGACCAGTTGCGGACCAGTTCGCCAACACCTACTTCCACCTATCCATGGGCGCAAATGGCTGGGTCGTCTGGGCCGTAGTCTTTACGATTGTGATCTTCCTGCTAACCTACTTCGGCATCCGTCTCTCGACCAATGCTGGGGTCATCTTCGGATGTATCGAGATCGCGGTATTTGTGCTGCTCTCGCTCTGGCTGATTTTCTCGCCAGGCAGCCAGAACACAAGTGCAGCCTTCAATCCCGCGTCCAGCCTGCAAGGAGGTCTGGGCGGCTGGCAAGGTGTGTTTGTTGGCATGCTCTTTGTCTTTACGGCCTTCGCAGGCTTTGAATCGTCTGCGTCCCTGGCCGAGGAATCGCACAATCCACGTCGAACAGTCCCGCGTGCAGTCCTCCTCTCCACAGTGTTGATCGGCCTCTTCTACATCCTCTGCTCCTATGCCGGAGTAGCTGGCTGGGGCATTGGCAAGCTAAGCACTACCTATGTCAATGATCTCAATCCCTGGGTCACCATGGCCGGACGTGTTTGGGGTAGTTTCTCATTCATCGTTATTCTGGCGATCTTGAACAGCGCATTGGCGAACTCTAACGCTGGAGTGAACACGATTACGCGTACGCTCTTTGCGATGGGACGCACGCGTACATTACCACCAATCCTGACTCACCTCAATCGCTATAAGGTGCCCGATGTCGCACTTTTCCTTTCACTACTCGTCGCGCTTGGAGCAGCCTTGTGGGCTGGCTTGAAATATGGCCCATTCCCCAATGGCTTTACACTCCTGGGAGCCATCCTGACCTTCCCAATCCTGATCGTCTACATGGCAACCTGCGTTTCGGTTTTCTTCTACTACCGGCGCGAACACAGCAATGAGTTCAACGTCTTCTGGCATGTGGTTATTCCACTGGTCCCGGTTGTTATACTCGGCTTCGTGGTCTATTTCCAATTCACGTCTCTGACTCCACCAGCCAATCTGGCCGTGCCCATCGTGCTTGGCTGGTTTGTGCTAGGATTGATCATCGTGCTTATACTCAGTTTGCGTGCTCCCCAGGCGCTTGCACGCGCCAACACGGTCTATACTGAGGAAGAGGGAAAATCATAAATAGGACCATTTGGCTCAGCAGGAAGTGTTATACCTGTAAAAAGATGTGTAACACTTCCTGCTGAGCTAGCAATAGCACGGTAGAGTTGGCTATAATGAGGAAGTACGATCTGACCCAAAACTACACCCTGGAGAAATGCCAAACACATGTATAATAATCGAAATCTTCCCCCTAAAGCTGTTTTCTTCGATCTTGATGATACGCTTTTCGATCACCTGCACAGTACACGCCAGGGCTTGCAAACCATTTGCCGGGCCTATCCTAAATTGCAGCAGCATCCCATCGATGCATTATTTGCCGACTATACGCGCCTGCTCGACGAGGTACATCTGCGTGTGCTGGAAGGTAGCTTGACCATCGACGAGGCGCGCGTCGAACGCTTCCGCCGCTTCTTCCTGCTGCATGGTTCTGACATCGAGAATATTCCCACAGCCATAGAGCACGCGGCCCGCCTGCACCGCGAAACCTACCAAGCCAATCGTCAGGTAGTCGTGGGCGCGGTGCCGTTGCTGGAACACCTGCATGGCAAAGTGAAAATCGTCGTCGTGACCAATAACGTCGTAGTAGAACAGATCGAGAAATTGCGCTATCTGAAGCTAGATCATTTCATTGATGAATTAGTCGTTTCTGAAGAGACCGGCTTTATCAAGCCCGATCCGCGTATCTTCCAGATCGCGCTGCAACGCGTCGGCTACGGTGCTGAAGAGGTTGTGATGATTGGTGACGCGTGGAAAGCTGATATAGTGGGTGCGACACAGGCTGGCATTCGCGCAATCTGGCTCAACCGCACTGGTATCGGCTGTCCTGATCCCGAACTGGCGATTGAGCTGCGATCCTTTGAGCCGCTTGAGGAAGTTGTGGATGTGATTTTGGGGGAGGTGGCCTCCTCAACAGGAACGCTCTGAGAGAAGTTGGCGAAATTTCTCGTCAACAGAGAATTCCATAGTATGGCGATCAAGCCCATCCCCATAGCCATTGGGAGTAAAAGCTGTAATACGAAATTCCAGCTTCTCACTCTCTTACCGTTTGCGATTCTTCTTACGTGACTGCCTAGCCATCTTGTTCCGCGTCTTCTTCGTAGATGTCCCTCCACTGTGGCTTTTGCTGGAAGAGGCAGAAGAAATCTCTACATCACTCGCAGGCAATAGCAGCGACGGATCAAAGAGCGGCTGGAAGCTTTTATGCGGAACCTCTTCACGCGATTTCAGGCCCAGCTTGACCTGCACTTCGTCCCAATCCCCCATGATACTCTCATCGACAGCTTGAGCCGCAAAGGCTCGCTCCATCAACGGAGCCGCTTCTACAACCTTAAACTCCATCGCTAGGGCCATAATGAGAAATGCGTTGAATTCGTGCTCGGTTTCGTGAAACTGCTCTAATTGTTCGGTCAAAAGATGAACACAGGTGGTCTGGGCGTCTGATGAGAGCTTACCGATCTGGTTGACGCAGCCAATCGCGCTAATGCGTGACCATTCACCATGTGAGTTATCGGCTATATATGCTTTCAATGCTGGCAAGGCCGCCAAACCAATCATACCAAAAACTTCCGGCAGTTCCTCCCCTACCCATTCACTATCTTCCTGTGTGTGAAAAAGGGAAAGCAAAGGTTCAATGGCTGCCTCAGCTCGAAGCTGCCCAAGCGCACGCCAGGCATGAGTCGGTGCCCAAACTTCAGCACTGTCCGAGTCAGCGTTATTCAGTTGTTCATCTGTCACCATGCGAATGAGATCGGGAATATGTTCAGGGCCAAACCCCAGATCCAGATAGTTAGGCCAATCTTTGGCATCAGCAACCTCAGCTTTTTCATGTGTAAGCAATTGGTCTACTGGCGGGGAATAACTCTTTTTTGTATCTATCTCCATAAATATCTCCTTCATTTACATCAATATTGTTGTTGAGTTCGTGTATATAAACAATGTTCCATTTTGCTTATATACACGAACTCAGCAACAGTAGCATAAAATACTACATCAACTGCTCCAACGCCCTTCGTACATATGTCGCTGTGACTTGCTTGCGATAGTTCATAGTCAAATCGGCATTATCAAGTGGGCGGGCAGGTTTCGCAGCCAGCGCGGCAACCTCTGCAATCAATGATGGTTCCAAACGCTGGCCAACCAAACGCGTGGCAGCGCCGCTCGCTTCGACGGGATGCGAGGCGACGGCACCCAGAGTAATGCGTGCCTCTTCTATTATACCATCTACGTTCTGGCGCACAACTACAGCGACGCCGAGCATAGGAAAATCGAATGAGCCACGACGGCGCAACTTGAGATAAACGCTCTTCCAATTCACCGCAGACGGCAGGATGATTTCGCTGAGGATCTCGTTGGCAGCCTTGGTATAGGGCTGAATGCCGTCGTCGTTGAAGAGTTCGCGCACAGGCAAGACGCGTTCTCCACGCTCGCTGACCAAGCGCACAGAGGCTCCCAAACTGACCAGCACTGGCGCGGTATCAGCAGAGGAAATAGCCCAGCAGCGCGGACTACTAGGCGCGACCAAGCAGATATCCCCATCCTTTTTCATACAGTAGCCAATCGAGTTGCGCCAAAATTCGGTCTGGTTGTAGTAATTACAACGCGTGTCCAACAGCAGATTGCCGCCGATAGTACCAGCGTTGCGCAATTGTGGCGTCGAGACTAGACGAGCTGCTGTAGCCAACGCAGGATAGTGCGCCTGTACCAGAGGATGCTCGGCCAACGCGGTCAGCGTCACGCCAGAGCCGATGCGCAGACCAGCCTCTGGTGTGCCCGCGATATATTTCAGTTCGGGCAGGTTGCGCAAACCGATCAGGCTGGGCGGGCTGAACTGACGGCGCTTCATGTTGGGGTAGAGATCGGTGCCTCCAGCAACCAACAGAGCGTCTGTACCCTCCTGAACGAGCATGTGCGCTGCCTCGCCCAGCGTACGCGGAGCCAGATAGCGGAAAGGGGGTAAGCGTAGCATTAATGTACTCCTTCCTGGCTCGTCGCAGGAACCGTTTGAGCAACTCCGTTCCGACTCACGACAACCTGTTGCGCGGGCTGCTGCCACTTAATCAAGCGCGTCGGCCAGGCTTCAGGGAAGTTTGTAGGTGCCACGGCTAGTGTTTCACCCTTGCCCTGTTCCAGGTTTTTCAGTGCTCGCAAAATCTTATCAGCAGTAATTGGCGTAGAGTCGATATGGACGCCGATAGCATCGTAAACGGCGTTGACGATGGCCGGAATAACTGGGTTGAGCGGCCCCTGACCAGCCTCTTTAGCACCAAACGGTCCCTCAAGATCGGGATGAGAAACCAGGATGGTCTCAATCTCAGGCGTATCCAACGTGGTCGCCAACTTATAATCGAGCAGTGAGGGAATTTTGTGCAAACCCTTGCGGAAAATTTGCTGCTCCATCACGGCCTCGCCATAGCCCATATACGCGCCGCCTTCGACCTGACCGGCCACCAACAAGGGATTGATGGATTGGCCGATATCGTGGGCCAACCAGAGCTTTTCAACGACCAGTTCGCCAGTCTCAGTATCGATGGCAATCTTCGCCACACAGGTCGAGTAGGAGTATGCGGGCGAGGGACCGACACCAGCACCCTTATAATCGCCGTGGATACCCTCCGGTGGCGTGTACGATCCTGACGAGACCAACGCCCCATAGCGCGTCTCCGCTTGCTGCACAGCTTGTACAAACGTCAAGCTCACCCCTGGATCATCCTCGTCGTAGAGCGTATCGTTTTCTAACACCAAACGCTCCGCTGGCACATGCAAACGTTCAGATGCAGCCTCGGTCAGTTGCTCACGCAGCTTGCGTGCGGCTGCCAGGGCCGCGTTACCAGCCATAAAGGTCACGCGGCTGGAATACGAGCCGAGATCAACAGGAGTCAGCGTCGTATCAGCGGTCTCTACGTGGATGCGTTCGGGTTGGATGCCCAGTTCCTCGGCTACGATATAGGCCAGGATCGAGGTCGAGCCTTGCCCGATGTCCGTTGAGCCACAGTAGACAATCACGCCACCGCCACGATCCAGGCGAATCTGGACAGCAGAATGCGGCAGGTCGTTCCAGTAGATAGGCTTGCCCGCACCACAGATATACGACGAAGCGGCCAAGCCCAGGCCGTATTTGATGGACGAACCTTGCACACCATGCCCATTATGTTGTGGCTTTGCCTGCTCGCGCTCTTTTGCCACACGATACTCATGCCAGCCAGAACGTTCGGCCACACGCTCCAAACACTCGTCCAGGGCGCAACTGGTAATGCGTAGCCCGTTGACGGTGTAGGTATACGGCTCGATCAAGTTGCGTTGGCGCAGTTCTAGCGGATCGAGGCCCAGATCGTGCGCCAACTTGTCCAGATGGACCTCGACGGCGCAACGCGGCTGAGTCGTACCATGCCCGCGCTTGGGCCCACACGGCGGCTTGTTGGTGAAGAGACGCATACCCTCGAATTTGTAACAGGGCAGCTTATAGGTCACGGTTTGCAGCACACCCGTGTAATAGGTCGTGGCGATCCCATACGAGCCATACGCGCCACCATCCAGAAATGAACGAAAATGCATCGCCGTCAGCGTACCATCTTTTTTCACGCCCGTCTTGATCCACATCTTAACCGGGTGACGCCCGCGATGCAACAAAAACACTTCTTCGCGTGTGCAGGTAATCTTGACAGGTCGCCCAATCCGGCGCGAGAGTTCCGCCGCACAAATTTCATGCGAAAAGGGGTCACTCTTGCCGCCAAAGCCGCCGCCAACATTGGGCGCGATCACGCGTACATGCGATTGGGGCAGGTCCAGCACCTTGCTCAATTCGCGGTGTACATAGTGCGGCGTCTGCGTCGAGGACCAGAGGGTAAGCTTACCGCCTACGGGATCGCTGGGATTAGGTTCCCAGTTTGCCACGCAGGCGTGTTCTTCCAAAGGCGCGTGCGTGTTGCCTTCGTAGTAAAACCAGTCCTCACGTACATAGTCCGCCTCGGCAAAGCCCGCCTCCATATCACCAAATTCATACGCCACCGCCTTGTGGATATTGCCAATACGCGCCTCGTCGTTAATCTTGACTTCGGGATGTGCTAGAGCTTCGTCGATGCTCATCA
>JBDTBU010000192.1:0-6112 GCA_039923935.1 Ktedonobacteraceae bacterium | reverse complement strand
GCAAACCCTCCAGAATAGTGTCCCAGTGGCGCACGCGTTCGTATTCGGTCAAGGGGCGTCGTGCGGCACCCAGTTTGAGTACGGTAGGCATGTCCAGCCCATCCTCGTGATAGATAAAGCCACTGCTGGCATTGCCCACGCCCACTAGACGCGCATCGATCCCAAAATGCTGGCGCAAATATTCTTGTTTGCTGTTGAGCAGTTCCACGAAGCCGCGTCCCACCACGCCAAAGCCAGCCAGTGAAAGTCGCACTGATTTCATAGTATTTCCTTTCTCTTGTGCCTGGGACGAGCCAACCGCGCCCCGTCCACCTTGCGCCTAGCTACATTGTATGTTTGCGCATGTCTGCTTTTCTCTCTATTAAAACATGTTGGGTCAACCCCATCTCTCCCGCTTTACATGCCTAGCGCATGGAGAACTTCTACTGCAACTCTTTCGCCTGAACGAACTGCTCCCTCCATGTAGCCATTCCAGACGGTGGCGGTTTCTGTGCCTGCCCAATGGAGCGATCCAAGTGGTTGGCGCAGCGCCTCGCCATAGGCGGACCACACGCCAGGGGCCATGAAGCCTGCATAACAACCTCTGGTATATTCTTCCTCAGCCCAATTCATTTCCTCAAAAGCATATGGCTGTCCAGCTTGCTCGCCAAAGTAGCGTACAAAGCACGCCAGCACCGCCGCTTGCCGTTCTTCTAGCGTCTTGCGGCCCCAAAAGCGTCCTTCGTCACCCTCAATAAAGCCCAGCAAGATGCCTGGCGTGCCGCTTGCTGGCGAGTTATCAAAAGTGAGACGCACAATGCCCTGATTGGCGATTACCTGGCCTGAGTAGCCTTCGTCGCGCCAGAAGGGACGTTCGTAGAGGGACTGAACCTTGATAACGGTGCCCATAGGCATACGTTGCGTGAACTGGTCACGATACGCGGACAGTGCGGGTTGATAACGCAGGCGTCCTGCCAGAGTTGGCGGGATGGCAATGATCGCACGCTTGGCCGTCACAACGAGCGTATCGCTTGTAACGTGCACGCTCTGCTTGTCATGAGAGATCGTATGAACGGGTGTGTTCAGTACAACGCGCTTGCCCAGTTGCGCGGCTACCCGTTCAGAAAGAGACTGTGAACCCTGGTGGAAACGCTGTTCCTGTGCGCCATTGGCTACACTGACCAGTTGGTTGAGGTTGCCGCCAGAATGGATATAAAAGAGGCAGTGCAGTAGCGAGAGATCACGCGGCTCCACAGAGAAAACGGATTGAACGGCCAGAGCGATCATGGCACGGGTATGGGCGGATTCGGTATGAGCCTGCATCCACGTTTCAACCGTCTGGCTATCCCATTCAGCAGCCTTCGGTGCGGTCCAGGGAGTCTCCAGGGGTACCTCTTGCGCCATCAAATTGAGTTCGAGCATGGCTTCGACAGTTTCCATCATGACCATGGGGTCGTAGGTTGGAATAGCCCCTTCATAGATATGGCGTTCGTCGTTGTAATATTCGATATTTTTGCCGTTATTATACGTCGGGAAGGTCGTTGCACCAACCTCTTCTGCCAGGGCTGCCAGGTGATCCTGTGTGGGACCGATCCACTGACCACCGAGATCCAGGATTGTACCATCACTGGTTGCGCGGCTATAGGTGCGTCCGCCTACGCGGTCTCGTGCCTCTAACACAACCACATCCACGCCAGCTTTCACAAGTTCGCGTGCAGCAGTTAAGCCAGCAAGACCCGCGCCGATAATGACAACATCTGCCTGGCGCGTAGGTAATGCCGAGGAAGAGATAGGGCTATGATTGTGCATGGGCTGATCTGATTCCTCTCTAGTAACTGTTCATAGCTGAGATATTTTGGGCTAATCCTAGCTATGAGTATAGCAGATTTGGGAATGCCTCTTGATACGGCACAACCAATAAAGGGTGCATGTCAGATTTTTGCGGAATCCAGGGGAAGAAGCCGGAGACGAGCGCCAGCTCACATGCCTCCAGCTCATACTCGCTGTATTACCGTTTATGTCTCCGGTCCTCATCGATAGCTTGATTCAATGCTAGACAGGCGCTAATCAGTGTCAGATGTGTAAATGCTTGGGGAAAGTTCCCTAATGCTTGTCCCATAGTACTGATCTCTTCTGCATATAGACCCACATGGTTGCTCAAAGAGAGCAAGTTTTCCAGTCGAATGCGAGCATCGAGCAGGGTGCGCGGATCGACGCGTTGCCCGATACGCGCTAAACACTCAACCAACCAGAAACTACACGCACTAAAAGCCCCTTCGACACTCCCCTCTAAACCGTCATCTGCCGCGTTTTTCGGGTTATAGCGTAGGACAGAGGCTCCAATCGAGAGATCCTGCTTAATACGCTCAATGGTCGTAAGCATACGCGGCTCACTGGGGCCAACGAATTTTGTGAGGAGTAGAAGCAGTGCGCTGGCATCGACTTCGTGTCCACCATAGTATTGGGTAAAGCATTTTTTCTGTGCATTCCAGCCTTTTGCCATGATTTGCTCGTAGATGGTTGTGCGGTTCTGCTCCCACGTAGCGGTAGGCGCGGGCCAGCCCCAATCGCGTACAATACGGATGGCGCGATCAAAGGCCACCCAGCTCATCAAACGTGAATGCAGGAAGTTCTGTTGACCACCGCGTACCTCCCAGATGCCCTCATCCGGCTCATCCCAGTGATCGTTCAGCCAGGCGAGCAAACGCAATAGATGCTGCCACAGGTCGTAGGAAACCGCATCATTTTGGTGATAGATGTAGATAGCGTCCATAACCTCACCATAGACATCCAACTGTTTTTGTGTATAGGCTCCATTGCCAATGCGCACTGGTTGGCTGCCACAATAGCCTTCCAGGTGATCCAGCCTCAATTCCGTGAGCACCTGTTCGCCCGCAACGCCGTACATTGGCTGTAACGTGCCACCAGCCTTGAGTTCGTGGCAGCGTGCATTCAACCAATCCATAAATGCGCGGGCCTCCTGCGTGAAGCCCAAACTCAAGAGGCTATGCAGCGTGAAAGCCGCATCTCGTAGCCAGGTGAAGCGATAATCCCAGTTGCGCGTTCCGCCGAGCGTTTCTGGCAAGCTCGTCGTGGCCGCCGCTACAAGTGCACCAGTGGGAGCATAGGTAAGCAGTTTCAAAACCAGCGCGGACCGATGCACCATCTCCCGCCAGCGTCCCTGGTACGTGCACTGGTCCAGCCAATCGTGCCAGTACCGGAACGTACTGAGAAACACTGCTTGATAGAGTCCATCGGAAAGCTGCGCGGGAAACGTATCCTGCTTGCCAAGACTTTTCAAGAGAAAATGCACAGTTTCGCCTTTGTGTAAGGTAAATGTAGCTGTGACTCCTCCCTGCCCATCTTCGTGCAGGGCAACTGGTGAGGCCAGAGCCAGCGTACAACCACAACCAACGCTACGGAATTGGGCACCTCCATCCGAAATCGTCACCTCATGCGGATCGCGTGCGTAGTTAAAAGCAGGCCGACACGTCAACGTAATCTCCAGCGATCCGTGGATCACATTCACCGAACGAATCAACGTGTGTTCCAGCTTATCGGTTGCACGCGTTTTTAGCGGCATAAAGTCTGTCAATTCAGCGTACCCATCGGGTGTAGCAAAGCGTGTCAGCAGAATATTAGTAGAGGGATAGTAGAGTTGTTGATACTCACTTCTGACATCAGTCGTGTAAATACGGAAAGATCCCCCTTTACCAGCATCGAGCAGAGCGCCAAAGACACTGGGAGAATCGATGCGTGGTACACAATACCAGTCAATAGAGCCATTTTTACCCACAAGTGCAACGGTATGTAAATCACCAATGACAGCATAATCTCGAATAGGCAAATATTTTTGTGGTAATAATGTATACTGCATCCTGATTTCCCTTTCTAGTACCCGCCTTCTTCCCCTTTTTACTATCGGCACAATAGCTTTTCTCTTCAAGATATTCACTCTGTTGGAGTTTGAAAGAGTATGCTAAAATAATGAAAAGCTGAGCTGGTAACATCGTGAGTACACACTCCGCCAAGAAAAACGTTGACCCATAAGATTAGGAGAGTATCAAGAGCATGGCAACACGAGAAGAATTGCGCGAGGCTCTGGCCGATTATGTCGCCCAGGCACAAAGCAACGAGCGGGTGGTGCGTTCGTTGCGCAACTGGAATTGCAACATATATGTAGAAGCGATGGACATTCAGGCCGCGTTTACCCTGGCTATCAAGGATAGCAAGACCAGCCTCCACGACGGTCAGTATGAGCAGCCTGACCTGATTGTGCGCGGCAGCAGCGAGGATCTCGTGAATATTTTCTGGTGCGACGCCAATCCTGCCTCCACCTATATGCAGGGCGCGGTCAAGATACAGGGTTCGCAAGATCACGTTATGCGTCTGGATTCCATGTCGCTGCTGATTTATATGAGTGTACATAAATAATTATGCTTACTCTTATAGAAAGAAAGGGTGCATTGTGTGCACCCTTTCTTTCTATAACTAACCTGCTAGCGCGGGATCAACATGGACAAAGCCCTCGCCGGGACGGTAATCGGGCGATTGGTGACGGAAGTAGGTGTTGTAGAGTTGCGCGTAGTGACCACCCTGACGCAGTAAAGCCTCGTGGTTGCCTTCCTCTACGACACGTCCACGCGAGAGCACCAGAATCCGGTCAGCGTGCTCAATCGTGGAGAGACGGTGTGCGATCAGGATAGCTGTGCGCTTGGCGAGGATCAAGTCCAGCCCCTCCTGAATCTGCGCCTCGGTAAGCGGATCAACGCTGGCTGTGGCTTCGTCGAGAATGAGAATCGCCGGATCTTGTAAGAGCACACGCGCCAGAGCCACAAGCTGACGTTGGCCCATTGACAGCGCACGTCCGGCTTCGCCGACCAGTGTGTTGAGTCCGTCTGGCAATGCTTCCAGCCAGTCGCCCTGCCCGATACTGCGTGCGACAGCCTCGACTTCCGCGTCACTGGCTGTAGGACGGGCGTAGCGGATATTTTCGGTGATGGTGCCAGAAAAGAGGAAAGGCGATTGTGGCACGATCCCCAGGTGCTGATGATAGGTGGACAAATCGAAGCTGCGAATATCGCGCCCGTCGATTAGCAGTTCGCCACCTTGGTACTCATAGAAGCGTGCGATCAGCTTTGCTAGGCTGGACTTGCCCGCGCCAGTATGCCCAACGATAGCAATGGTTTCACCCGGCTGGATCATCAGGTTGAAGTTGGTCAGCACGTTCTGGCGGTCATCGTAGCTAAAGAAGAGTTTGCGAAACTCGATCTGTCCACGCAAATGCTCTACCGGCTCACTCGCGTTCTGATGGATACGTGGCTCGGCATCAAGCAGGGCAAAGACACGCTCGCTCGATGCTAGCCCAAGCTGAAACTGGCTCCAGAACGAGGCAATGCTGGTCAGCGGAAACCAGATCAGGCCCATGCTCTGTACAAAGAGAAACCAGTCACCGATGGAGATGTTATGTGCGAGCACGCTGCGCCCACCGAAATAGACCACGATGGTTGTGCCCAGGTTCGCAATCAAGAACAGAATCGGGAAAACGCCGTTATAGACGAAACCTGAGCGCACGCTCACATGATACGACTGATCGTTGACACGCACGAACTCGTCATACATATTCTGCTCTTGCCGGAAGTTCTTGGCTACGGTGATTCCACTGACGGCTTCCTGGACATTCGCGTTGACACGCGCCAGCGAACGTTGCGAGTGCAGCGTTGTGCGGCGAGCAACGCGCCGAAACGCCAGAGCCACCAGGACGATAGCTGGCACAATTGTCAGAGCCAGCAGCGCCAAGTACACATTTCTAAAGAGTAGGATGACAACGAGCAAGAAGAAGAGTAATACCTGACTGACCAGATTGAAGGTTAGTGTCACCACTGTAGCAAAATTTTCGGTATCTGAGGTGACGCGGCTGACGATTTTGCCAGATGCAAAACTGTCGTAGAAAGACATATCACGGGCCATCACGCCAGAAAATGCATCTTCGCGCAAATTCAGCACGACATGGCCCACTGCACGCGCTGTGTTGCGCTGGCGAAAAAAGCTAAAGACCCACGAGAGAATGCCCGCGACCAGGATCGCCACGATTAGTCCACTGACAGCTTGCAGGTTTTGCGAGGCAATCAAC
>JBDTBU010000191.1:0-9670 GCA_039923935.1 Ktedonobacteraceae bacterium | reverse complement strand
ATTATGCTCGTTTCAACAAATCCTCGTGCTTGCTCTCATACGGAACCATCTTCCCTTCTGGCATGAGCAGCAGCGTGTCGGGTTGCAGGTCGCGTACAAAATCGACATCGTGAGTGACGGCGATGATGGTGCCGCGATAGCTGCCTAGCGCCTCGCCGATGATGTTGCGCGAGATCACATCGAGGTGCGAAGTTGGCTCGTCGAGCACGAGCAAGTTGGGGCCATCAAGCACCATCTTCGCCAGGGCCAGACGCGTCTTCTCACCACCGCTGAGCGTGCCGATTGACTGGAATACGCGGTCCCCGTTGAACATGAAGCGTCCGAGCACGCCGCGCACCCGTTTGGCGTCCTCTGGCAGCACAGCAGTGGCCTCGTTTAGCACAACATTATCGTAATCGAGTCCCTCGTTCTCCTGCGCATAGTAGCCCAAGCGTACACGCTCATCGATAGTGAACGAGCCAGTGCTCAGCGGGATAATGCCCAGCATGGTACGCAACAACGTGGTTTTGCCGACGCCGTTTAGCCCAACCAGCACCATGCGTTGGCCGCGTGTAATCTGGAAATTGATGTTGCGGAACAGTTCATGTGTGCCATAGCTTTTGCTCAAATCCTCAGCTTTAACAACCAACTGCCCGCTGGCTTCGCGCACAGGAAAATCGATCTTCATTTTTTTGCTGGTTTGTGGAAGTTGCGGTGCGCTCGCCTCTATATCCGCAATACGCTTGTCCACGTTGATACGCTGGCTCACGCGAGTCGCGCCATAACCACGCAGCTTCTCGGATGTCTTACGCAGACGGGCAACCTCACGCTGCTGTTGCGCTTTCGTCTTCTCCATCAAAGCCAGGGCATCGCCGGTGATGGTCAGGTAGTTCGTGTAGGTGCCACGATACTCCTCAATTTTATGGGTGAACTCGTTGAGGCGCAGAACCTTGGTGATACCCTTATCGAGCAGATCGAGATCATGCGAGATAATCAGCAGAGCGCCACGATAGCGTTCGAGAAATTCCATCAGCCAGCCAGTCGCGTCAACGTCCAGGAAGTTCGTTGGCTCGTCGAGCAGCAACAGGTCGGGAGCCTGGAAGAGCAGCCGCACGAGGGCGAGTTTGGTCTTCTGGCCGCCACTGAGAGTCGAAACCATCCGGTCCAGAGCCACGCCGCCCAGATTGAGGCCAGCGATCAATTGTTCAGAGCGTGCATCGGCATCGTAGTAGCCCAGACGGTCCAACGCGTCCTGAGCCTGCTCAAAGCGTTGCATCACAGCCTCTAGATCGCCATTCGCCTCGGCCAGCCGCCCGCTGAGTTCTTCGTAGTCGAGCACTGCCTGATCGAGGCCCGTGCTGCTATAGATAAACTCGCGTACTGTTGTGCCATCGGCCACCGCAGTGTCGTGCGCTACATCCTGTGAAAGGTAACCAAAGCTGCGGGGATGTGCAACCTTGCCTCTATCGCTCTGCTGTAAGCCAGCCACGATTTTCAAGAGCGAGCTTTTGCCCGCGCCGTTTACGCCGATCAACCCAGCCTTCTCGCCCGGAGCCACCGTAAACGAGATATCAGCCAGGATGAGACGTGCCCCATACGCCAGTGAGATATGATTAACCTGTAACATTATTGTGCAACCTCTGTTTCTCTGCAAACATGCATAACGTTTACATGCATAGAATTGTGTTAGTGGGATATTTTTCTGTACTCACTCAGGCCGGGGCAAACGGCAAGTGTGGTTCGTGGTCTAAGCCAGAATCTCGTGCAAACAGCGTAGGGAAGTTTTGCAAAAAGACACGCGGGCACGAGAGTACTGTCTGGCGACACACGCCAACTGAAGGGGAAGAAAGGGATGCGAGAGATGCAGGGCAGACAAAAAACAGCTACTCACTCGTGGTGAGTAGAGGCATCAAAAGCGCCACTTTTTAACCCGTATAGGCCCGGCGTGCCTACCTACACGGGTGTGACAACTGTAAGGAAAAAATCCTTCTGTATCTGATTGATCTGCATACCGTCCTGCTTTATTATAAACTCGCTGTTCTGAAATCCGACAAACTCTACGAAAAAGCATACCATGCTTCAGTTCATGCTGTCAAGGCCACTAGCTACAAGTAAGTGTTCAGACTTGACCTAATGGACTTGGTTGAGAGAGGAGAGCGAGGCATTGGGAGAACGGATTGAGACCCTGAGCCATCCAGGTGCCAAACAGGCTTGCGAGGCCCATACGAGTGTCACTGCCTTTCGGGCTACGCGAGCCGCCGCTGATCTTACGAGCAATAACCAGGGGGCGCACACTGCGCTCCGCCAAGTTGTTGTGCGCGGGAACCCCAGGGATGGCGACGAAGACAAACAGTTCTGGCAAAAAGCGCTCGACCCGCTTGCACAGGGTCTGCTGGGGGACATCTTGGTGCACGAACGGCTGACAAAGCGTCCACAACTGCTGCTCGAAGACGTGCTGCTGCGCCACGCGAATCTGGTGCTGGTGGCGTGGAGTCAGAGAGGGATCGGGACCGCGTGCGGCCCAGGTGACCGCCTCGTCATAGACCGCTTTGACCTGGGTGGCCCAGGTGAGCAGTGCAGCGTCCTGTGGGCATTTCTCTTTGAGCGTATGCACATCCCGCAAGAAATGGGTCCAACAGCGCTGATGCAAGCCCTGATGGATGGTATAGCCTGCGTAAAAGTCGCTCCCCAAGACGCCTTGGAAATCGTCGCCGATCAGCCGTTTGACGATTTCCCCTGCGCGGGAGTGATGGTACTCGTAATACCGAACGGTCGGCGTACACACACTCCAGATATATCCGTTGACTCCGTCTTCGCGCCAGCCCGTCTCATCGGCTTGCACGGCCGGACTGGCACGGATGGTGGTCAAAAGATCGTCGAGCACGGGACGCGCATGTGCCACCAGCCGGTGAAGCACCTCCGCAATCTCTCCAATGCTCACCTCACAGCCGTGCAGATTCTGCAACAGAGCGCGGATCTGTCGCACGGGCACACGCATCACCGTGCGCAGTGTGGCCATCAGGCTGGTCAGTCGCACCCCAATGCGTCCCTGCCCCAACACCTCCGCGTGCAGATCCACTGGCGCTTCGTGCCATTTCTGACACCCCGCGCACCAGCCTTTGAATATCCGATGGTGGATCACTTCGACGGGTGGCGGCGGTGGGATATCGATCACCTCTCGCACCCGCGCTACGCTGATGCCACCCAGTCGCAATTGACACTCCGGACAGGTCACGATCCGATGCTCCACGATCTGTGTGGGCACCGAGCGGGGACGACCATGGTTGTGCTCATCTGCACGCTTCTTCCGAGGCGGTTTCTCTTCGGTGTCTGGCTTTTTCACATCCGCTTTCACAAAGGCTGGCGGCGGCGTTTTCTGCTTTTCCAGTTCTTCGATCCGAGTAAGTGCCACACGCAGCAGTTCTTGTGTCTGCCGCAAGACTTCACGCAGTTCCTGGTTTTCTTTCCGAAGGTGAGCGACTTCTTCCTGTCTTATCATGGTATCAGTGTATCAGAGAGGTCAAGTGTGAACACTTACAGCTACAATGGACACGAGCCTCAACTTTTTGCAAGATCCATCATCGCGAGCACCATCCAGTTCCAGCCGAAGCCGGCGCTCGGCGCATTGCTTCCAACACATTCGCCGAGCGCCGGCTTCGGCTGGAACTGCCAGCATGAATACAATGACTTGCTATACTTCGTGAAAGCGCATATTATAAACACAGAAAAGTTTCTCATACCAATCGTGAAATGAATGCTCGCTCTAGCTTATGGAAAGGAGTGGCGGCGCTGCCACCTTACGGCAAGACACAAGGAATTGCACACCGCCAGACTAAAAAGAGAGATGACTCTACAATTTTTACGAGGGAACTCACAAACGCCCAAGGGTCATGCCATTTTTGTGGCACGCAGCACGGCTGATTCACACACTGTACTGTGCACCTACTGCGTGGTCCCGCCGATGCCTCTTTCGCTGGCAAAGTATCTTCCCTCTTTCCTGGCCGCGCAACTCTCCCCGGAAGAGCTTCAAGATACGACCAATGTGCCGGTTATGCCTATTCCGCCTATGCTGGAAGAGGGAAGTTCGCTAGATCATTTGCATATGCTGGCCGACTATCGGGATGACGATCTGTGCGACCTTGGCACGATCAACCCCAAAGATGAGCCAGCACGCATGCAGGCAGTAGCTCAGGGCTGTCAGGAATATGGGCAGTTATATATGAGTCATGTCTCCAGCTTCAAACAGGCCACTCCACTGCTGTCACCCATCGCGGACGATCCAATGCCGATGGATGATATGGACGCCGAAGAATTGCTGATCCAGACGATGAATGACCGTCAACGCTTGGCAGAACTGACCAAGCTGGTCGGCGTCATAGGCTACGCTCTGGGTGGGAAAGATACCCATCTTTTGCAGGAAACACAACAACGGATGCAGCGCATCGCCCGGCAAATGCCAGAAAAATATCGCACAACCGAACTCATTGCCGCCGCCACAAACCAGCAAGCACGCGGGTCCAAGTTGGCGGAACTGTATATAGAACGCGGCTATAAATTGCTCGACGAGGAATACGCTGATATTCCAAATATCGAGCGGGCCATTCGTGATTTACAAGAATAAGGATAGGACCGGGCCAGCTTACCTGGCCGGATGAGGGTAACACACATATGTCATCAGTAGCAGTTCGTACTCATTTTTCTACATTGATTGAGCTTATTAACGCAGGCGATCAAGCGGGGCTGACAAAGGCCGTGAATGATGTCATCGCACGCGCAGAAGACGCCTCCGAATTGATCGGGCAGGTTGGGCTTGTCGCGATGCATGGCGATAGCGATGGGCACGTTGTCCTGACCCTTGGTGCAGCCAGTATGCTCTGTCGTTGGTTGATCCCTTTGCGCTACGCGCTGGGTGAAGAAGGTCAGGATCAGGTACGCGGCATTGCCCTGGTAGTGCAAGCCCTCATGGCTGCTGCACCCGCAGTGCGAGCTGGCAAGGACGCGCCACAAAACTATCCACAACCGCTCTTCCCAGGCGAGTTATCCACTGAGGCAACAGCCGTTGGCACTGCCATGCAGAAAGCTATCTTCGGACGCGATCCCAAGATGGTTGAGCGCTTATTATTTGGACTCTTTGGCACTGGTGCCGATTATCGGGCTATCGCAGTTCGGCTGTACGAGGGGATCGCGCAAACCTTTCAGGAGAACGGCCACACGCTGCTGTTCGCGCTGCGTGGCTCACAGATACTCGACGCCGTTGAATGGAGCGAGGACACTCCTCATTATCTGCACTGGCTGGCACCGCACCTAGCGCTGCACACCGAGGAACCCACTTGGATCGAGACGGTACGCATCTTCTTGAACGAATCGCGCCACAGCTTGGCTAGTTACCGCACACGTCTGGCCGCGCCGCGCAATCAAAACGCGCTGCCACTGCGTGCACTCCTGCTCAGCGAGGCATCCGCGCAACAGGTCTGCCAGGGCGTCTATGATGTGCTCATCACCAATGGTGCATCTTCGCGTGGGGTTGGCTCGGTCATTGCGTTGGCTGCCTGCGATCTCGTGCAGTCCATCGGTGACGAGGACCGCGATCTCTTTCTACGCGTCTCCCACGGTCTGCTCTTCGCCTCAGCCACCCGCGTCGTCTACACACAGGTTCAGGAAGTCGAAGCTCTGCCCTTGCTCTTCACCGCTGCAACCGCTATCAACGCCCTCGCCAAAGATATCCGATCATCGACGAGCCAGAGTACAGCCACGCGTCCAACCAGCGCGGGCGGCGGTATGATCGCGCCAGCCCTGCTAGGGAGCCTGAGCACTCAGATTGCAGATCAGGATATCAGCGGGGCCATGTCTACCGTGCGGCGCTATATCCAACTGGGCCACGATATGCGTGCACTCTTCGGCGTAATTGGCCTGGCTGCCGCGCATGCCGATGCGGTTGCGGACCAGGGTCATACCCTGCAAATCGTACAAGCGGCTGGTGACGAATATCTGGCCTGGCCTAGCGAACTAGCCGCGACCAACCTCGAAGGCTTTGTGCTGGTCGCGTTGCGTGCCGCAGCCCTGGCAACGCGCAACCTCTAATGGCATATCATCCTTCACAGAAACGTGGCAGCTCGCTGCATTTCTGTGAAGGATGTTCCTCAAACGTCCTACACACGCATCATCGGTAAGCCAGCTTGCGTTACAACATATATTGCATACGTACAATCTGACATTGATTATAGTAGATATTTTCACGAGGAGATTTTTTTGCATGCCTAGCAACAGGAATAAAATCCGAGGCACGACACCTTTTGTATTCTGCCTTATAACTGCTCTCCTTCTCACAGGTTGCTCCCTGTTTGGCGGCTCCAATCCGGTGGCCAAAGTGGGCAAAGCTCCAGCGAAACAGCAGGTCTATACATCGCCCATGGTTATGCTCAACGGCAATACCGACCTGACGACGCTAGACCCCGCGCTGGCCTACGATCAGAACTCACTGACTGCTATTTCCATGCTCTATACTGGCCTGGTGCAACTCGACGATCACATGCAAATCCAGCCCCAACTGGCGAGTAGTTGGGATCTGAGTCAAGATGGCCTGACCTGGACCTTTCATCTCAAACCCCATTTGACCTTCAGTGATGGCACACCCCTGACTGCCTCAAATGTGGTGTATAGCATTGATCGCGCTCTCCAACCAGCGACCAAATCAACCGTTGCCCCCATCTACTTGGGGATTATCAACGACGCGAGCAAACTGCTGGGAGGCAGCATCACGACGTTAATCGGCGATAGTCTGCAAGCCACAGACCCAAATACCGTGCAGATCACCACCCAGAAAAAGGCTCCCTATTTCCTGGATATGCTGGCACATGCCTGCTCTTATGTGGTTGAACAAAAGCTGATCACAACCTATGGCAGCACCTTCACCGATCATTTGAACACAGGTGGTGGAGATGGCCCGTTTATTGTCAAGCAATATACGCATAGCCAGAGCATCTCGTTTGTGCCCAACCCGAAATATTCTGGCCCCAAACCGCAACTGAATAGCGTCGTTTTTCCCTTCTACACCCAGGAAGAGGCGGCTTACAATGACTATGCAGCGGGCAAAGTCGATACCTCTGGCGTGCCACTAGCCGCGTTGCCCGCGATCACCTCACGCCCAGATTATCATCAAGTGCCGCAATTATGGATCAATTACTATACCATGAACTACAAAGTTGCGCCGTTTGATAATGTCAGCATTCGGCAAGCCTTCGCTTTGGCTATTGATAAAATGGCGCTGGCAAAAGATGTCTGGAAGAATACGGTCATCCCCACAAACCACATTATTCCAGAAGGGATGCCCGGCTACAATCCCAATCTCACTGGCCCGGACGGTACTCAGGGACTCAAAGGCAACCCAACACAGGCACAGGCACTGCTCAAGCAGGGTTTGCAGCAAGAGAACTGGTCAAGCGTCTCAGACATGCCAGCGATCACCCTGACCTATGCTACTGGTGTCAGCAGCTTTGACGAGGAAGTGAAAAGCATGATTGCGATGTGGCAACACGTCCTGGGTGTCACGGTGACAGCTAATCCCGTTGATGCCAACACCTTGCTCGATCAAGTTTCGGCGGCGACTGGCAACGCGCAGGGTGTGCAGATGTGGGGACTCTCCTGGGTTGCCGAGTATCCTGATCCGCAAGACTGGCTCTCGCGCCAGTTTGACAATGGGTCAGTCTTCAATAATATGAACTATGGTCAGAATGCCAGCAGCGATGCTGCACGCCAACTGGACACGCAGGCCCAGCTCACAACCGCCGACGCGCTGGCGCAAGGCGATGCCCGCCTGCAAGCCTACCAGAAAGCTGAGCAGCAATTGGTCAACGATGTCGCATGGTTGCCCATTGCACAAGTCCGTAACATCTTTCTGCGTAAAGCGTACGTTGCAGGTATGGTAGACAATGGCCTGGACATTATTCCGCCCAACGACTGGGCCAGTATCTACATTCTCCAACATTAACTTTTGTCACTCAAAAAGGGTGTATGAGACTGGACGCGTCCAGTCTCATACACCCTTTTTGAGTGGCAAAACGCATTGAGGTTTGCGAGTTTCCAACAATTTTCTTGGATCGCTGTGAGGTTTCTGACAAACGCGACGTAATATATATACCATTGTAAATGTAGTGGCTTTTATCAACAAGCGTATTTTTCTCTGCGAAACCGTCCACGCGGGGGTGCCAAGTTTATGTACGCTCGATTACAGGGGTATGCATGGCGACAATACATCATGACCCACAGCGCACCAATGAAATGTTGCGGGTGAGAGTGCTGTACGCAAGTATCTCCTCAGGGCAGGTCCAGAGAAACACCCAAGTAGTGCGTCCCTTACAGAATTCGTCTATTTACATTCCTTTTCACACGAAGGAGAAATACCCATGAAATTAGGCAAGAAATTCACCCTTGGGTTTCTTCCGACCCTGCTCTGTCTCATATCCATGCTGGTGGTAGCCTGTGGTGGCCCCCCAGCAGGACCTGTGACAGGTGCCAAAGCCCCCCAAAGCCAGCAAGTGATGCGCTTCGCTTTCAACGGTGGCGGTCCTAACGGTGATATCGCAACCTTTGATCCCGCTGAAGCAAGCGATGTGTATTCATCGCAATCGATTCAGTTGGTCTTCACTGGCATGGTTCAGCTCGACGACCACTTGCAGATCAAACCCCAACTGGCAACGTCCTGGGATACCAGCGCGGATGGTATGACATGGACCTTCCATCTGAGACACAACCTGAAATTCAGTGATGGCACCACCCTGGATGCCCACGACGTGGCCTATAGCATCAACCGCGCCCTGTCACCCAGTGTGAACAACCTGAGTAGCGGACTTGCGGCCACCTACCTGGGCCTGATCAAAGATTCCGCCGCCTTCACCGCTGCTAAAGCTGGTGCTCCCACCACGCTGATCGGCGATAGTATCAAAGTCATTGATGCCAATACCCTTGAGTTGGACCTCAGCCAGAACACCGGCTACTTCCTGGGTGCCCTGGCCTATCCGACCTCCTGGGTTGTTGAAAAGAGCGTGATCGACAAATGGACCGACCCCAAGTGGCAGGATCACCTGTCAGACAACGGCGGCCAGGGCGGCGACGGCCCCTTCAAGATCCAGAGCTACAGCCACAGCACCGGGATCAAGTTTGTGCCCAACCCCAACTACTATGGTGCCGCTCCAGCGTTGAAAGAAGTTGATTATAACTTCTTCAAGACGGCGGATACCGAATACAAAGCCTACACAGCCAACCAAGCGGACTTCTCTGGCATCCCAGCAGCCCTGATCCCGACAGAGAAGCCCAAGTTGGGAGCACAGTATCACCAATATTCGAACCTGAGTATCAGCTACCTTGCAATGAACTACCTGGCCAAGCCGTTTGACAACATCAAGATCCGGCAGGCCTTTGAGCTGGCTATCAACAAAGATGTGCTCAACACAAGCATACTCAAGGGCACCGACATCCCCACCTGCCACATTGTGCCAGCGGGCATGCCTGGATACAACGCAGACTTGAAATGCCCAGGGGGCGCACCTACAAAAGGTGATCCCACGATGGCGATGTCGCTGCTACAGGCAGGTATGGCTGAAGAGGGCATCACGAGCCTCCCACCCATCAAGATCACGTACTCAACTGGCCCTACCCTGGGGCTACTCATGACCGCGATCCGCCAAATGTGGTC
>JBDTBU010000190.1:0-5052 GCA_039923935.1 Ktedonobacteraceae bacterium | reverse complement strand
GCGGGCGAGGTTCTTTTCGTGGGAGTCAGGCAATAGATGCGATTCTGGAAGAGCGTGGGATCAGAGGCTTCAATGCCGCTAACCTCTTTTCCGGCCATGGGATGACCGCCGACAAAAGAGATGTTGTCAGGCAAAAACTCCTCAGCCCAACTCATGACCTGGCTCTTGGTGCTGGCGACATCAGTAATCACCGCGCCTGACGAGGCCATACGCGCCATGTCTTGCAGCAAGGCATGTATCGTTCCCACAGGGGTTGCCAGGATAATGATCTCGGCTCCACGCACTGTATCGGCCAGGGTGTCATGTGCTTGGTCAATAGCTCCCATTCGGCGTGCCTGCTCGCTGACACCGCGTCCAAGATCGTAGCCGACCACCTGTTGCGCAGCGTGAGCCTGGCGCAGAGCTAGACCCATAGAGCCGCCGATCAGTCCCAGTCCCACAATGGCTACTCGCTGAAACATACTGAAATTCCCTTTCCATAACGCATTAGAAGTACACCAGATTCTCTAGCCATTGCTCTCCACCAGTTCCCAGCGCCTCGGCCAACAGCAGCGTCACCTCGTCGCTCAGCAGACCCGGCACATCTCGTCGGTAGAGTGCCAGGAAACGCGGCAGCAGCGTGGCGTCATAGCGCGTCAGCAGATCGCTAGCGAACTTCTCCAATAGTAGTACAAACTCTAGATAGTCATCGGGCGTCGTGTCCTCGTACCAATCGAAGCCGCGCACCGTCACGGGCGTTTTGCCATCTGGCTCCGGCTCGAAGATCGCGGCAAACTGTGTGTGTAGATCGGCGGTGATGTCCTCAATCTGCCCGTGAATCTGCTGGAAAAGCCAGAAGGCGGCGAACTGCAACTGCCATTCATCGGCCCACAGCGGAATCTCTGCGGGCCAGGGGCGTGGATCGTTTTCCAGGAACGCGTGCGCCAATTCGTGATACAGCAGAAGAGAGCGCTTCTCCGGCGTGCCCTCGCCAATAATCTCGTCCATCTGTTCCGGCACAACCAGCGTGGACGGCGAGGTAACATCGGTCCAGTAGGGCAGCATGGTTGCTGGCCCCTCTGTCTCTTCTTCGTCTTCCTGGGGCGCAAATGCCCAATCAGCCGTTGCCACGAGCAGGATCTCAATGGGCGGCATTGGCTGCTCTAGCAACTCACTTAACAACTGGCCTGCCTGCGCAACTTCGCGTGCGACATGCTGCGCTAGCTCCGCCTGTTCTGCTGGATAATACGTTTTGAGCGGCTCATTGAGCACTACATATTGCTCATACGGAAATGCCATAAAAACACGTTACTTTCTCTCTGGTGGCTCGATAGTCAAGGGCGCATCTTGCCCTGTCAGTGCTTGTTGGCGCAATTCATCAATATCCTGGTCTTTGCGGAAACGTTTATAAAACCCGCCGGTCATCGTGCGTAGGCGTGAGGCATCGAAGCGTTTGCCACCCTCGTAGTATTCCATCGCGACCTCGCCAATGGACCATGTAGCCGCGCCAGCGATGGCCCCAGCTAGTATATCACCGCCAAAGGGCACGAGCTTGGCAGCCTGCTCAGCGAGATAACGCATCCCCAACCCGCTAATCATCGTCACCACCAACTCGCGTGCATGTTTCAGGCCATCAGCGGAATCGATTGGCTCGCCATAGAGCGCGGCCAGACGTAGGACTAGGCGTACCTGTGTGCCAAGTAGGATGGGGATATCGATCAACGGGATCGGCTCCAGACCTGCTGCGAGACTCACCAGCATCGCGTTACGAATAATGCGTTGGGCTGCGCGTCGTCGATACGCGGGCAGTTCGCGTCCAATCACCAGAGCCGCTTCGGGACTGGCTGCGATCATCGCCGGGACCAGTTCGTCTGCGATATTCGTGCCAGTACGGGCTGAGATCGGGATGACGCCAGCTATGCCCAGGCGCATGGCTACGTCGTTCGCTAGTTCATCGCCAGCCTGTTCGTTTTTGAGCGCATCGATCTTGTTGACCGCTACGATAATTGGCTTCCCCAGCTTCTTAATCGTCATCAGCAGATTGCGGTCATCCGGGCGCAGACCTTTTTCGCCATCGATCAGAAAGACCACCAGGCTGGCCTGAGCGATGCCGGTTTCCATAACATCGGGTAGATGTCCAGGTGTATCGACGAGGGTGAAGGGGCCGAAATCGGTGCGGATCAAGGTTTTGGTCGTGCCCGCTTGCGGCGAAACCTCGGAGATCTGCTCGCCTTTCAAGTGGTTGAAGAGCGTACTCTTGCCCGCATTGGCCTGACCTACGATTACCACGGTATTGCTCAGACCCTCCAAAACGTCCGCCTGGGCCTGCTTCCAGTTGATGGCCTTCATAAAGCCCTGCACCATGCCAATGCTGGCTGGCAAGTTGGTGAGCGTATTCAGACTCAGTTTGGGCATTTCGGGATTTTTGTGCTTCTTGAAGCCCTTATCAACCACTCTTTTCCGAATATCCTGTTGGGCCTTTTTCTCATCGGGCAAGTTTGTTGCAGCAGGGCGCTTTTCCGGGTTAGTCTGAGCTTCCGGCACGAGAGGCTCCTCTTCTTCCCCCTCATCATCTGCATTTTCTGACTCTGACGAGAGAACCATCGCCTCATCTGCATTTTCTACATCTGGTAAGTACACCAGTGTTTCGTGCATATGCTCTCCTGTCGGCAAGAGCATCAGGGCGTCGTGAGCATCTTGCTCTGTTGGCACTATAATCAACGCGTCTTTTTCGTGCGCGAATTTGTCAGCTTCTGGTTTATCCACAGACTTTTTCCTTCCCTCGCGAGAGCCGTATGTTTTCTCTCTCTATTATACTCTACTAGGTCTCGCATATTCATCTCTCTTGTTATACGGATTAACAGGGGTCTTTGTTGGCAGCGTGCCTGCTGTGACATGCTACAATAAGAGCACGAACCTATGAGTTTCAGAGAGAGGAACAAAACATCATGGACGAAACATTTACTACGCCGCTTGCCGATGCAGAGACACAGGCCGAGACGCTCACCTATGCCAACTATCATAGCATCATTACCGGTGTTGAACGCACCTGGCAGTATGGCGGCTTTCCCCTGCCTGATGGTAGTTTTTGGTCGTATCGCGAACCCAATGCTGTCGTTGTGGTTGAGGGAGAGCGTTTGCGCGTGACCGCGCAACTCAGTCGTTTCAACAATCAGGTGCAAATTTTGGACAACGCGAAAAACATGTTTTTCTCGACCAGAATGTTTAGCCCACCCGAAAACGGCGAGATTTCATTTGAATGGAGCCAGAAAGCGCGTTGTGCGGGAACGGCGGCTCATGATCTCTACGATGGCTTTATCTCTACAAATTTGCTCGACTTCAGCACTGGTGCGGCACTGGATTTTTTTGTATGCAATGATACTATCGCCACGGTTTACGGGATTCTGCCTTTTCCCGGTGTGCCGGCTTTGCCCGATAAAGAGCTGAACGATAAGCCCAAATATTTTTGTGATTTCGTCGAACAGCCCATCGAAACCAGCCTGGGCCAACTCCATCGCTATCGCATCAGCTATCATCGCGGCAAGGACGAGGTAGCCTATTTTGTGGATGGTGTTGAGGTTGTACGCTACAAAGAGGTGCCTGCCAAGTTCAATAGCTTTCTGCTTGCCCTCGGCCTAATGACTGAGAAGACCATCGAGCACGGCAAAAGCGGCTCGATCCACGGGCAGACGCTCATCGGCGAATGGGGTGCATTTACGGTTACTACGAGTGAGGAGTAGATACATGCTGAATCGAATGGAGCAAAAATGATTTCATCGTTTTTGCTCCATTCGATTCAGCATAGAATACCCTAGCGCCGACCCTCCCACAACCCACGTTTTATAGCATGTGGATCGTCCACAAGCTGCGAGGATGTATCGAAGACCATGGTGGCACGACGAGTGAGATCGTAGCACGGCCAGCCGGGGTTGCCAGTAGTGGCGAAGGCGACCCAGGCTTTGTGCATGGCCGTCGCAAGCTCTTGTGGTCCGTCTGACCCGACCATGCCCCTATTCTCTGGCTGGTACAGGTTATCGAAGACAAAGGCCAGTTCTAGGGCATGACAGGAGCCGAGACGCCCATCGAACTGCGGCGAGCGCCAAGCAAACTCGTACATGTAGGTGTCCTGCTCAAGCGCCACACCAGCTTCAGCCAGACGTATCGCTGGGATACGGAAAAACCAGTCGGTAATCAAGGCGCTACACAGATCGCCTGTGCTGCCGTTGGGCTGCGCCTCGCGATAGACGGCCAGCGCCTCTTCTGCGGGCAGGCCGTAGTTCATAAGGAACTTACTTAGAGTATCTTCGTTGAGATAGTCGATGACGCCATTGGGCACGGTGAAGAAGCGGTACTCCTCAGTGTTGGTCCCGACCAGCAGGTCTACGCGTGCGCCATTTCCAGCAGCGATACTCGTGATGGGCAGTGCAGGCAGCAGTTCACCATCGATCACGGGTTCGTAAGGCATGGCGTTCAGCACGACATCGCCCCAACGCTGTGGATCGGGGTTTGTGGCTGCTTCGTTGCCGATCTCTACTTGGGCCTGGAGCAGTGTGTCGCGTGGGACTTCCGCAATGGCCTCGCGGGTAGCTGCTACGCCTAGTTTCTCGGCGAGGTTCTGGCTCACCAAACGGGCAGTTTCCAGCGAGATGGCGTGATGACCGGCCCCGCTTTGCGCGATGGCACGCCGGAAGAGTCCAGCTGCTCGTGGCATAGCCATCAGTGTCGTGACGCTCATGCCGCCAGCAGACTCGCCGAAGATAGTCACTTTGTCCGGGTCGCCACCGAACGCGGCAATATTCTCGTGCACCCACTCAAGCGCGGCAATCTGATCGAGTAGGCCAAGGTTGGCGGTACCATTGACCAAATAGAGAAACCCCTCGACACCCAGGCGATAGTTGATGGTTACACACACCACGCCGTCGCGGGCAAAGTTCTGGCCGTCATATGTAGGGATTGCGCCAGAGCCTGCACGAAACGCGCCTCCGTGTATCCAGACCATCACCGGCAGGCGAGCATCGTTGCCCAGACTGGGACTCCAAATATTCAGGTTCAGGCAGTCATCCCCAGGCACGA
>JBDTBU010000189.1:0-4682 GCA_039923935.1 Ktedonobacteraceae bacterium | reverse complement strand
CTCCCACTTTTCTCTGGATCTTGCCCGCAGCCTGATTGATCTTCCCTCTCAGTGAATCTGCTTTACCCTGCGTGCCTAAATCTTTCTGATTCTCATTCATATGTGGTTGCCTCCTTTAGCATGTGCTCATATTACCTGAATGGTGTGGGCGCTTTTTGGATGATCCATTTGTGTTCATCCTATTAGTAATACTCTTTCACCCATGACAATGGATACACTTACGCACGCTAGGGCTGTTCTTTTTATGTCAAGCTGGATGAGCGAGCAGCATGTGGAAATGCTCCACCTTCTTTCCTATTATCACGCAGCAATTTGGGCCACAGCATTTTCTGAGTATCATAGAAAGAGAGGCCGTATTGCCCGGCCTGTTGCTTGATAGGTAAGTAATGGAGGATAACTACATGTCATCTATCCCCAAACCCAATCTGGGCGCATTAGAAAAACGCGCTATGCAGAGTCTGGAAGGCTTCAAAGCCTTTATTTTACGTGGAAACGTCGTTGATCTGGCCATCGGTATCGTGATTGGCGCGGCCTTCACCTCAGTGGTCACAGCCTTCGTCACTGACGTAATCACCCCGCTTATTCCCGCTGGCAAAACGAATCTTTCCGGCTTGATCGTTCCCCTGCCATACGGCACTGGCTTGAAACTTGGTGAGTTCATCAACGCGGTTATCAGTTTTCTGATTGTCGCGACGGTGCTCTACTTCTTCGTTGTGCGGCCCGTCGCAGTCATGTTGGAGCGCTACAAACCACAAAAAGTGGAGAGCACCAAACGCGACTGCCCCTATTGCTGCGAGTCGATTCCCTTGCAGGCCACACGCTGTTCGCATTGCACATCGTCCCTTCTCCCCATAAGCGAGGACGCGGGAGCAATGCCTGCCTCTCCGGTCATGCATTTTGGGCATCACAATCGGTAATGCTCTTTCTCTCTCCCTTCTCTGTAACAGATTGCCTCTTTATACTGATTGCTTGTTGATAACGTTATCAAGGACATCGAGACGATTTGTTAAGAAAAGTGTGATAAGAAAAGGTGCAATAGCTTTTCGCCATTGCACCTTTTCTTATCACACTTTTATAGAATTTTACTCCCCACGCAACTTGCTATACACTACGAGATCATGCCAACTTCCGCTCCGCCATTGTGCTTTGCGCAACACGCCATCACGCGTAAACCCGGCTTTTTCCAGAGCACGCTGCTCAGGAATGTTGGTGATGTCAGTACTAGCTTCGACGCGCATGACTGGGTAAATTGCGAAGAGATACTCGGCCAGCAAACGCTGAGCCTCGACGCCATAGCCCTTACCACGATGCTCTGGGGCCAGAACGATGCCAATATTGTAGGCAATGCTCCCGTCGTTGGGGCCGTAGCGCTGCTGATGATAACTGACATCGCCCGCGATCTGCTCATTCTCGCGTGCTATCACAACAAGCATACCATGTTGCACACCAAGCAGGCCATTTTCTTGAAACGCTTTATCCCGGCTATTCTCCTGGTGCAAGCCAAAGAAGTTAAACTCACTCAGATAGTCGATATCGTTAGACCAGGCAGTGAAAACTGGCAGGTCAGTTTGACGTAAAGGGCGTAGGTAGATTTTTTCATCTTGTAGCATGATGGGTTGGTGCTTCTTTCTCCGAAACGTATCGATTACTATGCTATTTTAATCATAGCAAATATGTCCATAAAAGACATATCCCGGATTATTGGCACGTTTTTACTGCTTGCTTGTTGTAATATTAAAACATTTGCACTATTATGCATATGGTATCTGAGAGGAATAGTTTGTTCTTGCCACACTTCTCGACCTTGTATATACCTGTATACCTGTCTAAATATCATGAGAAAGCTTTTTGATGGACCCACAAAACTATGCTCAACTCAAACAGGAAATTGTTGAGAGGATAGAAGCTGACCGCGCCCTGCTCGATCAATTGCGCAGTGAAATCCGCCCGTTACGCAATGAGGTTCGACCCATTTCTCCACGCCCCACCACGGCTCTCTCACTCGTCGCGACTGATGGGGGCAACAATAGCCTGCAATTTGATCCGTTTCTTATCCATATCGTGCGGGTTGTTGATTCGAATAACCGGGAATATTGTCTTGAAGCAATCACACCAACCACGAGTATCAGTGACCTCAGTGCCAAGCAATTCACTGACGATGGCACACCGCGTACTAGGCTCGGTGAGATGATGGCCTATGTGGGAGTGCGCGATCTTACCACATTGAGCCATATGATTCGCCAAAACCCTGCGGGCCAACCAACCAGCTTGAGCTGGGTCCAGGTCTATCGGGAGATGGTAGAGTGGGCCGCGCTTTTTTCGATTGTACGCAAGCAAGACTTTGGCACCGATACCTTGCTTGTCTGCGATGGTCTGCTGCGTAGTACCGTTTTTGCCCGCGATTTCTTCCACACCTATCTGCAAGGCATACAAGAGGGCATTGAACGGCAATGGCAGCAAAACAAGCGTCGGCTGTATTTGGTAGGAGTAGCCAAACAGAATAAAGTGCTTTCACGTTATCGTCTGGCGATGGCCCTTGAACACATTCTGACGACCAAACATGCGGCATATGTGCCTATTCCGCGAGAAATTGAAGAGAAAGCGTATCGCTGGTCAGAATACACGCGTGGTGATGATAGAGCGGCTGAACAAAGCGCTCAACAGCAATTTGCTGGTGGTAAAATGTTTTTCGTCAAGTTCGGCAAAGGTTCGCGTGATCCCATCTGGCCAGTCGATATTTTTCTGCCCCAGGCGGGCGAGGCAGCACCCATCTTTGGCTATATGGTGGCGGATGCTAATAATGGCTTTCCAGTGCCATACTACCCTCAATGCCTACAAAAAGCGCATGAACATGCTGCACTGGTCGATTTCGATTTTACTATCTTCCAGGACCATATCTTTGCTGGCATTCGTCAAGTCTTGGCACAAGAGGCACCTGTTTTAGATACCTTTCGTTTACAGGAAAATAATCTATCGCAGCGCAAATACGAGTAAAAAAGGAAATACGGATAATAATGCCATATCTCGAAATTTTTCCGCCAGAGAAGATTATTGGCATCTTTCGTGGCTTTTGCGAAGGTGGTTTAGAGTTTCACGCAGACCTCGTTCTGCCCTATCGCACCGAATTTCAGCGTATTCCAATGCATGGTCAATTCCTGCTTATTCGTCTAGAAACGGCAGAGGAAGCAATCCTGGGAAGAATCGCCTCATTCTCATCTGAGGGCAAACTGACCTCTGGCTATGGCGAAGAGTTCAATTTACGAGCGTTACGCGAAAATAGAGAAGTTCCTGACGATTTGCGCTCGGACTATCTGAAATATCGAATCAATATTCGTGTATTGGGAGTGTTACGCAACAATAACGGCTCGATCACGTTTGTGGCATCTCATCGCCGTTTACCCCATGTCGGTAGTCCTGTGGCATTCCCATCTGACCAAGTTTTGCAGGAAATTGTTGGACACACGATTGAAGGAGCGGCGATTGGTCATTTTGCCCTGGGCGAATTCATCTATTCTGCTGGCCAGCACAATCCCCATACGGCTGATTGGATGCGCATCGTCTCCCCAGAGGTGCTGATTAAATTTCCAGTGGAAAGTCTGGTGGCCCGCCGCTCGTTTATTTTCGCACGCGCAGGCTTTGGCAAATCCAATTTGAATAAGCTCCTCTTCAGTAAGCTCTACGAGGAGACGCCCGTAACCATCAAGCGCGGCGGCAGAAAAGTCCCGGTTGGGACCATCATCTTTGACCCAGACGGCGAGTATTTCTGGCCTGACGATAAGGGCCGCCCTGCTCTCTGTGATGTCCCCAAACTACACGATAAAATCGTTGTTTTTACCCCTCGGAAAGGTCCAAGCGAGTTTTACAGTTCTTTTGTTGCAGGAGGGATTAAATTAGATATCAGGCGTTTAAGTCCCTCTGACGTGATTGGTATTTCCCTCAATCAAGAGCGTCAGGAGCAACAAAATGTGCGTAAGCTCAAGGGTTTGAATCAGCGTAACTGGGAAAGACTGGTTGACTTGATCGATCAGGGCAGGAACCAAGCCTCGCTCGATGAAATCAGCACTCTGCTTGGCCTGGAAAGCAAACAGGAGATGGAGGCGATGGCGGCACGAGGGAATATGACAAGTATTGTACAAATGCTCCACGATAAAAGCAGTCAATTTCTGGACATGCTGATCTATGCGCTGAAAGAGGGAAAACTCTGCATCGTGGATATTTCTCAGATGCGTGGGCAACAGGGCTTGATCCTCTCCGGCCTGATTTTACGTCGCATTTTTGATCACAACCAGCAGCAATTTACCGCCGCTGTACCGGAAACCATTCCTACACTCGCAGTGATCGAAGAGGCACAATCTGTGCTCAATGAAAGGGCCACCGCCTCCGAACCCTATATCGCATGGGTCAAAGAGGGCCGAAAATACGATTTGGGAGTCTTACTTATTACTCAGCAACCAGGGAGTATTCCGCACGATATTCTGAGCCAGGGTGATAACTGGTTTCTCTTCCATCTCCTTTCCACCACCGATCTGCTCAACGTTCAGCGTGCGAATGCCCATTTCAGCGTCGATATTCTCAGTGTGCTCCTCAATGAGCCTATTCCCGGACAGGGCGTCTTTTGGAGTTCCGTTGGTGGTAAACCTTATCCTGTCTCGCTGCGCGTCTTATCATTTGAAGATCTCTAC
>JBDTBU010000188.1:0-21704 GCA_039923935.1 Ktedonobacteraceae bacterium | reverse complement strand
AATGCTGAATACACTCGCGAGCAAAGAGGCGTACCGAGTCCAGTTTAGCCGCATCGGGTAGCCAGATAACCACCTCCTGCGCTCCAGCTTGCTCGATCTCGTGCAGGTGTTGGCGGATCGCGGCGGGTGTGCCAACGAGCGCCTGCTCACGGAAGCGCCCGGAGGGGATATTGCGTGCGAAGACCTCAGCCATTTTCACCGCTTCTTCGTCCGTCTCCGCAATTGCGCAGTTATAGAGCACATTTCGCCGAATTTCGTTATAATCGCGCCCGACATTCTCGCAATGTTGCTTCATCACATTGAACTTGTGAACAAGGCCCGCGTTATCCTGATGCCCGATATTACAAGCATCACCGTATTGCGCGACTAACTTGAGTGTGACCTTCTCACCGCCACCGCCGATCAGCAGCGGAATATGTGGCTTTTGCACGCCCTTGGGCTGATTGATCGCACCGTTGACGTGATAATATTTGCCATCGAAAACTGTCTCGTCCTCCGTCCACATCTTCCGAATGATCTGCACAGCCTCGCGCAGGTAACGTAGGCGCGTGGGTGCGTCGGGATAGTCATAGCCGTACGCCTTGTACTCGTGCTCGTACCAGCCAGCGCCGATGCCAAAGTCCAGGCGACCATGTGAGAGCACATCGACAGTGCTTGCCATCTTTGCTAGCAGGGCGGGATTGCGATAGCCGTTGCAACTCACCATCTGGCCGATACGCACGCGTTTGGTGTCGCGAGCCAGTGCTGCCGTGCTCATCCAGCACTCAAAGGTGAATTCCTGGGTGGGTTTGGGCACAGTGTGGAAATGATCGAACAGCCAGATCGAATCGAAGCCGACCTCCTCGGCTACCTGGGCCACACGCGTCATTGTCTCGTACGCTTCAACTGGGTCAGCAATGCCCACCAAGTCCATGCGCCAGCCTTGTGGGACAATCAAGCCAAATTTTAATGTCATAGGGTACTCATTCTTTCTTTATTGCAAATTGGGAATGTGGGTAGCAACCTATTATATGACATCAAAGCCTGTACTGTGCCAGAAAGATGACAAATTATCTATATTTCGGTCTTATAACGCTTCGCCAGACTCGCGAACCAGCGCCAGGCTACAAGTGGCAACAGTGCGCCCAGCAAGCCTTCCAGGCTGAGTTGGATCGCTGCCGGATCGAGATGTCTTTCACCCAGACTCAGGCCAAAATAGAACGCGGCTGCCCCAATCACAAGAATCATACAATTGCGTGCAATCCGCGCTCCATCAGTCAGGCTTTTCGCCTGTTTGCGCCTCGTCTTGTCTGGAAGTTGCGGATCAATGGTGCGCAGGGGCCAAGCGTTGAGCAGCATGACCAGGATCAGCGCGTTGGGGATACCGACGACAACGGCGAAAATGATATTTGCGAGCAGCGTTTGCATGATGATGGTCCTTTCGCTGGCTGTATTGTATATTGCAGGCTTTGTCGTACATATCCATTGCAAAAAAGGAAGAGGCCCGAAGAATAGCACTGCTTCGGGCCTCGGTTTACCGCCCATTTGCACACACCAACACTTTTAAGTCGCGGGTTCAGTCTAAAATCGATGCGCTCTGCCATTGAGCTACCGGCCAATGAAAGGATAGGCTGGCCAGGCTGGACTCGAACCAGCATCCCAATGATATCGACCTGCGACATTTGATTTGGCGTTCGGCGATGAATGCTGAGACTGTGGAGAGAGTCTCAGTATGGGTTGTCCAGGACGTTGCCTCTGCCGTTTGGGCTACCTCACTGCGTCATAGTGAGGGCTGGACTCGAACCAGCACTTGTCACGCCTTGTCCTTCAGATTAACGATCAGTCTTAGTCTGTTCTCCGGTTCCTAGTCTAAAGCAAACAGACGCCGAATGCAAGGGGTATTTATGCGAAAAGATAGCCTAAGATGGCCTCGCCTGTCTTCACATCCTCAACTTCCATGCTATTGGCCTCTTCGCGTGCGAACTTCACCGCTTCCTGCAATTTCTCCACCCGCGCCAATAGCTCGTTCACGCGTTTCGCAGGCAGCGAGCCGGAGAACTTGATAGTGCGCCAGTTGCCGACGGTGACATCCTCATAATAGACCTCGACCTGCGCCGGATGGTACTCAGTAGCCTCCGCTTTGACATGGTTACGCGGCACCTTCTTCGTTTTGGTGGTCATCATCGGCTCGGTGGCCCAACAGTCTGCCGATTGATCGAAGACCCAACTTTCGGAAGCATCCAGGATCGGCAGTTTCTTGATGAAGGTGTGCAGATCGACCAGTTGTTTTTCAATGAAGAGCAAGTATGTTGCGGGCACGTTACTCAGCAGTTTTTGCCCGTCCACCATAACGTCCGCTTTGGCCTGGCAGTTCGCCCAGTCCTTGATAGCTACCACGTCGAAGAGCTTGGTCAACGTCTCCGTGGTCTTGCGGATCACATCTTCGCCTTTGAGCTGTACTTTTGTCGATTCTGGTGGGAACTGCTCGCCCTCTTCGTCCTTGGGCCGATACGTACGCGCAATGCCTGCGAGTAGTGTGGTCTTTTGGAGTGAATGATGCGCTTCCGTTAGTTCTTGCAGTGCCCGGCCTTTGATGTTTTTCTCCACTGCGATAATCTGATTCAGTTTTTTAGCCATGCCACCCTGTTACCTCGTTGTTTTTTTCTTTTGCTGATTAACATTATAGAAGAGCTGTCAATACAGCCCTCTTGGTTCGCACCGATAAAATGGGGCAAATGACACATGTTGCCGAGCATCACTGCGTTTATACTTGCCTTGCGTTGATATGGCTTTGACACACCCACTAGCTGGGTTTCCAGATACTTTTCGGCATGGCGATCATCTACTGTGTCCTCAGCACTGTCACCGTGCGCTTCATTAACCTCTCTCATGGGATCGGGAAGAGGCATGAACTTTCTCCTGAGCACGATACGATTTTCATCAGCTTGTATCTTACCCCAGCAGGCTTGCATGTCCTCTGCTTTTCACCAAATTGTACAAAGTCAAGGTCAGTACTCCACCATTTTTGTGTTTGATTTTACAGCGAGGAAGCTTCTTTTATGTGCTGGCTGTTTGAGAGCAAAATTGTCTTTGCCGAGTAGAGGGATGGGATAGTAAACCAGAAGGTTGATCCTTGCGCGAGTTGGCTTTCTACGCCGACCTGGCCACCGTGTTTGCTGATAAGCTTCTGACAAATATAGAGACCCAGGCCGAGGCTCACACTCGATCCATTGTGCACTTGGATGTCAGGTACCTGGTAAAACCGTCTCCAGATGTGTTGTTGTGCCTCAGCAGACAAGCCCGGCCCACTGTCGCGCACCCAGACGCGTATCTGTTCTCCATTATGACTGACCCCAACCTGAATAGGCGTTTCAGTGGGTGAGTATTTGAGGGCATTGGCGAGATAATTACCTAAAACCTGTCTAATACGATCAGGATCAGCCTTTACCAGGACCGTATCTTGCTCTGAAAGTTCCAGCATGATGCTGCGCTCTGGATGAGCCGTCTGAAAATCAAGGACAGTTTCTTCTATCAAGTTCATCAGGTCGCACGTCTCCAGCAGCAACTCGAAAGCCTCTGTTTGAATACGCGATGTCTCAAGCAGGTCATTGATCAGACGATTCTGGATACGCAGTTGCTGTTCGCTGCGACTTAGCAAGAGCAGCACCTCTTCCAGACCTGTTTGGAGTTCAGCAGTTGGCAATTCTGGCGTGTGTAGCACGCGCTGTAGACGCCGCTGGGCCAATTGTACATTCCCTTGCAGCGAGGTAAGTGGCGTTTTGAGTTCGTGTGTAGCCATACTCATAAACACTTCCTGCTGGTGTTCCAGCTCTTTTTGAGCCGTGATATCGTTAAAGGAGATCACGCCTCTGATCACGTTGCCAGCGAGATCTTTGATAGGGGCACCGTTGACGCGAATAAAACAGATGCTCCCATCACCGCGCTGATACTTAAACTCTTCTGAACAGCTTTCGCCGCCCACAGCACGCGCCAGCGGCCATTCATCTGCTTCCACAGGTCGTCCATCCAGATGCCAGCCCACCCATGCGGTATAGTCCTGGATGGTTGGCGAATAGAAAACTGGATGGCGGAGTATGGTTTCGACCTGTGAATTTCCTAATACAATCTTGCCAGTTGGTGCTTCCGCAATCAAAACACCTGAGGGAAGGTGACGCAGAACTTCCTCGAATTGAGCACGCTCGAAGGTAAGGGTTTCGAGTAAGCGCGTGCGCTCCTGCTCGGCCTGATAGCGTTCAGTGATCATAAGTTGCTCGTGGAGTAACCGCTCTCGTTCTTGCTCCGCTTTTCTTCGTTCGATGGTGTAACGGATAACGCGATGCAGCAGATCTCCTTGCAGATGTCCCTTAGCGATATAATCATCTGCACCTGCCTGCAACGCCTGAATATCCAGATCAGATGTGTTTGCTCCTGTGAGCAAAATAATTGGGAGGGTTGATCCTTGTTGTCTGACGTCTGTAATTAATTCGATGCCGTTACGCTCACCTAAACGGTAATCCACGAAACAGAGATCATGCTGACCTGAGAGCAATTGGATGAGTCCCTGTTTATACGAATCTTCCCAATGAAGCTCATAGTGAGCCTCGGTGATACGAGCGAGATGTTTTTTGAGCAGGAAAAAATCTTCTTCGTCATCCTCAATGAGCAGAATTTTCGTCACTGGTATCTGCATGGGTGCGTCTCTTTTCCTCTGAGGGTAAAGTAACTATTTCAAACCAGTATTTGCCTAACATCTGCATCACTTCGATCAGATTCTCAAAAGTGACAGGCTTGGTGATAAAAGAATTGACTCCCAACTGATAGGTCCGGTAAATATCTTCTTCGGCTTTTGAGGTGGTAAAAACGACGATAGGAATGTCCCGGAGATCAGCATTCGCTTTAATTTCCTTAAGCGCCTCCCGACCATCTTTGCGCGGCATATTCAAATCGAGCAAGATGACGCCTGGCCTCGGAGCACGCGTTGCATCTATATAGTCGCCTCTACGGAGGAGGTAATCCAGCAATTCTTCTCCGTCGCACACTGTGTAGAGGGGATTAAGCAGTTTCCCTTTCTGAAGGGCTTTGCTGGTAAGTAAGATATCATCTTCGTCATCATCAGCCATTAAAATGACCACTGCATCCTTATTTCCCACCCGTATTCTCCTCTTTTGATACTCTTCCAACAGGTAACGTGACAATAAACGTGGAACCTTGTCCTATACAACTTTTTGCAGTAACCGTTCCAGCATGGCGTTCCATAATTTTGCGGACAACAGCCAGACCTATGCCAGTGCCTTCATACACATTTTTCCCATGCAAGCGCTGAAAGACGGTAAAGATGCGATCCAGGTATTTCTCATCAAAGCCGATGCCATTATCCTCGATAAAGAGTCGGCACCAAGTATTGACGTTGGACGGGGATGGTAGTTCTTCCTCGGAAAGGGTAAACAGTTCGACTCGTACTTTGACGACGGGTGGTACATCACGCCGATGAAATTTGAGGGCGTTGCCAAGGAGGTTTTGCAAAAGTTGGCGCATTTGTAGCGGATCGCCATCGATGGTCGGGAGGTCTTCAATCTCAACTGTACCTTGTGTAGCATGAATGTGTACTTCTAGATCGTCTACGACTTCGCGAGCAATGCTGTTAAGATTCACGGGAGAGAAAGGTGCAGCATGGGTGGTCACTCTGGAAAAAGTGAGCAAATCTTCAATGAGAATGCGCATACGGGTAGCGGCCAAGCGCATACGCTCAATATACTCTTTCCCTTCGCCTAATATCGGTGCATATTCTTCGTGCAGCAAATTACCAAAAGATTGAATTTTACGCAGCGGCTCTTGTAAATCATGGGATGCCACGTAGGCGAAGTCCTGTAATTCCTGGTTACTGCGTTGTAGATCGAGATTAAGCTGGCGCAGGGATTCGGTGTCCTGAGAGATACGAGCCTGTTCCGCTTTCCGTGCAGTGATGTCGCGGTTGACTTCTAAAATCATGAATGGTTGCCCACTCTCATCGCGCATGAGCACCTGGCGACTTTCTACGATGACCTGGCTTCCATTGGCACAGATATGGGTAAGCTCTCCTTCCCATTTTCCTTGTTGCTCTAGCGCGGCATCCGTCGCAGCAATGCCCTCAGAAAACTGCGTCTGCAACAGATCGTGCGTTACCTGACCGACTGCAACTGCAGATGCCCACCCATACAATTTCTCTGCACCATAATTCCAAAGGATGATGTGGCTCTCCAGGTTGCGAACAAGAATAGCATCATGGGCTAACTCGATCAGCGAAGCTTGCATCTGGAGCAACTGCAGGGCGGTCCAACCTCCTGGCAACTCATACGCAGAAATGCTATCCTTGCTTATGCGTTGTTCGCCTTGGGTCATACGTATTTTCCCCTTCACCATTGCTCAGAAATAGGAGAGAAGTGTATACAACTGTTTGTTTTAGGATCAAACACTTTTACACTTTTTCTTCTCGCGTTTATCCTATATTAGTATAGCAGAGTTGGAGTCCTATCTGTCAACAGTAGTGACGTTTGGGCCAGGGCTTTTCGCTGTACCCGATAGTCCCGAAAGAGGAAAAGAAGCCATTTCTTGCTCTACTAGGGACATTCAAAAAAAATCCAGAAAGCGAGAAATGACAGGAATGTACCGTACCATATGTGACGACAGAGAGCAAGCCAGCGAGGGACTTTTACCTTGCTTTCTGCTCCAGGCACAACCTCTCGCCTTCAACACCGACGCGCGAATCCCTGGCGCTTTACGTCCAGAACCTCGCCACGCGGGCTAATCCCAGAGGAGCCAATGGAGAGAACATTGGCTCTGGACATGGCTCTCTCGCGCTACCATGCAACAGAGGCTCACGGTGGTTCGCCTCTACCATGATTATCTCATCGAGAAACAGATTCGTCCAGATAACCCGGTTGGTTGCGGGAAATACGTTCCAGGAAAAGGCGTGAGTACTGTCGTTTGACTCATTTTGTGGCTCTGACACAGCTTTGGTGATAAGCTGAGCTTATCTAGTATGGAGCGATTTTCGCTGGTGCGCAAAATCACGACTAAAATTTTACGATTGGTCAGCTTATCACCAAAGCTGTGTCAGAGCCAAGTTATTCGTAAAGTGTCAGGCCCCTCTGAAACATCCTCCATAGGAAGATGCTCTTTGTTTAGAGGGATCCTTCCTTCTCCCCTGTTACCGTCAAAAAGGACCACACTCCCCCAAAATCTTCTTCGCGCATCTCTCTCATCGCTTGGTCGTAGATGAGGGAGATTTCCTCTTGCGTGGTGACACCACACGTGATGAGAAACGGTTGCATTAACTGAAAAGCAACCTGGAAATTGAGATAAAAGTCTTCGTAGGCCTCCGTCCCATAGGAATACTCGATGGCGTGAGCCGTCTTCTGGATCGTGCGATAGCCCGCATTGTGGAGCAAACGGCGTAACACAGGCGTTATACCAGCGGTTTGTCCGTCAGGCGAAAAGCTGTATCCCGCGACTTGTAAGGCCCGCGAGAACAGACGACGTAATTGCTCGATGGCAGGACTTGTGGTGATGCCCCACGTATCCCCTTCAGTGAGGCGAATACTTCCCCCCGCTCGTGTAATGCGCAGGCACTCATGCAGGAGGGAAGGCCAGGCACGCGTGGGCATAAATCCTACCAGCAAACGTGCATTCACCAGATCAAAAGAGTGATCTGGAAAATCCAACAGATGGAGCGCGTTCATCACCTGGAAGCGTGCGTTGGGCACCCCTTGTGATGAAGCGCGGCTGCGGGCAAAAGCAATCATCAGTTCACTGATATCGATCCCCACCACTTGGATCTGCGGATGCGCCTCGGCGAGATCGAGCACCCATCCGCCAGGACCACAGGCCAGATCGAGGATCTGTTGCATGCCTGCGAGACGGGAGCGTTCGGGAAAGACGCCCCCCATCTCTCTGGTAATAAAGCGATCTTGCTTCAGTAAACGAGCCATTTCTGCCGCATTTTCTGGGTCGATGAAATAGGTGTTGGTCTGTTCTGACTTTTTCGGTGCTGTTGACATGATCGATCCTTTCATTCCTTCTTCTTGAGAAAGGAAGAGCGTGTTTGGGCTTGAGCCCCTGGTGGGACAGTTCTTCAATCCTCTGCACGGCACACAGCGTTCCTTGGAACGTCAGGGAGAGGGCAAGGGAAGGATGACAAAAAAAGTGGCACCACGTCCCTCAACGCTCTCCGCCCAGATACGTCCGCCATGACGCAGGATCACTTGTTTCGTCAGGTAGAGACCAACCCCCAGACCACTGATGGCACGATCCACCGTTGCAGAGCGGTAGAAGCGATCAAACACATGGGGAAGGTCTTCCTGCGCAATACCGAGACCATGATCCCGGACCCAGACCATCACCTGCGTGGATGGCTGACCCAGCAGGCGCATGCCAATCTCAATGTCGCCTCCCTGAGGACTATAGGTCATCGCGTTGTTCACCATGTTGTGAAAGGCTCGTGTCACACGCGTGGCATCGATCCGGACACGAACGTCCTCGGCGGTCATATGGGGATCGAGCAGGAGATGAAGCTGATGGTTCGTGGCGGTCGTCTGCGTCTCCACAACCTGCGTGAGGATCTGGGTCAGGTTATGCTCGGCGACATGGAGGACCAACTGGTCCTGATCCAGCGCAGAGAGATCAAGCATTTCGTCAATGAGCCAGGCCATTCGTTCCGCCTGGCTCGTGATATGCGTCGTCGCGACCCGCAGTTCTGCAGGATCAAGCTGAACAGATCCCGAAGCGCCTGCGAACGTATGCAAGAGGTCCGCATAGCCCAGAACAGCAGTGAGGGGGGTGCGCAACTCGTGACTGGCCTGCGAGAGAAAGGCATTTTTGTCACGCTCCAGATGTTTCTGGGCGGTGATGTCTTGCAAGATGAGAATGGCACCACTCATCTTGCCCTGGGCCGCCCACAGGGGAGTGCTCGAACAGAGGACCGGGATCTGGGTCCCATCTGAGCGTACGACCACGGTCTCCACTTGGTGGAGTGTTTCACCGCTCAGCGCACGGATCACCGCAAAGGTCCAGAAAAAGAGCGGATGGTGTTGCCTCAACAGCCGCTGGTGAATAGATGCAGGAAGCTGCAGGGGTGCCCCAACCAGGTCAGCCAGATCACGGCCCAGGATGTGGGCAGCGACCGGGTTCGCGTACCGGATCAGGCCAGAGGTGACCTCCGTGACGATAACCCCCTCAGGTAATTGATCCAGGATCTGCCGCAGACGGAGGTGTTCGTGGGTGACTTGCTGGTGCTGGCGTGCCCGCGAGAGCGCAGTGGCCAGGTGGAGTCCCCAGTTGAGGAGGGAAGAAAGATCCCATCCTGTCTCGATGAGCGGCGCTGCGAACCCAGCAATAAGCACCCCTTCAAAGATGCCGCCACACCACAGCGGGAGGCAGAGGCAACTGTGCGTTTCCTGATCGACAAAGAGCGCAACCTGTTCAGCGCGTTCAACAGAGGCGGGATCGTGCAGGTCAGGAATGAGGAGAGGTGTGTCCTGCTGGGACGCTGTGGCGAGGAGCGAGGCATGCTCAGAGTACGGCAGGTGAGCGAGAGAGGCCGCAGCACGCTGAGAACCTCCAGGGATCTGGGAGAGCAGATGCAGGATCAATGCTGCTGGATCGGCCTGATAGAGGAAGAGGCAGCGGGTTTGAAACGCTTCACTCAGCAGCGTTGTTGCTGTCTGACCCATCTGGAGTGGATCAAGAGAGGCATGCACCGCCTGGACAAACGTGTGGAGCCGATAGAAAGACGTATCCTCAGCAAAAGAGGAGCGCTTATCCATGGTGATATCATTGCCTTTCTTGAGTAAACGGCCCATGCTCCTCCTGTGCCGTAAGAAAAACGGGAGGACCAAAAAGAGCGAGTCCCCTCTGACAGTGACCTGGAATGACGGGGAAAGCCTTATTTCCTCCCCCAGAAGGCATAAAAGCGGAAAAGAGAGTGGTGGTGCTCCCATTCCTGTGGAAGTTGTGCGAGGAGGGTATCAAACTCCTGTTCCCCACCCATCTGTGTATACACTGCTCTCATGCTCTGAAATACCATAGACTGATTTTCCAGGGTGAGCGACCCAATACGCCCTCCCCACGAACCAAGCGGCAGATCAACCAGGCGTTCCTGAATATCTCGTACCCCTGCTTCCCTCAAATACCTTCCAAGCTCCGGAATAATCTGGAGGTCAATCCCACGTGACTGGAACGCTTGTTTGCCCCAGGTAAAAAAGTGTTGGGTGAACGGTCCAAGATTGATCCCCTCAAAGGCACATTCCACTAACTCGATGTAGCCTCCTGGCTGCGTCACACGCAAGAGTTCGCGGATCACTGTTGGCCAGTACGGTGCCCGGATTGCTGAGACTAAGAGCCGCTGATGGACAAAACGAAAGCTCTCATCGCCAAAAGGGAGACCCTCAAGGATATTTCCCTGAACGAACGTATAATTAGGTGGGGTCAGCCCAGTGGTTTTGATGTGTTCCAGGTCCACGCTATAAATGGGCGTCTCCGGAAATTGCTGTGCTAACGTCTTTCCCCAGATCCCAGTGCCACTTCCGACATCCAGAATGGAGCCTGGGTGGTGTCCGATTGGAGCAAGGTAATCTCCCCTAAACGCCTGCCTGAGCAGATAATGCTGGAAATCCAGCCGATTGACCTCTCCTCCATCCTTCGGGAGCACATACGACGTATTGCGGAGAAACCTTCTTCCTTGTATCTCAACAGGCTCATAGGATGCTTTCTGGCAATCTGCTGGTATCTCCTGCATCATTGACTCTTTTCGTCTGAGCCTCCTGAATAACTTGAGCATCTCTTCTCCTCTTCTTCACGCTGTTTTTCAGGCAGGAAGTCGCGCTACCCTCTTCTCTGCGCATCTTCAATGAGCTTTGCAAGCAGAGATAGCTCATTAGGAATGTGTAAGGGTGCTGTTGCCGTGGAACCCCTGATAAATATACACGAAAATGCATAGGTTGTCAAAAAGAGGGAGGACGAGGATCTTCGGGACGTTTGGCAGCGTATCCTCGTGAACGTATTTTTCTGCTCCTTTGGCTTATGAAGCCACCTCGTAGAGAGAGAGAGCCACAAAGGGAAAGGGGCAGATTTGCTCGGTTTAACGTTGGGATGTCCATCTAAGATCTCTGTAGGTGTTTGAAAGCGAGAAGATTTGTTGTCGCGACTCATTGGTCAGCACAGATGCCACTGACAGCTGTTTATCACGCCGTCTTCCAGGCCTAGTTACAGAAAATCGAGGTGAAATGCGCGACGCTTTTTAACCACTGTCCCAATTTTGCCAAACGGCTTGTGTGCCAAGCACTGTGAAGCTACGGGATGGTCGTTCATAGGTCTGTTACGCTCCTGGGTCTGCTGGTGCCTTTCGGTGGAGGCCCATTACGCCATTCATAAATGAACGTGGCACACCAACCAAAAGTACCAAAATCCTTCTCAACAATGGAATACTACTGCAACATATGCTTATAATCTGCTATTATTTAGCAGATAGATTTATCAACATGTATCATTTCTGTGCGTGTTTTTCTCAAAACTCAACAATTTTGCTCATGTAGTCCATGTTGGAAGCAAACAGGAGTGGTTGTTGTGGTACTTGGGCTTTCCGGGAGATGATCGCAACAGTACCCAGGGTTGCATGAATCCAGGTACGAAGGTGTAACCACCATTGTTCATCTTAATAAAGAATTTTTGGAGGTGCTTGATGCACTTGCGCGAACGTATCGGCGTCGTCTTGGTATTATTTGCTGGTATAAGTCTCCTGATGATCCTGCTTTTAGCGACCCCATTAGGGGGAGAGGGACCTCTCTCAGTTAGGAACTTTGTCCCACTGGTAGGTGCCTTTGTTGGGGGAGTACTGGTTCTTATCTGCATAAATTCCATACATCGCCAGAGAAGCAATGGAGAGATGTGGTTCAAGAATGAAAAGCTGGCCTGGAATCTGATGGGATTGGGATTAATCGCGTGGTTCATTGGCGAAGCCATCTGGCGCTACTATCGAGCGGTTGGTCTCACCCCTTTTCCTTCTTGGGCGGATCTCGGCTATTCGAGTTATCCTCCGTTGGTCTTTGTCGGATTGATCTTGCTTCCATCCTCGCAGAGTCTCCAGAAACGGACATTCCTTATCTTGGATAGTTTAATTTCAGTAGGAGCGTTGCTTAGCATTGCTTGGTTTTTCCTGCTCGGATCACTTGCGCAGACGCCAAACGAGTCTCTGCTTGCCAAAACGCTTGGACTGTATTATCCGATAACCGATGCTATCCTGCTCAGTAGTGTCATCTTCCTATTGCTACGGGGATCGAGCCAGCTCTCCTCCGCACATCGCATAAGCTTACTGGTTCTTGGCATTGGTTTGCTTATTCTCACCGCTTCCGATTTTAACTTTAATGTCCAATCTAATCTAAACGCCTACATGGAGGGAACTTGGGCTGACCTGGGTTGGCCATTGGGTATGATGACAATTGGTCTCGCTGCCTATCTACGCCGTTTCTGGCCAACAACCAACGTTCAGCAACAGCAGCAGGATCTGAGCAGTAAACAACTGAAATTCGGGTTTGCACAGGCTGTTCCTTATCTCTTATTAGTTACTCTCTTTATTTTGCTGGTATTGAATATTCTCTCCAAAGATCCCATACAGGCAAGTATCCGCACGGTTCTGGTAATCGCGACAATGATTGTGCTGGGTTTGGTGCTTGTTCGTCAGCTTCTTACAATGCAAGAAAACGCTCGTTTGGTGCAAGGACAGGGCAAGATGATCCAAGAAATGGAGACAATAAATCAGAGTATAGCCGAGCACAATACCCTGTTAGAAACAGGTATTACCCATCTCAAGGATACCCAAACTCGGCTAGCTAACGGAGATGTGCGTGCACGTGCGTACATCGCCAATGGGGAACTTTGGCCACTCGCCCATGGGTTGAATCTCATGGCTGATCGCATGATGCGTTCGGATCGTGGCCAGAAGGATGCGCAAAGTATCGCGAAAGCCATAAGTGAGTTCAGTCAGGCTTTGGAGCGAGTGAAAAACGGAAATTCGCTGATTCTTCCTGCTTCTTGTCTCCATATTCCAGAGATGCATCGCCTTTTCCTCGCGCTGGGTTTGAAGGCAGAGACGGAACCAATACACTTCGTACCTCCACAACCAGGGCTTCCGCCCTTGAGTCCTTTCCAAAATACTGCCACTTCTTTTTCATCTCGCCGCCCGCCGTCAACTCTCTCAGGAAAACTAGGGAAATCATCTCTTGAACATCAGCAGAATCCATTTGGAACGACGTGAGTTGAGACATGCAACCTGTTGAAACGTGTAGGTTGTTCAGAAAAAATTGTATGTTATGCGTTTGGAACAAGGATACATCGGAATGTTAGACGGAGATGCTCTTTCCATACAAAATAGTGAAACACTTGAATTTGATGCTGAGGCTTTTGATCCCAGAGAGTATCTCAGGCAGTACTATCTGTCTGTCGATCTTGAAAACGATCACCTTCTTAGATTTTTTGCTGAAAGCCACAGAGAGACACCTTCCTATGCAACCGTTCTCGAATTTGGGAGTGGTCCAGCGCTCTACTCTCTAATTACCGTAGCGGCAAAAGTTGAGACAATCCATGTATGTGATCGATTAGAGAGCAATTTGCAAGAGATACAAGCGTGGGGAAGAGGTGATGAAGGGGCTTTTAATTGGGAACCGTTTATTCGGAGAACGCTAGAACTTGAAGGAATAGAGAGGATTACATCAGATGATATTCTGAGAAGAACAGCATTATTGCAAAAAAAACTGACGCATTTGTACCTCTGTGATGCCCTCAACAGTTCACCTTTACAAGGGAAGCACCTGGAAAGCTATGATATTATCCAGACAAACTTTGTGCTTGAGGCGATTACTTCATCGCTTATTGAATGGGAAAGAGCCTTTCAGAATCTTCTCTCGCTGCTGAAACCTCAAGGTACATTGCTGTTATCTTGCGTCAAAAATGCCGCGTACTACCAAGTACAAGGAAAACGGCTTCCTACAGCAAGTATAGATGAAGATGCAGTAATACGAGTTTTAATACAAGCTGATTTTAAAGAAGATAATATCCTGATCCAAACCATTCCATCCAACCCTCCCTATCGTGGCTACAGTGGTATTCTTCTCGTCAAAGCAACACATTAACGGTACCCTGTAAATTGGATCGCTCTGCGTCGCAGTTTTGTGATAATTGCGTCTCGTAAAACAAGTGTTCTTTCGTGGCCTAAAGGCTCGTGACAAGCCGATGGGATACTATTTCATTACGACATCTAACTATCACAAAACTGCGACACAGAGCGATGGTATGCCGTGCAAGCAAACGCCGAAACACAGTGAAAAGAGAGGAGCAATTTTGGAATGCTGGCATGCTCCCTGAGCGAAAGGCCTTTTCTTTGGCTCAGCCTCAGATACATCTGCAACCGGAGGGGTGATGAAACCAAATCAGCGATTAAAGCGCGAACGTGAATTGCGCGGCTGGTCTCAGGCGCGGGTGGCGGAAGCGATTGGAACCACGACACTCACGGTGGGACGGTGGGAACGGGGGGAGGCCATGCCGTATCCCTCCTTTCGCGAAAAGCTGTGCGTGCTTTTTGGCAAGGATGTTGAAGCGCTTGGTCTGCTCACTGCTGCTCAGCAAGAGGACGTTCCTGCTCACACGGTACCTGCACTCCCGATGCGTGATCCTGCCATCCCTTGCCTCCCTCTCAGGAATGCACGCCTGATTGGACGCGAAGATCTCCTTCTGTCTCTCAAGAAACGCTTGTGTGAAGAGGCCAGACCCACGATGGCGGCTTTGCATGGGTTGCCGGGTGTCGGAAAGACCTCGCTGGCTCTGCACCTGGCCTCTGATTCGGTGGTCCAGGCCTGTTTCCCTGATGGGATCCTCTGGGTTGGCTTGGGTCCCACTCCGGATAGCATCGAACTTCTGAGCCGCTGGGGCACCCTTTTGGGGATCTCGCTCGCTGCGGGAGGCACACACCACACGAGCGAAGCCTGGGCCAGAGCCATCCATACAGCCATTGGTGTGCGGCAGATGCTGCTGATTATCGATGACGCCTGGACCATCGAGGACGCACTCGCGCTTCAGGTGGGCGGCCCGCAGTGCGCCTCGCTTGTGACGACCCGCTATCCCCATCTGGCGGTGCAACTCAGTGCAAATGGCGCGATTGCCATCCCCGAATTAACGGAGCACGATGGCGTCACGCTGTTAGCTGGGTATGTCTCTGCGTTTGTTACACAGACGCCCGAAACAGCGCTCGCTCTCGTCCGTTCGGTTGGGGCGCTGCCTCTTGCATTGGCGCTGATTGGCAAATATCTCCAGGTCCAGAGCCAGAGTGGACAGCCGCGCCGTCTGCTGGCGGCAGTAGAGCATCTGCGTGATACCCAGGCGCGACTGCAATTGAGCGAAGCGCACGCACTCGTTGATCGCCATCCGAGCATGTTGAGTGGAACCTCCATTTCGCTGCAATCGATGATTACCGTGAGCTATCACCTCCTCAACGCACAAGCGCAGGCAGCCTTGCTCGCGCTCTCTGTCTTCCCAGCCAAGCCACAGAGTTTTTCGGAGGAGGCGGCACTTGAGGTGTGCCAGGCACCCGTCGAAATACTCGATGGACTCTCTGATGTGGGTCTGTTAGAGAGTCATGGACCGGGCCGTTATATGCTGCACCAGACCATCGCCGACTATGCACGCATGACCCTGACCGATACAGCGGCATCTTCACGCCTGGTCACCTATTATGTGCGTTTTATCGAGGAACACGCGACAGATCCCGAACTGCTTGCCCAGGAAATCAATCCTATTCTGGTCGCTTTCGAAGAAGCCTATCAGTTAAATCAGCACGCAGCATTGGTGAGAGGGGTCTGCGCTTTTGTTGATTTTCTGTATAGGCGTGGATTATATGCGGTAACGATAAAACATCTGAAGCGTGCACATGAGGCTGCCAAGATGTTGAACGACACGGATCGAGAAATTCAGACACTCCGCTTCCTGGGAGAAATAGAACGGGCCTGGGGCAATTTGACGCAAGCTGAGGCTTTGTTGCACGAAGGACTGGCATTGGCACGCGTAGTCGGACGTGATGAGCAGATTTCAGACCTCTTGCGCAATCTGGGCCTTGTCGAGGACAATCGAGGGAATTATACGGTGGCCGAGGGGTATTTTTTGGAGGGGCTGGAACTGGCGAGCCAGTTTGCTCAACACGAACAAATGTGTCATCTGCTCACAGGTATCGGGATCGTCTCCAATAAATTGCGTCGGACGACTGCTGCTGAGGCCTCTTTTCAAAAAGCGCTTGGGCTGGCTCGTCACCTTGGCAATTATGAGCGGTGCGGGGCACTGCTGTTGAACCTGGGTTGGCTTGCAAGCGAGCAAGGCAACTACGACCAAGCGGAAGCCTATTACCAGGAATGCCTGAGCCTGGCCCAGCACTATGGGTACGATCAACTGCAAGGAGGGCTTCTGGTCAATCTGGGGGCGTTACTGATCAGCCGAGGGCGCTATGATCAGAGTCGCGCGTATCTGCAAAACGCGTTGGTTTGTGTGCGTCGGGTGGGTAATCACCTGTGGGTAGATCAGGCTCTGTTGGCTTTGGGTGAGTTGGCGGTCCTAGAGAATCAGACAAAACAGGCTGAGGCCTACCTTCTCGAAGGCCTGGAGATTGCTCGGCGTTTAGAGCATCGCGAGATCATCGGAGGACTCCTGACAATGCTGGGGGAGATGGAGGGACGACGGGGCAACGATGAACAGGCTGCAAGGTATCTCCAGGAGGCTATGAGCCTCGTACGCAATCTGGGGTGGATTTTTCTCGTCTGTTTAACGCTTTCTTCCTGGGGTGATCTCCATCTCCGGTGTCACCAGATCGATGAAGCTTTGGACAATTTCCAGGAAATCGGCAGGCTGGCCTTGCAAAGCCATCGGGAGTTGCAGGCTCTGGCAGCCTATGGCCAGGCACGCGTTGCCTATGCGCGTCAGAATGTACGTGCTGCACGCGAGCATGGGGAAACCAGCCTTGCTCTTTTTACCGCCATTGGTCATCGCCGCACCACCGAGGTGCAAAACTGGTTAGCGCAAGTCTAGCAGCGTGTCAGCATATCACCGCCGCCCATTTTCTGGTCGGAGTGGATACACCAGCGTAGTATGGGCCGCAGATGCAAGCGTTGACAGTCTATCTGTCTCAGTTTCAGTTGCTGCCTTTGGAACGCGTGCTCTCGTGTTAGGAGCATACACCTTCCTCCTTTTGCGACGCTCTTCCCTTTGTTTGGTCCCTGCCTCTGTGTGGGAGATCGCTCATGCTTTTTCTGGTACCACCGCCTCTGCGTAGGTGCGCAGCGCCTCCAAATGCTGGTCTAATGAGGTATAGCCAGCATTCATCGTGTTGAGCGAGGCATGGGTCGCGCCGAGCGCTTGCCACGCTTCTGTCTGCCGCACCCATTCATCCAGATCACCGCTGGCGGCGTTGATTCGCGCTTCGATGCCCAGCGTCGCGGGATCGCGTCCCGCTTCCGCAGTCCAGGCACGCAATTGCCCCAATCTGGCACGCATATCGTCATCAGGAAGTCCTTGGGGAAACCAGCCATCACCCATGCGTGCGATCCGCTTCAGCGCTTTCTCTGAGGTTCCGCCCATCCAAACAGGGATACGACGCTCTGGGGGGAGCGGATTCAGCCCGGCCTCAACGATGGTGTGAAAGCGCCCCTGATAGCTGACCACTTCCTGGCTCCAGAGCAGGCGCATCACCTCGATTTGCTCCTCCATGACGCGCCCACGGATGTGGAAGTCCCTACCCAACGCTTCATATTCCACGGGGTTCCAGCCCACACCTATACCAAGACGCAGTTTGCCGTTGCTCAGCACAGCGACTTCCGCAGCCTGTTTGGCAACCAGCACGGCCTGGCGTTGCGGCAAAATGATCACCGCCGTCACCAGTTCGAGTGTGGTCAGCGCGGCCAGATAGCCAAACAATACGAAAGGCTCGTGAAACAGATGCTTCTGAGTATAGCCAATCCAGCCTGGGCGCTGACTGGGATCGGCTCCCAGAACATGGTCATAGGCAACGAGATGTCGATAGCCCAGATCCTCAACGGTCCGGGCATATGCACGAATCGCCGCTGGATCTGCGCCGATTTCGTTCTGGGGAAACGTCACACCGATGTGCATAAAAGAACCTCTTTCTTTGTGCTCCTGGTTGTCTTTCCGCTCGTGTTCGCATCGTTTCAGAACAGGGATTGCCTGTCATTCGCCAGCAGCCTGTTCTCTCACAAATCTCTCTCGTGGCTCTCTTGCCAGCAATACAAGAGCAAAGAGCCGCCTACCGCCGCTCCGTGTAAGATGCTGTCGCCATCCCCTGAGCAACCTAACAGCGTCGGTTGGCTCATCTCTCACGGCAAGGATGTTCTTATTCTACCACGGAAGGAAGTGCTCGCGGAATTGGGACAATGGAAGATCCATTGCTTGCTTACCGACCTCAAGCTGCTGGTGAATGCGTATTTGGCGCACATATGCTGAGTCATAGACAGTCTACCACCTGCTTCCGCTTTCCCCTGCTCAACGAGAATACTCCCATGAACAACTGCGGTGGTCTCCCTCTTAGCTGGTGGTGGATAAGAAAAGAAAAAACGCTCAAGAGAGGAGAACCAAAAGATGGAAGAAAAGAAAGTAGCCTCAGCAGGGTCGTTCTGTTGGAATGAAGGATATTGTGGTTGGAAGCACAGTTTAGTGCTTCAACAGCAAACATTATGTCAATTTCATTGAACGCACCTGCACACACACAATAATGCGTCAGCGAAAAAGTGCTGGCAAATTGCCTGGAAACAGAACAACATGCGATGCGCAATCCAGGTGTTGGGAAATTAACAAAGGCCGGAAGCCACAAAAGTGGCGTTTCCGACCTTGTTCAATTGGCAAATATGGAAATTTGCCAGGTGTTGTTCGCGAACGCGAGCTGCGACCCTCAAGAGCCACGAAATGTCCCCCCCAGGACATGATCCTTGTGGCTTTCCCCCCCACAGACATAGTAATATGCGCATAGTAGGAATCGGGTTGCTATCACGTTAAGAATCGATGAAGATTGGGCGCAAAAACCGCTTTTCTGGTTAAGAAATAAATTTTTAGTCTTTCTCACGGTTTTTGAGAGACCCAAACAGTCCATCGTTCTTTGCTTGACGAGTCAAGCTCTTTTTTGTGGAGCGTTCAGTTTTTCTTCTATCAAAACATCAGCACCTGACAAGCTCACGTTGATACCGAAGATATACTACATTCGATCACTATCGCACAGTGAAATATCCAGGCAAATCGGTGCATCTGTATGAAAGTGTGGGCTATCAGATTGTGACACGCCAACCACGCTACCGCAAACCGATGTAGGCTAATGGAGAGACCCTACTCTTCCTCTAGCCAGCCGTGCTCCTCACGAAAATTCAACCCTTGCTGGTGCGCCTCATCCCCTAACAAATAGGGCAGGAGATGGCCTACTAGCGGTTGGCGGGTTTTATAGGCAGCCAGATTCTCTCCGGCACTCTGACTCAGCAACTGGATACCGTGCAGCGGATCGTGTAGGATTTGCTGCACCTCCTGCCAGGTGTTGAGTGTCTCTTGCTGCTGTAGAGATTGTTTTTCCGGTCCATTCTGCAAACTCCCCCAGATGTTTTGCAAAATACGAGCCACGCTGACTGGCTGCTGGATTTGCAAGGGTTGGTGGCGTAGATAGATATTCAGAGCAAAGAGCTCGTCGGCAGTCAACAGGCCCAGATGCTCAGCCCACAGGCGCAGGCGCAGGCTGCGAGCCAGACCCTCATCCAGAGTGGCCACGTTGATCTCAACATCATCGCGCAGTCCCCGATTATTGAGATTCGCCGAACCTACTGTCACCCAGAGATCGTCGATAATCGCTACTTTGGCGTGAAGGTAGATCGGACGATAGCGCGTGCCCTCAGCCTGGTCCAGCGACGATGTTCCCAGACAAAAGGATTGAAAACGCCCGGCGGCAACAGCTTCTGGAGCCTCCTGACGAATGCGAGCAATACTGGCATCCGAAAAGGCTCGGCCAGGCGCTGGATGGTCAGGTAGAACGATTGCCACGCTGACACCACGCTGTAAAGCCGCAATGATCTCTCGCAAGACCAGTTCCATCTCTGGGCTGTCTTTCCCTAAAAATGGGATGTCAATGCCCGTATACGCACGCACCCAGAGATACTGATTCTCCAAGTAGATGAAATGCTGGGCGTTGCGTATGGCCTTCCTATAAATCTGAGCAATATCACGGACCACCGACGGCTGAAAGTGATAGGTATGCTTAGGAATAGTACGGGCAATTTGCACGACGTCAGTGCCCTTCACCGCTTGAGGTGGATCGTGTGGAGATAGGGACAATTGATGATAATAGCGACGGCGAGCGGGCAAAATCTGCCAGTGCAGGTAGCGTTTGGCTACAGCATTCCAGCGTTGGCGAAAATTATACTCCACATCCGCTACTGCTGGACCCTCAATCAAGGCGTGCGCATCGTGCCAGGGATGAGGTGTTGTGCCCACAGCGGTCTGGCGCAAAGGTGTAAGGAAAAGATGTGCTGAGGTATCCCAACGATCAAAATCTTGATTCTTCTCGACCATAGGATCAATACCACCAACAAAAGCCCATTTGCTATCGACGACAGAGAGCTTCTGGTGCAGCGACGCGGCAGGGTGATGGAGTAGGCCGCGTGCGCTGTTATCTAACAAGCAGGCCACACCAACCTCACTCAAGGCGTCACGCGTAGCCTTCGGATAGTAATGAGAGTAGGACGGTAACGGCAGACTATGCCAGAGCAACACTTTGACATCCACACCCCGACTGACCGCGTAGCCCAGAACCTCTTGTACTGTGAGTTGATGCGTGCACCAAAAAGCAATCTCATCCTCTTGCAGCCCCTCAGCACGCAACAGATTCAACAGCGCCTCCTGCTCAGGGCTGCCATCCGGTGCTGCACGATGCTCTTTCCCGCGCACGAGTTCCAGGTCCGCCGTCATGCCCCAATTGGCCAGATAAATGGTAGAGCGTGCCTTTAGAAAAGCACAACATTGTGCAAACATGGTAGAGCACCCATCAATAAAATAGCTTACCTGCGTATCTCCGCGATGCACAGGTGTATCTCCGCTAGCCCACCAATCTAATTCATGTTTATCTATGTTCATGCTTGCCTTCTTCTCAATGTGCATAACCTTTACCGAAAAATAGATGCTAAATCGCACGCTCATTATGTTTTCTCATACCCAGCGTGCCACTGTATGCTATAGATCTATCACGGATGAAGCTGTATGTTTGATACACGGGCAGCAAAAACACTATTGAGAACAATATTTTACTGCTAAAAACCATCGAGTTTTTCGGCATGTTTGAAGCACATTGATTATCATTATAGCTGTTTCAGAACTTCTTGGTGCCGAGAAGTCCTGCACAGCTATAATGGATAACAAGTAATTGTAGCAAGACGTGCTATCTCAATCAACATCTACAAACGCGGGTCAACCGGCTCGCTTTCCATAGCCAGCACGCCGAAGACGCATTCATGCACACGCCGCAACGGCTCGCCCTGCACGAAACGTTCCAGCGCCTCAATTCCCAGAGCGAATTCGCGTGCAGCCAGCGCACGCTTGGCCCCAACGCCGCGCACACGCAACCGTTCCAGATTGGCAGGCACATTGTACTCTGGCCCGTAGATGATGCGCAGGTATTC
>JBDTBU010000187.1:0-17282 GCA_039923935.1 Ktedonobacteraceae bacterium | reverse complement strand
CCGCCATGATAGCGGGACGATGATGAGCGTGTTTCTAGCACTTCACGCGAACGCCCGCCGCCTTCGGCCTTGCTAATCATGCCGCGATCTTCGAGCAGATCGATCAGGCGTGCGGCCCGCGAATAGCCGATCTTTAGGCGGCGCTGCAAGAGCGAGATCGAGGCGCGTTCGTACTCCTGGACCACTTGCTCGGCCTGGTCCAGCAGCTCATCCTCTAACTCAAACTCATCGGATGCGTGCTCGCTAACTTCCCAGCCTGGCTCGACGACAACCTGGGGCTGGTTCCCTACCACAGCTTGCGCGGCGTGTTCGTCGGCTTGTTGACGCCAGTGGGCTACCAGGCGCTCGGCCTCTTCGTCGGCCACAAACGCGGCCTGGATGCGCTCTGGCTTGCCCGCGTCCGCTGGTAGATAGAGCATGTCGCCACGCCCCAGCAGACGTTCCGCGCCGCCCATGTCGATGATTGTGCGCGAGTCCACCGCCGAACTGACCATGAAGGAGATACGTGTGGGTATATTCGCTTTGATTAGTCCCGTAATGACATCGACAGAGGGACGCTGCGTAGCCACGACCAAGTGGATACCAGTGGCGCGGGCCAACTGGGCCAGACGACAGATCAGACCTTCAACCTCGTCGGGCGCGGCCATCATCAGGTCCGCCAACTCGTCGATGATAATCACGATGGCTGGCAGGTTTTTCAGAGTGTCGTCGCCATGCGCGGTTCGTTCTATGCGCAACTTGCGGTAGCCGTCCAGATTGCGTACCCCTAATTGCGAGAAGAGTCGATAGCGTTTCTCCATCTCCGCAATGGCGATTTTGAGCAAGCCCACTACCCGCTCGACCTCGACAACAACCGGCGAGAGCAGGTGCGGAATGCCATTGTACATGGATAGCTCGACCATCTTGGGATCGACCATCAGCATACGCACATCTTCAGGTGTGGCTTGCGTGATAATACTGGAAATGATCGCATTAATCATCACACTCTTGCCACTCCCTGTTGCGCCAGCAATCAACAGATGCGGCATCTTCGCGAGATCGCCCACACGTATAGCACCAGCCACATCCCTGCCTAGAGCGACAGTCAACTTGGATTTATTCTTCGCGGCTTGATACTCTTTGCTCTCCAGGATCTCGCGTAGGGTCACTAGACGGCTATTCTTATTGGGGATCTCTACGCCGACGTAGGGCCGTCCGGGCACTGGTGCTTCCATGCGGATGGTTTTCGACTCTAGTACCAGGGCTAGGTCGTTTTGCAGCGCCATAATGCGGCTCACCCGTGTGCGTGCCTCGTAGACGATATTGCCTGCCGCGTCCTTCACCGGCACTGGTCGCCCCTTCTCGTCCTCTTTAATCATTGGTTTGCCTGTGGGACGAATGCCGAAACGGATCACCGTTGGGCCAATGCTGATATCTTCGGGGCGCACCTCAGCCTCGACACGAAAGCTGCGCAGGGTGTCCTGGATGGTTTTCGCCAGGGTTGTAGTATCATCGCCCAGCATGGTCAGCTTCACTTCCTCTGGATGGTTCAGCAGCGAGCTTTCTGGCTGTTTCCAGGGTGAAGAACTCTCTGGTTTGGCGGCCCGTCGAGTCACCAAGGGCTGCTGCACACGTTGCGGATTGGGTGCGAGCGGCTCCATCTCCTCCATCTCTTCTTCGTGCACAACGGGAGCTTCCGGTAGCGGCAACTGGCGTGCACCTTTGACTGCGGCCTGATGCTCGGCACGGTTGAGTATTTGTGGCACACGCGGCCCCTTGGGTACTTTCCCAATCTGTTGTTGATGCAGGTTGATATCGTTGCGCGGATCATCGTTTTCCGCGTCAAAATCATCTTCAAATTCAACAACAGCGTCGTCGTCGTCAAACTCCTCGTCATCTGGGTGCGGCCCTGCTGGACGGCGTGCTGATCTCTTGGGTGCGTTGTTCACCAACAAACCGTTGCCATAGCGACTGAAACGCGGACGTTGTCCCAAAAATGGCGAAATGCCCGGCGAAGCTGGTGGTGCGTTGCGTGGGGCTAGAAAGACCCTGTGCAGAAAAATTCCCCCTGTTCGTAACTGGCTCAGCGTCACTCTAAAGGTCAGTAGCGTCACAATTATCAGCAAACCCAACACTAGGACATGTGCGCCAAAGCCCCAGCTAAGTAGCGGAGTGGCGAGCACACCACCTACGATACCGCCCGTCGTGTTCCCCAGCAGCAACTGACTCTCGACCAGCAGTAACACGATCAATGATAACAGGCCCAGAACTAGCGACCAGCGAATAAAACGAATATTGCGTGTGCCCTCGATGAGATGCGCACCTGCGAAGGCCATCAGCCCTAACGCTACGGGTAACGCCGCCCAGCTAAACATGTGATAAAAGAAGTCCGCTAGCGGTTTGAACAGTGGCAGGTTACGCCAAAAGGTCAGCGCGAGCAACAGCACACCCGCCAGGATCAGCAGAAGAATGCTAAAAAATCGCTGCTGCTCGTGTGGCTGCATCTCGTCCCATTTATCACGCACCTGACCGATCAGACGCGAATCTGCGGTTGCGGGCGCAGGTGTGCCTGCAAACGTCCCTTTTTTACTTACAGCAGAACCAGCAGCACCCTTCTTGCCCGTGGACTTCCCAACACCCACCCGCTGTTTCGAGGCCGGGCTATTGGCGCGTTGCCGCGAACTAGAGGATGTGGCACGCTGCTCCATACGCGTTGTTTGGCTGGAACCGAGGCTACCCGCAGCTTTGCTCACACGCGACGCCTTGCCTGCGTCCACTTCTGGAACCAAGCGCTCCCTTTTTTTCTGTTCGTTACCCGCCATACAAGGGTCCCTCCTACGCAAAAAGATGACATACGAAGACACCCCTATGATAGCGCAGATGTTCAAGAGGACGCAAGTGGGTAAAACGCCAGTCTGACGAATAGCAAAGGGTGCGGGTAAAAATATGAAATATTTTTACCCGCACCCTTTGCTATTCGTCAGACTGGCGATTACACTTCCATCACCACCGGCAAAATCATTGGACGCCGATGGGTTTTCTCGTAGAGAAACTCGCTTAGCGTATGGCGAATCTTGTCTTTCACAAACGACCAATCAGAGGCATGGCCGTTCAGACCAGCAAAAGAATCGAGCACACGTTCGCGGGCGCTCGCCAGCAGCTCTTCAGAGTCGCGCATATAGACGAAGCCGCGTGAGACAATATCCGGGCCTGCTAGCGGTTGACCGGTCTCTTTATCCACCGTCAGCACAACCATCAAAATGCCATCCTGGGCCAATACCTGGCGGTCACGCAGCACAATCTGCCCGATATCGCCCACGCCCAAGCCATCGACGAAGACATTGCCGCAAGCGGTATGTCCCACCGTTTTAATGGTCTCAGGTGTAAGCTCCACAATATCGCCATCTTCGGCCACTATGATATTGCCCGCAGGGATGCCGAGCGAAAAGGCCAGTTTAGCATGCAGTACTAACTGACGATACTCGCCGTGAATGGGCAGAAAGAACTTGGGACGCAACAGGCTGAGCATGAGCTTCTGCTCTTCCTGAGCAGCATGTCCGGAGACATGCACGTTGGCGATGGCTTGGTAAAAGACCTCCGCGCCCTGCCGGAAAAGATTGTTGATCGTGCGGTTGACCATGCGTTCGTTGCCTGGCACTGGTGTAGCCGAGAGAATCACCGTGTCACCCTGCTGGATACGTATCAGGCGGTGATCCTGATTGGCAATACGTGTCAACGCCGAGGTTGGTTCGCCCTGGCTGCCCGTACACACAATCGCCACCTGCTCTGGCCGGAACTGTTTGATATCCTCAGCACGGATCAGCATACCCGCAGGCATATGCAGGTAGCCCAGTTCAAGCGCCATCTGCACGTTATTGACCATGCTGCGCCCAACCAGGGCCACATGCCGATCATAGCGCTCAGCCGTATCGATCACCTGCTGCACGCGTGAAAGCAACGAGGCAAAGGTTGCCAGAATTACTCGTCCAGACGAATTGGCGAACAGCTTGTCAAACGAGTCGTTGAGCACGCGCTCAGAGGGCGTGTAGCCGGGTGACTCGACACGCGTGCTATCACCCATCGCCACCAGCACGCCTGCATTGCCCAGGCGGGCCAAAGCCCCAAAATCGGCAGGCTCACCATTGACCGGTGTGTGATCAAACTTGTAGTCACCAGTATGCACAACAATGCCCACAGGCGTGTGAATCGCCAGCGCCGTCGCGTCCGGTATGCTATGATTAACCCGTATAATCTCCACTGTGCACTTGCCCGCCTCGATCTTGTCGTTGGCGTTGACCACGTTGACCACCGCTTTATCCAGCAAGCGATGTTCTTTAAGTTTGACATTAATCAAACCCTGTGTCAGGCGTGTTGCATACATAGGAGGAAAATCCAGCATGGGCAGGATATAGGGCAGGCTACCAATGTGGTCCTCGTGGCCGTGGGTGATAAAGATGCCGCGAATGTTCTGTTTCTTATCCTGCAAGTACGATGTGTCGGGGATTACCAGGTCCACGCCAAACATTTCTTCATCGGGGAACATCAGACCGGCATCGATGATGATAATGTCGTTCCCATACTCCACAACCATCATGTTCTTTCCGACCTCCCCCAGGCCACCCAAGGGGATCAGCCGAAGCTTTTCTGTTGTCAAAGTTAAAATTACCTCCTCACTACATATTTAAACATGTAGTGCTCTAAATGTGTCGTTATTCTTTTTGTATCTATCTTCACTTCTGTCTGCATCCACAGAAATAAAAGCCTGAGTCAGTGAAAATTTTAATAACCTTAAAAATAAGTTCTATTGGTCCATTAAAATTGTATCATAAGTGTACTAAAAACACAAGCCGATGCGAGGCGCAGGGTGCGTTTCATTGTTTTGCAGAGCGAAAAAAGCCAGCCCCAGCCCGGACGCCGGACGCGAGGGCCGGCGCTACACACAAGGGGAACACGACACGCAGGGTGTGTCGATCTCTCACCTCCGGCTTGATGGAATGGCTGGAGCAGCCGCATTCTCCCCATTCCCTTGCATGTAGCGCCGGCCCTCGCGTCCGGCATCCCTCTATCCACAATGCTTATGACGCGAGCAACTCTGATTCGTTCAGCGGTCCAAGCGTCACCAGCACCTGTTTATCGCGCATGGGAAAGCGTTTGAGTGCACGCATCACGTCCTCGACAGTGACGCGTTCGATGCGGCCAATCTCTTCCTCGACGCTGACCAGGCGACCCTCGATCACCCAATCGTTGGCGATAGAGCGCATACGTGAGAAGGTCGATTCGCTGCTCAGAACCATACTACTGATCCACTTATCCTTGGCCCGGCGCAGTTCGTCCTCGTGGATACCATCGTCCAGCAAACTGCTCAGTTCGGCCTGGAGCAGTTTGAGCACGCGGGGAGCTTCTTCGGGCGTCGAATTGGCCTCCATCATCATAATACCAGTGCCTTCCATAGCCCAGATGCCCGCGCTGGCAGATTCTGCCAAACCCTTCTGGTGGATATTCCAGAAGAGACGCGAGCCATCGCCGTCGCCCAGGATGCTGCCGCCCAGGACTGCGGCATAGTAATCGGGATCTTTGACATCGACGGCAGGCATGGAGAGAATCATGATCTGCTGCTTGAGCTTGGGGTCTACAATAATCTCGTTGATTGGCTTTGCAGGCTGGTAGGGCTGGACATCCCGGCTGGCATCCCCGCGCCGCCAACTGCTACAATGTTTCTCAGCCAAACGCACAATCTGTTCCCAATCGAAATTGCCCGCAACTGACAGGACCAGATTGTTCGCCGCATAACGTTGCTCCCAATACGTGCGCATCTGGCCCACCTGCATCGCCTGAATGCTCTCACGCGACCCCAACACATCGTGTCCCAAGGGATGCTCGGCAAAGTAGGTCTGCATCATGCGCCGGAAGGCCAGGTTATACGGCTGGTCCTCGGAACGCGCGATTTCATTGATGATAACCTCTTTCTCCATCTCAAAATCGCTCTCCGCCAAACGCGGATACATCATATCGCTCAGCAGTTCAAGTGCACGCTCCAAATACTCGCCCAGCACACGCGCATAGTAGACAGTGGCCTCATGCGAGGTGAAGGCATTCAACTCAGCCCCGATCTTATTAAATGCCAGGGTAATCTCTTGCCAATCAAGGGTCGCAGTGCCCTTGAAGACCATGTGCTCTAGGAAGTGCGAAATGCCCACGATACTGGGTTCAGGCTCGTCACGCGAACCCGTGCGTACATAGTACGAGACAGCAACCGACTCGAAATCCGGCATCGGTTGACCGACGATTTGCAGCCCATTGGGCAATTGATGCGTATAAAACACCGCTCCATTGGTTGTGGACTCGGTCATGCAAGTGCTCCTTTAATATCTCTGACAAGATTGTTATTACTAGCATGATAGCCCTGGTTTTGACAGATTGTCAAATGCATTTTAATCAAACAGGCAGCTTAACGGTTGTTTAAAAGAAAGAGATCAGTGTGGTTAGCTGCGCTTAGCTCTTTCTTTTGACGTAGGAGGCTCATCCACTAAAGACTCAAAAACTCTGGCTTTGTCCTCACGGGTTGATATCGAACAAGCGCCTATGATATCCTACTATATGGGCTACATGTAACAGGGCTATTTTTGCGTGACGCGATAGAAGCTCTGCTAGTATATGTATTAGCTCGACAGCAGGAAGTTTGATGTAGCAGGTGCGGGGTGCAAGCCCAGTAGTGTGCCATTGCGCGAGGAAAATCCAAATGTCTAATGCCATCTGGGGAGATCCAAAACCAACGAGCGACGAACAGTATCCTTTAAAGCTCCTCACAGAACTTGTACAAGATATGCTCAAGCAGGTCTCGGCCTACGGGGCTTGTTTAGCGCTGTATGACGAGAGCATTAACCAGATGGTTGTGCGTTTGCATCTGCGACGCTGCAAGTCAGGAAACAACCAAGTAGGACTCTCTATGGAACAGGGCGCTTTCCAGGTACGTCCCGCTCTGCGGCGCAATACCATGAAGCTTGCCGATAAACTGACCCCTTTGCCTGCTGTTCCCACCAGCATGTTTCCAGAGGAAGAATGCTTTGAAAATGTCCAGACGACGAGCGGGACGGATCTTTTGCCGGTTGGCAGTGCCTATCCTCTGGTACAAGATTTGATCGGTGCCACTTGGTATCACCATCAATCGTACCACCTCAGCCATGAACGCTATCAGACGTTACGCGCCAGTTCACATCAGCCTCCCATCCAAGAGGCATTCACGCCCAGTTGGTATTTAACGCTGCCACTCAATGAACTGGAGCAATCGTACGAGGACATTGACCGCAAGCATCCACAAAACTACTGTCCAGGCGTGCTTGTGCTCTACCAAATTCAGCCCACAGCCGGCTTTCAAGAGCAACAGGCTCAAGTCGCGCAACAGCACGCTGAAAGGATCAGTCTCTACCTGCAAAATGACCGTTTGCGACGCCTGCAATTCTACACTAGGGACCATGTGAAACAATTGCAGCAGATCAGCACGACGTTTCCCAATTCGTTGCGGCTCTCTGATCTGGTTGAAGAGGTTTTTCGTTTCGTCCACAATACCGTGGATGTCTCTTCTATGCTGCTCACCCTCTATGACCGCGATACCAGAAAGCTCTACGATATCTTCGCGCTCAACCGAGGTGTGCCTATCGAAGGGCTTACCGAGCAGCCAGTTATCATTGAGCCAGATGCACGCCCTCATTGGTGGCAGATCGCGCAGAAAGAGAAACGCACACTCTTGCTCTCGTTGGACTCCAATAATCAGACTGAGGCCGAGGTGTATGCGGATTTGCTAACAGGCACATGGGGGGATCAGAGAGGCGCGGAAACCTTCCTGCTCATTCCTATGAAAATGTTTACGCGCGTCGTCGGCTCGCTCTGCATCACCAGCCAGCGCCCTCACGCGTACAGTTCGCTGGACATCCTGGTTTTGGAAACAATGGTGCAGATCGTCACCGTTGCGCTTGAGAATGCGAAACTCTACGAACGGCCCCGTCTGGCGCTCAAACAATCAAAACGCCGCGAGGAGTCCCTGGCATCCACTATTAGCGCTTTACAAGCTATCAGCACTGTCCTGAACGTTAGCGAGTTGCTGCACAAATTTGTGCAGATCGTGGCTAATCTGGTGGAGGTCGAGATGTGCTCCTTTTTCCAGCTTATGCCGAACGAAGATGAACTCGTCGCCCAAGCCATCTTTGACCGTACAGGTAAATGGAAGGCTCTCGACGGGGCACGCCAAGACGACCATGAAGAATTAATCAACATGATCCATCTGCCCTTCAAAGGCTCGCTTCTCGCAGAAATGGTCAACGAGGCTTTTTTCTATGTCGATGCAAGCAATATCGAGGCAATCGCACAAGCCAGCGGCGAAAGCGGAGCGATTTTCTTACGCGAAATCGATATACAGAAAATGCTCGTTATTCCAGTGCGCTACCAGACAACCGATCTGGTAGGTATTGTGGTTATTCACCTGTCTCAGCCAGATCGCCTCTTTCAACCAGAAGAGATCAGCATCCTGATGGCGATCTCAGCCCAGGCTGCTGGGGCCATTCGGAACGCGCAGTTGTTTGAACAGATCCAGGAAGCGAACGCCGAACTGCAACGTATGGATCGCGTCAAGGACGAGTTTATTATGACGGCTTCGCATGAGTTGCGCACACCGTTAAGCGCGATCAGTGGGTACTCTTCGCTGCTCAAAAAACAGGGCGAGAATGGACGCGCCAACCCCCAGCAGAATTTGAAATTCGCTAACAAAATCGTCGATGCAACTCAGCAGCTTAAAGACCTGGTGGACAATATGACGCAGGCCGCCCGCATGGGTGCACTGGATAAGAAGTTAGAACTGCAACTGGTCCCCTCGCAATTGTTGGCGGCGACAGAGATGGCTACGACCATGCTGAATATCAACATTGAGCAGGTGATCACCGTTGATATTGCCGCCGATCTCTGGGTGAACAGCGACACTCTGCGTCTGCGTCAGGTCATCACCAATCTGCTGGATAACGCCGCCAAGTATTCGCCGCCGCGTGGGCGTATCCTGATTGCCGCGCGTGCGACCAACCTTTCTAAGCTCCCGGAAAATCAGGTTGATTACACCAATATCCTGACCAGTGAGGCAGACCCAGAGGTAATTGTGATACGTGTTTGCGATGAAGGAGACGGAATCGCGCCAGAGGATATTGAGAAGATTTTTGATAAGTTCGTACGCGCCCCACGCTCACTGACCACATCGGTACGCGGCACCGGTCTGGGACTCTTTATCTGCCGCCGCTTTATCGAGGCTATGGGTGGTCGTCTCTGGCTCGAAGTGAGCAGGCCAGGCAAAGGCTCTATCTTTAGCTTCTACTTGATGCGCGTATCCCAACCCACTGAAACGAGAGAACATGATGAACCGGAATCAGATACGACAGAAACATCACTCTATTCAACCCCAGAAAATATTAGTCGTTGATGACGACCCCACCATTCGCGATATGATGGCGGATATTCTGGAATGCGAGGGCCATACGCCAGATCTGGCGCGTAATGGTCAGGAAGCGCTGCGCCTCCTGGGTGGTCCAGAAAGCTACTTAGTCTTCCTCGATATGCTCATGCCTGTTTTTAGCGGCAAGGATCTCTGCGTAACGCTGGCCGCTCACCCCGCCATTCGCCAACGCCACATCATCGTGCTCATGTCTGCCCTGGACAATATCGAAGAGACCTTTCACCTGGATGTTGATATGGTCATGTCCAAACCATTTGTCGTCGAGGATGTTGAAGAAGCGCTGGCGACGTATATGGGATCACCCTTTTTTAGCTGATCCAGTCACAATATCTGGGCATGATGGGCACGATGCGAAACCTTACTAGGTTAAAATGGATGCACGCATTGCTAAGCGGCTGCTTCAGAAAAAGAGACTGGCTGCACATTAGATCGATCAAGTTAAATTTTTGCTAGTAACCCGTTCATACAAGAGAGACGAAAAAGCCGCCAGACCAACTCTGGTAACGAACGAGGTTCTCATGCAGAACGATCAAGATAACCCAGCCACATCTACCACGCGCCCGCGTTTAGCCCGGACGCGTTTTGTGGAGATACAACCGGCCCAACAGACAACCGGTAAACTTTCCACAACTGGCGATCTGGACACGGAGCAAGCCACAAATAACACTGGCAAACTCGGTAGCAACACGCAAAAACGAGCGGCAAGCACGAGCAAGCACGCTACACATGAAGATGGGCCTATATCACTGCAAGCACGCAGCACAGCGTATCTCACGCAGTTAAGCGGGATGCTGCGACCACTGCACGCACGGCAGGACGCTCAGCCAGAGATCGAGGAAGACGGCTACTGGCCGTTGGGCATTCAGCAGGTAGGCCCGTTGCCCATCATTAATATGTATGGCCGCGAGCCGTTTGGGCGCACGTTGCCTAGCGCGGTCCCTCTGGTTACGCCAATGGATGGAGCGCCGACACCGCCCACCTGGCAACGCGTTCTCACCTCGCCAGCCTGCAAAATATCGCTTGGCCTGCTGGTTGGTTTGGGTCTGCTTTTTCTCGCCTCGCTTTTTGTCGATCTGCCTGCAACGCTCGCGCTTCTTAGTACGCACCTACTCACACCGCAGGGCATCGGGCTGGGTCTGCTCGCGGGCCTCGCCTATCTGGTTGGGCATGCTCTGCGTGGCCTGCGTTGGAAACTCTTCTTGAACCCCATCGGCCAGGTCAGCACACTGAAAGTCATTGGACTCTATCAAGTGGGGGCTTTGCTAAATTTCTTGCTACCAGTCCGCGCTGGCGAAGCGGCCAAGTGTTTGGCACTCAAACGCATCGCCAACATCCCAATCAGCAAATCCCTGCCGACTGTGGCTATAGACAAAGTGCTGGACCTCTTGACTGCGCTGATTATTCTGGTGCTTGTACCCTTCCTGGGTGTACACATGGACCTTCAAATCTGGCTGGTACTTGGCTTGGTTGGTCTGATTCTGCTGGTTCTACTGCTCTTTATTGGACTAATCGCTTGGAAACGCTCATTCGCGCTCAAACTGCTGCAAAACATGCTGATCCTGTTTCCCAGGGTCATCGGCAACAAAATCGAGGGCTTTGTGGCTGGCTTTGTTGATGCGCTACTGGCGGGGGGCAGCAGTCCCATGATATGGCTACCTGTGCTGCTGTTGGCTGGTCTGGCTGCGCTCAGCGATGGCCTTTTTATCATGTTAGCCTTCTGGGCTATCGGCACGCCTATTTCTTTCGGTATCGCGCTCTTTGGCTACACACTCTGCACGCTCTTTTCGATCCTTCCGACACCTCCGGGCCAGCTTGGCAGCAATGAAGCTGTGGGACTGCTGATCTTTAGCGGCCTATTGGGTTTACCAGCGAGCGCGGTAGCTGCTATGCTCATCCTCTCGCATCCCTGGACGGCGTTGTTACTGCTGATCGCTGGCCTCGCTAGTCTGATCGCACTGGGCCTGACCATCAAGAGTGCTATGCACGTACAGGGAGAATAGTACAAGGGAGATGTAATACGAGGATGAACGGCTCGTATTGCATCTCCCTTAGTCTAAGCATCCATGATTCTACACAACGGCATACTGCTCGCCGTGCCAGAGCGCTTGCATTTCGGAGCATGTTTCTAGCAAGGTGTCGAGCGTGCCTGCGGCCTCGACGCGGCCATCATTGAGCACAATGATATGATCGGCGCGGCTCAGGATCGAGCGACGATGGGAGACCGCCAGTACTGTGGCTGTCTGTTGCGAGGCGAGACGCTGCCAGAGCAACGCTTCGGTCTCGACATCTAGGGCGCTGGAGAGGTCATCGACGATGAGCAGTTCGGCGGGTCGCACAAGCATACGAGCGGCAGCAGCCCGTTGGATCTGCCCACCTGAGAGGCGCACACCTCTGGGACCAACCATCGTATCCAGGCCACGCGGCATCTCGGCGATATCGGGAGCTAGCACGGCGAGTTCGAGGGCACGCTTGAGTTCGCCGTTCTGTTCCGTGTGACCAAACAAGATGTTGTCACGCAAACTGTCACTGAAGAGGCGCGGAACTTGTGAGGTATAGGCGCTGTAGGGTGGGATAAAGAAGGCGGCAGGCTCTGCTACACGTTGCCCATTCCAACAAATCTCCCCAGCATCCAACGGCAAAAGTCCCTGCAAAACCTGGAGCAGCGTCGTTTTGCCAGACCCAATGCGTCCAGTGATGACGGTAAAGGAGCCGCGTTGGAGTGTAAAACTGATGCTGACAATACCGTTTTGCGAGTTGGGATACCGATAGCTCAGGTTATTTACTGTGACTGTCTGGAGTTGGTTAGAGCCAATCTCAGGCATAGGAGGCACTTCCGGCAAATCTCCGTTCATATAGAGCGGGCTGGGCTGCACCAGTGTACGCGGGGCCGCACCCTGTAGGAGCGTGAGCATACGCTCAACAGAGACGCCTGCCTGCTTATATTTGGTTAGCGCCTTGCCAAATATAAGCGTAAATTCGCTGATACCGCCCAGGTAATAGATGAAGAGGGCAAAATCACCAAGCGTGAAAGAGCCAGAATGCATGGACTGACCAACCAGCAGCAGGATAATACCTGTACCGATGCTGATGGTATTGGAGAAGGTCGATTCCATCAACTGGTCGAGCAGGCGATCACGCAGCGCCACTTTGAGGCGAGCCTGATTGAGTTGGCGCAAGTGCTGGACTGACTTCTCCTGAGCGTGCGCGAGTTGTATGGCCTGGACCGCGCCGAAAAGCTCTCCCAGAAAGCCAGTCACTTCGCCCGTAGCCTGACGGTTTGCTCCGCGCCGTTGTTTGATGCGCTTGCCTGCAAGATTAACGATAACAACGATGCTTATCATGGGCACGACAACAACCAGGGTAATCAGCTTATTGATGCTGAACATGACGATAAAGGCAACTGTGACAAAAACCATGCTGGCGGTCAAGTCATTGAAGAGCATCAGGAAATCCGTATTGTCGTCCACATCGTCGCGCAAACGGCTAATAGCCTCACCGGATGAAGCGGGCAAGGCACGGGCACCGGGAAGCTGGAGGATGCGGGTGAAAATGTTCTTTTGTAGCAGTGCCGAATTACTATACATGAAGGGTGCATTCGTCATTTGGCAGCCGAATGAGCAAATCGTACGGCCAGCGGCTGAGGCGAAGAGCAGTGCGGCCACCCACCAGAGCGCAAGATCCCCATGAGCGCTGGCGGTTAGGTTGTTGAAAAAGCTTTGGGCGGCGAAACCTGGCAGCATCTCAAAGACAAAAACCAGGATAATCGCTAGGCAGTTCAGGGCGTAGAACCAGGGTCTGAACGTGATCAGACTGACAAAAAAGCGCCAGGTTTTCATACCAAAACCTCCTCGTGGGCAGTAAGCAACAACTGAGAGAAACGCGAATCGGACGAGTTGGCGAGTTGGGCGCGTGGACCATATTCACAGATTTCGCCATCGTCGAGCAGCAAAATGGTATCAGCACGTTGCAAGGTGCGCAGACGGTGCGCGATAATAATGGCTGTGCGCCCCTGCAAGAGCTTATCGATAGCCTGCTCTAGCAAACCTTCGGTGGCAGGATCGAGGCGCGATGAAGCTTCATCCAGAATAACCAGCGCTGGATCACACAGAAAAATCCGTGCAAAGGCCAACAATTGCGCTTCACCAGCTGATAAACCACCACCGTTGGGGGGCAGGATGGTATCCAGTCCGTTGGGCAGCGCGGTATACCAATCGTTGAGGCCGAGATCGCCGAGTGCGCTGACGATGCAGCTATCCTCGATAGTGTGATCGAAGAAGGTCAGGTTATCACGAACCGTGGCATGGAAGAGCTGGACATCCTGTGTGACCATCCCGATGGCTTTGCGCAGATCGGCAAAGCTGGCCGAGCGCAAATCGACGCCACCCAGGCGAATGACCCCTGCTTCCGGGTCATAGAGACGAGCAATTAGGCGCGTGATAGTTGTTTTGCCGCTCCCGGTGCGACCCAGCAAACCCAACACTTCTCCTGGCGCAAGCTGAAACGAGAGGTTCTTAATAACCATCTCTGCTTCCCCATAACCGAAAGAGATGTTCTCGCAGACGAGTGGGAGCGCACCCGGCGGAAAGGTCGCACCAGGACCATCCTTGAGGTTGCTTTCGATGCTCAAGAGTTCACGGATGCGCACAATGCCAGCACTGGCTTTCTGAAAATCTTCGATCTGATGGGAGATAGCGTTAATGGGCTGCCAGAGAAGCTGCGTGTAGAAGTAGATGAGAAAGGCCATGCCCAGCGTCATTGTGCCATTCCGATAGAACTGAGCGATGAGCAGGAACGCGGTCAAGGTCATAAGCGCAAACATAAAATTGGGAACGTTCCAGGGGATCGTGGAGATAATGCGAGCCTTACGCGCGGTACGCAAACGCTCACGGGTGTAGCGGTAGAGGCGGCGCAGCATATACGCCTGAGCGCCAGAGGAGCGAATATCCTCAGTGCCGCTAATGCGCTCTTCCAAGAACCCGTATAGTTCGGCGCTGGACTGGCGGAAGATCTTCCAATGGGGAATAGAGATGTTGCGCAGGACATTGACGCCAATCAGGAGCAGCAAAGCCGAGATGCCAAGGGCCAGCGCGGCCCGCCAGTCCTGGAAGAAGAGCACAAGGATGATGCCAAACAAGAGCAGCAGATTGCCCACTATTTGGATCACGAATTGTGAGAAGAAGATGGACAGGGCGCTGATATCGCCATCGACGCGCTCGATCAGTTCGCCGGGCGTGTGCACTTTATGAAACGAGAGATCGAGGCGTAACAGGTGTAGCGTGAGATCAATGCGCAAGGCATTTGTAGCGATCCAACCAACGCATTCGCTGATATAGGTAGCCCAGAGTTTCACCCCTTGTTGCACGACAGCCACCACAATAAAGAGCAGCGCGATAGGCAGTAGCACGCCCTGCGGCCCGCTGGATGTGATAGTGTCGATAAAGAGACGGATCAATTGTGGGTTGATGAGTTGCAGTGCAATGTCGCCAAAAAGCAGCAGGGTGAGCAGGATGACACGCGACAACTGCGGTCTCAGGTACGTGGCTAATAACTGGCGATAGTCTTTTAGATGGATATGCACAATGAGTCCTTTCTCCAAAAAGAAGAGTCGGTTATCTTCTACTGTGTATGCTGCAATACAAACATGACTTTTTCGTGTAGATTGGGGCAAAGAGAGCGAACTCTGCTACGGCAAAAAGAAGTGCTAGTGGCAATAAAAAAAGCCGTGGCAGAGGTCATCTATGCCCACGACCTGTACTGTACATTGTGGCTACAACAGAAACTCAGGAAGCGCTACAAATGGGCAGAGCATGGCTGTGGGCAAGCGGCGAGGTAGAGACCTCGGAGTGTCGTGTGGAAAATGTTATGCTACCCATGCTTCCTGACCTTTCGTACAAATAGGCAATCTATGAAAGAGTGCTCTACAATAATACCATGAATTTTTGACAAAATCAAGGGAAAATTGAGAGTAGAACGCGCCTTCGTTGATGCCCTTGAGCAATTCGATGTAACCTCTGATCGTTTATATAGGTAGCAGGCGTAACAGTTTTCAAAAAAAGAGCTGCAATAGTCCTACACAATATCTCTCCGTGTAAATTCAGGCCGCAATAATCGTGAGAATCAGTTACATGCGTTTCGTTTCTAAAGAGAGAATCCGCACCAGGATGAGGTGTTTCTATGCAAGAACGTGTACCGTGGGCCAGCAGGCCCCTTGGCCGAGGTTTCGTAGCTGGTCTAGCCGCCGGGGCAGTTGCCTCCGGGGTGATGCTTTTTCTGCACATGGCCCCCTTTAACGGCCTGTCTTTGCCAGAGTCGTTTGGCTCAGAGCTGACGGCATTGATGCCAGGGTCGATGTTTGCCTTTCTTCACCAGTTTATCGGTGACTACGCAAAATCGTACTTGTTTTATATTATTCTGGTGGGACAGTGTTTGGTTTTTGCCCTGGGCGGCGGACTCTATAACCGCTGGGCCAATCAGCAAGACCAGCCTTTGCCCTGGTATCATGGGTTGTTGCTTGCACTGATTCTCTGGCTGTTCTCTGGCCTGATCCTCTTGCCTCTGACTGGGGCAGGCATCTTTGGCGCGGGCCTGACTGTAGGTTGGGCTAGTGGAGCAATCAGCCTGGCGATAGTCGGTGTGGCGTTTGGTCTGCTCTTCGTGTTCTGCCAACGCTGGCTGCTTACAATGCAAAGTACCAGCGGAAATGGAAAAATTGCCGCCACGCGGGAGAATGCCACACAACGTATCTCGCGGCGCAAACTGTTTCAGCAGGGAGCAGTCGTCGCAGGCGTCGCGGTAGCTGGCGTGGCCATCTGGCGCTTTATTAGCGTGGGATTTGGCGGGGCACATGTGTCAGTCACACAATTGTTGCAGGGCTATCATAACAAGATCACACCGACAGCACCCAACTATGGCGAGATCCATCCCGCACAATTCCTCTCGCCTGAGGTGACGCCCAACGATCAGTACTATATCGTCTCGAAAAACTTCACTGACCCAACAGTGGGGCTGAACGACTGGAGCCTCAAGGTCGATGGCCTAGTTGACCATCCTTACACGCTTTCGTACACGGAACTATTGGCCATGCCGATGCAAAAGCAGTACGAGTCGATGATGTGCATCAGCAACGAGGTCGGCGGCTCCTACATGAGTAATGCGCTGTGGGAGGGTGTGCAACTGGAGAATCTGTTGCAACGGGCAGGCGTCAAGCCGGGCGCGACCAAGATTGTTCTGCACGCTTATGATGACTACGCCGATAGCATCCATCTGAGCAAGGCCATCGAGCCGACAACCATGGTGGCCGTGCATATGAACGGGGTGAAGCTACCGGATGGTCACGGCTATCCAGCGCGTGTGCTAGTACCCGGTATCTACGGTATGAAGCATATTAAATGGCTGACACACATCGAGGTTGTGAACTACGATTTCCAGGGCTACTGGCAAGTACGCGGTTGGAACGATCCGGCTCCGGTACGCCTGACCTCGCGCATTGATACGCCGCTCGATGGGGTCGCTGTCGCTGCGAACAACACAACCTATGTCGCCGGTGTGGCTTTCTCTGGTAACAAAGGCATTAGCGCAGTAGAGGTGAGCCTGGATGCAGGTCATACCTGGCAACTAGCCACGCTGAAAAAGCCAGTTTCAGAAATAACCTGGGTCATCTGGGAACTGCCCTGGCAACCCAAACCCGGCCAGTACACGATCACGGTACGTGCCACCGATATGGACGGCAATGTGCAAGACCCCAACGAAGAGCCGCCGCTGCCGATTGGCTCGTCAGGCTACCATAGCATTGGCGTGCCGGTGTCATAGGGAT
>JBDTBU010000186.1:0-7759 GCA_039923935.1 Ktedonobacteraceae bacterium | reverse complement strand
TACCAACCGCGTGCTCGTCGATCATTTCGTGGTCGAAGAGCATGGGGTGGTGCTCGACGTTGCGCCAGGGCTTGATGAAATCGTCGTAGTGCTTGCTGACGGGATGGCCAGACTGGCCGGGCGCGTGCATCGAGAGCGAGGCGGCGAGATCGGCGAGGTTGGCGATCAGACGGAATGAGGGCACGGTGACGACGTTCTCCGGCTGTGTGGGCGAGACCGCTCCCATGTTGACCGTATCGATATCACCGCCCACAGGATAGGGGCCACGATTGAAAAGCTTGTCCAACGGCTTGACCATGCCCAGCGGATGGGAGTAGGTCATCTTGTGGATTTTGCCGTACTGCCAGTTGACGGGATCGTCGCCCAGCTTCTCACGTAGTTCTTCCAAAGCGGCCTCGAAAGCTCGATGGAGCGCGGTTTCCCAAGTACGCGGCCCGTTGGATACCACCGAGTCAGCGAACCAGCTATCGTCGCGCTCGTTGAGCATGCGAATGATCTGCGGCTTGCTGCGGCTGGTGTAGCCATTCATGATTGCCAGCAACGTTGTGCCCGTGCCGAGGTAGGATTTAAGCAACCCTTCATCGTCTCCCAGCAGGACCGCGAAGATGATATGCTCCAGTTTGCGCAAGAAGGTTGTGTAGATCGAGGCGGCGGCGCTATCGGGTGCGAGCACATAATGCCAGGTGCGCAGGATATCTTGGGCCTGACTGGCTAGCAACGTACGCGGCGCTATACTCAGAATATGCGGTGTGATATGCTCAGCCGGAATCGAGTACTGGTCGCTCTGGATCGCGGCCATATCCGAGAGGGCAAGTTTGCCCTTGCTGGTTAGCAGATCGCGAATGCGCTGGGCACGATAGCCATTGAGCCATTCGTGCGTAATATAGTAGGGGTAGCTATCGCCTACCACGCGGTTATTGGCCGTGGCGATAAAGTGCTGTGGCGGATTCGTGACCTGGGGCAGTTCCTCAAAGGGAATCAAGCCAGTCCATTCGTACGCGCCAGTCCAGCCAGGCATGGGCAGTAGGGCTTGGCCCTTGGCACGCGTGGGAATCGCGCCAGCCATCACGTAGCCAATGTCGCCGTTGGTATCGGCAAAGACAAAGTTTTGCGCGGGCACATCCCAGTGACGCAGAGCGTTGCGAAAACTGTGGATGTCTGTAGCCAACGCCATTTTTTCGAGCGCAGACATGATATCGTGGTGCTCTAGGCCGGTCCAACGCAGGGCCAGCGGCAGTTCTTCCGGCTGATCGCTGTTTGGCGCGGCTGTGCTGCTTTTGAGTGCGGTCAGGATTGGCCCGTGGCGGGTGACGCGTACCTCTTCGATCACTGGCTCTGCACGTCCCTTGACCTTGATCTCCTCACGATAGACCTGGGCTTCTTCCCACTTGCCCATAAATTCATACTGGTTGGGGTTTGCAGGATTGAATTTTTCGATGTAGAGATCTTCAACATCGGAGACGGCGTTGGTCACGCCCCAGGCCACATGACGGTTGTGCCCGATAACCACGCCGGGTGCACCGGGGAAGCTGGCTCCCACGACATCAATTTCACCAGCGGTCAGGTGACACTCAAACCAGATTGAGGGCGCGGCCTGCCCCAGATGGGGATCATTGCAGACAATTGGCTTACCCGTAGTGGTCATCGTGCCATCGACGACCCAGTTGTTGCTGCCACCCAACAGGCCGAAGCCGCTGAGTTGCTTGATCTCGGCATATTGGGCTAACATACCTAGGTTCACGCCGTCGTAGGCCACACCAGGCGGAATAATCAACGGGTGCGCGGGATCGTAGCCCGTCTCCAGCTTAGCAGCGCGTTCGGGGCCAAGCTTCGCAACCAGACGAGCACGTACAAGCTCAGTTTCCCAGTTACCACCCAGGTTCCAGCCCATCATCTTGGACCACTGAACGCTATCGACGGCTTGCCAGGGTGTAGGATTGAGACGCAGAATAGTGAATTCGACGGGCAGGTTGTGGCGATGGCTGCTGATAAAGGCATTGACGCCACACGCGTACGCGTCCAAGATGCGCCGACTATGCGCCGAGACCTGGCGGACACCCTCGGCTGCGGCGCGGTGCATACCCAGGCGACGCGTGAAACGATCAGCCTCTAGAGCCACTTCACCAAAAATTTCGGCCAAACGACCTGAGCCGATGCGACGGTTGAATTCCATCTGCCAGAGACGGTGCTGAGCGTGTACATAGCCCTGAGCTAGATACAGATCGTCTTCGTTGTGAGCGTAAATATGCGGAACCCCGTAGCTATCGGTGACGATTTCAACAGGTTCGTGCAGTTCTGCCAGACGCAGTGTGCCATTGGTTTTTGGGAGAGGCCGTTGCATAAAGAGATAATATGCTCCGCCCGCCAGACCAGCAATACCGGCTGCCGCCGCCGCTGTTTTTTGCCACCAGGATGCCATGAGTTTCGCCTCCTTCGATCAAGCTAAGCTGGCCCCCATAGCCGCGCAGGACGCCAGGGGACGCCAGCGAATGTGCGCCGGACGCCAGGGCCGGCGCTACATGTTAGGGGCTTGGCGTGGCAAGTACCACATCCTTGCACCCAGTTTGTACCTTCTCTCTATATTCTACACCAATTCGGTTCCCTGCGCGGTATCGCGTACCTCGAAGCCCATAGCCTTGAGCTGATCGCGCACCTGATCAGAGGTTTGCCAGTTGCGGGCTACGCGGGCCTCGTCGCGCTGTTTAACAAGCGCTAGCACATCGTCGCTTAATACGCGGGCGGCGCGTGGTGCAACGGTATACAGGCGCAAACCGAGCACACGGTCAAAGTCGAGTAGCAGCCGCCGCCGCTCGCTTGGTTCGATGTGTGCGTTACGCGGTGTTTCGCGGGTGATGCTCAGTGCAACTGGCAAATCCATGTCGTCGTTGATCGCTGCGTGGAATGCCTCACGTACCTGCTGCGCCTCCTCCGACCAGGGATCATCAGTGTCGTAGAGCATCACAGGTAACTCAGCCACATCAGTGCGTAGATTATTCAAGCCATTTTGTGCGGCGATAAGTGACTCACGCGTAAAATTCATTTTCGAGCGATAATGAGCAGTCAGCAACGAGTAGCGAAAGGCCAACGGATCGAAGCCCCATTCTTTTAAATGACTGAGCAGAATCACGTTGCCCAGTGAACGCGACATCTTCACCACTTCGTCGCCCCCAGTATCTGCACCTTGATGAAACAGACGGCTACTGATATTGATAAACTCGCCGTGCATCCAGAACTGGACTGGCGCTTTACCGCTCGCACCCTGACTTTGTGCAATCTCATCCTCGTGATGTGGGAAGATCAGATCGACGCCGCCAGTGTGAATATCAAACTGCTCGCCTAAGTATTTGGTCGCCATAGCCGAGCACTCGATATGCCAGCCGGGAAAGCCAACGCCCCAGGGACTAGGCCAGTTCATCTGCCGATTCTCCTCACCACGTTTCCACAGCGCGAAATCCTCCGGCGCACGTTTATCCTCGGCAACCTCCAGTTGCACGCGTCCACTGGCCCCCACTTGCAGGCTCTCAATCGTATTGCCGGAAAGTTTGCCGTAAGCAGGGAAGCTGTTCACATTATAATATACATTGCCAGCCGTTTCGTATGCCAGACCGCGCTCGATCAATTGCTCAGTCATAGCGAGCATCTCCGGGATATGCTCGGTGGCCTTTGGCGCAAGATGCGGCGGCAGAATATTGATCTCAGAGGAATCCTCTTCATACTGCCGGGTATACTGCGCGGCGATCTCGTAGGCCGAACGCCCGGTTACACGCGCCTCATATTCGAGCTTATCCTCGCCGCTCTCCTCTGTATCATTTTGCAAATGGCCCACGTCGGTGATGTTGCGTACCAAGTAGACGGGATAGCCGTTATATTCGAGCACGCGACGCACCCAATCCGTCATCACAAACGTGCGCAAGTTGCCAATGTGGATATCCTTGTACACGGTGGGGCCACAAGCATAGATCGTTGTACGTGCTGGGTTAAGCGGCTGAAAGACTTTTTTGCTGCGTGTTAATGTATCGTACAGGTAAACGGGCCTGGTCATGAAAAAGCTCCTCTAGTTGTTGATTGATTGTAACCCAGGCGAGAGGACGTGCGGGAAGGTGAGATAGGCTGGAAGAAGGGCGTGGCACGCCATACGTTCATAAAGGGCTGAGTTACTGAAGGCTTCCTCTATGAACGCAAAGACAGGTGCAGTACTGACGTGCGCGTATATGGTTCACGATATTTTTTCCTACAAACGATCTGTCCGGCGTTCTTATGTGTTAAGTATAGCATACCTGTGTGCACGCGGGCAAATCTTTTGCAGAGCGAAAAGTCGGCCCCCCTGTACGCCGGATACGAGGGCCAGCGTACAGGCGTGAGAAGACTGGCACAGCGAGATGTCCCCCCTTGGCCCTCGCGTCCGGCGTACACCCAAGGGAGGACATCTCGCTGTGGAAGGGTTAGACTGCGGCGGCAATCTCTGCTTTCATGACTGTCGCCAGGGTGGTATACGCTTCAACCCAGTTCGCTTCAACCTCTGGTGTCCAAGCTGCACCTAGATATTCGCTCAGCGTGGCTAGAAGTGACTGACCAACCGCGTCAAAATGCTCTGGCTCGACGTGATAGCCCTTATGGCGCTTGCCTAAAGCTTTGACTGCTGGCACAACGTCCCCTCCCTGCGCCAGACCATTGACCACAACCGCCAACGTCGCTATCAACGAGCTTTCTTGGCGGGCCATATCTGTTTTGGCAAACAGTGGGGCAGTCTCAGGAAACTCTCTAAATAGGCGCTGATAAAAGGCTTTGGCAAATGCCTCTTTCTGAGGAACGACTTGATCGAAACTTCGTTTGAGAACTTGCACATCCATTATGCTTTTTTGCCTCCTGGGGCGCGTTTTTAATTAAAAAAATCGACTGTGAACAGGAATGGCCTAAAGGCAGCCCTACCACAGCAGATATCGATTTGCAAGGCGAAGGTATTTTTTACGCTTGTTGCCTTGCTCATACTAAATATAACACAGGATGGTACTAAAAAGCAAGCTTATGATGTATCAAAAAGCACCTCTCACCAGATCAGTTGTGTCAATTTGGTGAGAGGTGCTTTTCATTTAGTCCGCGCCTTGGACGGCAAAGACTTGCGTGGCCCAGTTATCGAATGGGTCTGTGTGACCCGCGTCGATATACTCCGTCGCTAGCCAGAAATCCTCGCCATTTGGCGCGAACGCGGCTGCCGAGTAGTCGCCCCAACGTGCCCGCCCACCGACTTTTAGACCGTCCGAGAAGGACAGGTGTGGTCCACCACCCAGAGCAGCAATTTGAATATCTCCAAAGTGTCTGCCATGCTTGCCTCTGTTATGCGCGTCGCTATCACGGTCTTCTGTGGTGACAACAAAGGCCGCGCTTGGGTTGATAGTCGCGCTGGTAATCGTGAAGGTGATCACTGTGTTCCCTGCCTCGTTATGCAGGATAGCCGGGTAGAGCAGGTAGTTACCAGCAGAGGCAATATACCCCTGGTTGCTCACTTCGCCTTCACGCGCATCAACATCGAACCAGGCGATGCCGTCGCGGGCAACAGGATCGGTACCAATGTTCAAACCAGTGGTTAGTGCGCTCCATAGGTGTCCGTCAATGAATTGCATCTGTAACAGGCGTGAGTCATCGGGATTGAGGATCGCCTCACTGGTGATACCGCCAGTATTGACGCCAGTTCCAGTACTGACCGCACCTACCGGGAAACCGTAGGTTTCACTCTGAATAACCCTTCCACTCAGGGTGATATTTTGTGCTTTTCCCTCGATGAGATCCTCACCATGCTCGACCTTCCAGAAACCAAGTTGTGTGGTGCTCAGGATACGTGCAGTGGCCGTGAAGGGGAAGGAATTCATCAAGTACTCAATCTGAGTCGGTGTGGTGCTGATCGCTGGTTCCAGCGTTCTGATAGGAATGCCGGCCAGACTGACTGGCGGGAAAGAAACCTCGTTCAGTGTAGCGGCTTCAGTTATCAGTTGTCGCAGGGGAACTGCGAAGAGGTCTGCGCCAAAGAAGCCAGCACCAACAGCGTTAAAGGCATCTGTCGTGATATACAGGTTGTTGCTGTCATAGCCGACGTGTGGCTGGTCACCAAAGAATTTTCCACCAAAGGAAGAATCGATCTGGTAGACCGCGAAGCCACGACGATTGAACACAGCGACATCAGTCGTGGTCTGGCCTTTGTCGGGACCGCTCTGCTCAATGCCGATCACCGTGAAGATGAAGGTTCTGCTGTCCGGCAGGAAGAAGCAACGCGGATCGCTAAAGGCATTTGGCTCCCAGAATTTACTGAAGCCGACATCGTGGTTGCCTAGCAACGGGTGTCCTGGTAATACTTTGCCATTCACGCCCGTCTCGCGCAGAGCCGAGTTGATGGTCTCAAACACAACTGTTTGACCTAGCACGCCTGGATCGAAACCAGTGCAGAGTCCCTGATCGGGAGGCGTCACTTCGGCTTTCCCAACGCCACCATTGGCCGCAGCTTGATCGGGATCAGTCAAGCCAACGAAGTTGTGCAGCACACCTTTTACGTGGGAACCGTTGCCTGTGTTCACAGACATGTTGCTAGCGGTAGGCGCAGTCGTCTGGTCAGCAGCGGTTAGAGGCGCAGCATTCGCTAACGCGTCCCCGTCTGAGTCTGCGGTGTTGCCTAAAGCTGGACCAGACGTTGGGAGTCCTGGCCCTGCACTCAAGAGAGTGACGCTGCTAAGTGTGCCCTGATACACCACGCTTTGGTCAGTGGATGCGGCGTGAGCCGTACGACTGCTGAAGCCGGTTACAAACGAGGCGGCGACGAGGGCCACCATCGCAACAACGATAAGGGGAAAAGCCGTTTTTTTGCGTGCAGAAAAGAAATACATCCGAGTCCTCCGTTTTCTCCTGCTCATCCAATACGAGAAACAACGTTCTTACAATGATCGCGCTCTAAAGAATCGCGCTAAGAACAAAACAGAACCGTGGGACACGCTATCACCAGGGAAAACAGGCTTTTGAGCGACCAGGCAAGCAAGCCCCAGGCGAGCGTATCTGGCAGAGAACCATGGCACCTCAAGGAAACATTGTTGCTATTTTCCTCGAATTCTTTCTCATTGCCTGTGAAGAGGAGATATAGCCCCTCCCAAATGAGATATACGCTTGAAGGTTACATGCTCCGTATGGAAATGCAGGCAGTGAGCATTTGGATGTGCGAGTATACTGATAGGAGAGACTGCGTTTTTAGCGTCAAGGTGTCACGAGATCGTATTGCCCGACTAGGATTGAAACCAAAGAATATAGACACGAGGCATTGTTCAGGTTCCTTCCACTCCAGGCGCTACACATCCTCTTCGCCAGGTGTGCCAACCTGCTCAACGCGGTGCATCACAGCACTCATCGCAGTCAGCCAGGGCGAATCGTCGGGCGCGTCGGCGGCCTGGACCAGTTCTTCCAGTGCGAGATAGTACTCGACCAGCACACGCTCGCCAGTGGTCATATGCGTCACACAGTCCTCTAGCAGCGTGTCGGCCTCGTCATAGGCGCTGAGACGTTGCTGGGCCTCCAAAAGAGCACTCTGGGCGTGCTGGACGGGGGAATTATCATCGTTCTGGGCGAAACGGCGGCGTGGACGCATCTCAACGGCAGGCTCGCTCATGGCCTGTTGTAAAGCGAGTGCGGCAATGCCGATCTCTTGCTCAGTTTCGTCGTGGCGGCGGCTCAGCCAAGCACGTAGGGCGTGCAGGCGCACCAGGATATTCGCGCTCGCAGGCAG
>JBDTBU010000185.1:0-7882 GCA_039923935.1 Ktedonobacteraceae bacterium | reverse complement strand
ACGCGGTCTGGCCCTGGCCGCTGAGCCGCTCGCTGATACTACTGGTAAAATACGCGTCCTGGCCTTTGGTAGCGCCACTTGCAACCAGTGCCACACACTGCAACAGCCTGCTCTACGCACGTTGCAGGCGAAATGTGGCCCAGAGATCGATGTGCTGGAAATCGACGCACCAGCCTCGCCTGAACTTGTCAAACGCTATCGCATCATGACGGTGCCTAGTACGGTGCTGCTTAATGCGGCTGGTGAAGCGTTCGCTATCAACTATGGCTTCGCCAACGCGGCAAAGCTCCAAACACAGATAGATGCTCTTCCCGCTCACTCATCCCTTTAGAGCGAGCAAAGACACCACCCAAACGATCAAGCCTGTTGGGTGGTGTCTTTGCTCGCTCTACTACTATTATGCCTGTTTTGCTGAGGACTTCACGTCTGCGGCCTTATACCAGCAATGGTCGCACTTCTCGCGGATCGTCGCTCCCTGCTCGTGGGTCAGTTCGGGCAGGCTCTCTGGCTCTGGCTCGCTGAGCGCTTGGGTGTAGAGCGGATGGCCTTCGGAGGTCAGGCAGCGTCCGGTCTCCAGGTCGAACTGCCAGCCATGCATCGTGCAGGTGAGCACGCCATTCTCGATCTTGGCGAAACGCGTCAGATCGGCCTTGAGATGCGGGCAACGGCGCTGGATACGGTAGCCGTGGCTCTCCCAGATTTGCTTGTCCGACGATTTCTCAGCATAGTACCCCTCAGCGTACTGCAAACGTTCAGGCGAAAGGCACTTGAAGAAGTTGTACACGTACTCGTTATAGGCTCCCTTGCGTTCAGCCCCGAAGCGGCACGAGAGGAAAATCTGGTTGATCCAGTCCTCTTCGTGATGGATGATACAGTATTCGAGCAGGGCGCGGTCAATCGTGAAGCGATAATCCCACTCCTCATCTTGCCAGGCGTAGACCTTGCGTGTGTGGAAATCGAGCACGATCTGCTGCACCTCGCAGTCGATCAGCACACGCCCATTCACGCCCACAGCAGTCATGTCAGCCTGCTCTAGTAGCGGCTCGAACCAGACTTTGATGCTGGCCAGGATATCGACCTGATCACGCGGCCACGAGGCTTTTTGCGCCTCAATATAGGGCATCTGGCGCTCACGATAGGCTTCCAGGTAGGTCCGCTTCTGCGTGAAGATCGCCTCAACCTCGTTTTGTGGGAAGGGATGGACGCTCGTGAACCCAGCTTTGGTAATCGTCGCCACAGTGCCAGGGATCATCAAGCGGCCATTGTTGAAGCCGTGTTCCTGCATGTATTCGATGAAGCATTGCTGGTCAGGGAAGGTATTAGCGGGATCACGATCAAAGTCGTTGAAGTCGAAGAGATGGTCGTCCAGGAAGCAGGGCGGGCCAGCCGATGGCACGACGAAGCTAGCGTTGATCTCCTGAATGTAGCGGAGGGCGCGGGACATCTCGTTCTCACGTTTCTTGCGGCCCAAGGCTTGGAGCATCTTCTCAGGATATTGATAAACCATAGGGTACCAGATCGCGCCAGAGAATTGCACGAAATGCGCGTCGTAGGGGCCGTAACTGTTCAGCACGTCCAGGTCCATCGGGCGCGAATCGTTCTGGTCGAAGATACGCGTCTCGCCATCATCGACCATCAGCCCAGAGTCGCCTAGGGGACCATCGATGGGCGCGATCATCGCCATAATCATCACGCGCAGACCATCGATCTCTACCGCCTGACCGTTTTTCGTATGGATAAACTTGGTGAACCCCAGCTTGCGTAAGGCGCGTTCCAGGAGATCAATCGCATATTCGGGCAACAGGACAGTTGTATCCTTCGAGACGTAATTGCGCAAAAACTGGGGATCATAGTGGTCATGGTGCAAATGCGAGACATAGAGATAGGTGGGATGAGCCAGCTTTGTGCGATCCACCTGCTCATTGCTAGGAAACGGGAACCAGGAGGCAAAGTACGCTGGATTGAACCAGGGATCACAGAGAATACTTCCGTGTCGTGTCTCAATATAGATGCCAGCTTGGCCCAGGAATGTAATCTCCACGTAAAAAATCTCCTTTATCAAAGCCAACGTAGTAGGTACCGTCCATCGTTTTAGCATCGGTTGCGGAACCAGAACTCTTTTCGTTCTATCATATCCAAGCCTGCCCTCTATCGTCAAGGCACTGGGAAAGATGCTCTGTCTCTCTATGATAACAACAGGGCGAAAACAGCCCTTCCCACCCCGTACGCCGGACGCGAGAGCCATAGCGAACGTATAAAGAGCAGCGTTTATGAACGGGCATGGAAAGCGATGGCAAGATAGTATACAAGCTAACATGACGCGGATGAACAAACCCGACCATTCTGGCGCTCTAGACTTTGCCCAGCCAAACCCGCTATAATACACGAGCATACAGCAATCATCTAGAGGAGACCCCACAGGCATGTTACTTTCGGACAAACGTATTGTCGAGGAGCTAAAAAACGGCAATCTTGTGATCGAGCCATTTGACGAGCGCCAACTCGGCACGAATTCGTACGACTGCCGGCTTGGCGAGTGGTACTACCAGGGCAATGCGAATGTCGAGGTTATGCATCTGGATAACCCTGATGAGATTCGCACCTATTGGGGTCAGTCGCGCCAGGCGACACAGGGCAAGATCGCGATTCGTCCCGGCACAACTATCCTGGCCCATACGCGAGAGATCATTGGCGGCCACAACGGCTATCTCGGCAAAATGTATTCGCGCAGCACGGTGGCGCGTTCGGGTCTCTCGGTCTGCCGGTGCGCGGGCGTTGGCGACGTTGGCTATATTAGCCGCTGGACTATGGAGATTAGCAACCACACACAAACGGCAATTTGGGTGCCAGTGGGTTTTCGCATTTGCCAGATAACCTTTGAATACGTGGGCGAAACGCTCAAAGAGTATCACGGGAAGTACGGCAAAGTTGACCAGCAATGGACGCCAGAGGATATGCTGCCCAAGCCTTATTTCGATTGGGACTATGATCTGTACCGCACGGATCGGGGGAAATAGCGCGTGAGCAATGCTCCTACACAGCGCGGGAAACTGATCTCTTTGGAAGGTCTGGACGGCGCGGGCAAAACCACGCAGATCGAGCTGCTCACCCGCTGGCTTGATGCACGCCATGTAACGTATATCCGCACACGCGAGCCGGGCGGGACTCCGCTGGGCCTAGAGATTCGTCGTCTGCTGCTGGAACGTCCCGAATTGGCGATGACGACTCTGGCCGAGGCATTCCTCTTCCAGGCAGACCGTGCCCAGCATTTCAGCACACTAGTACTGCCCGCACTCGAAGCTGGCACGCTGGTAATCACTGATCGTTGCCTGGATGCCAGCATCGCGTACCAAGGCTTTGCACGCAACGTTGGCCCCGAACTCGTGACCCAACTTTCGGTGATTGCAACACAAGGACACCTTCCTGATCTAACCATCCTACTCGACCTCGATCCTGGCCAAGTGCAGCAACGCATCGATCCTGCCAACGACCAGAGCGGCCTGCGTGAAGCCCCTTCGCGCTTCGATAGCGAGTCAGAAGTGTTCCATTACCGTGTACGTCAGGGCTTTCGTCTCATCGCTCGCGCTCATCCCACGCGTGTGCATATAGTAGACGCTGGGCGCTCGGTTGAGGAGGTTCATCAAACGATTGTTGGGCTGGTTGAGCCGGTGCTCTAAAGTGCTTCTAGCCGTCTCTTTCTCTTCACCGCATCAAAATACTCAGGATTAAGCTCCAGGGCACGGTTCACAGCAACAAGTGCTTCCGCGCGGCGACCCAGTATCCCTAGCGCCCAAGCTTTTCCATCCCAAGCTGGCACAAATTCTGGCACAAGGCGCAGGGCATACTCGAAGGCGGCTAGCGCCTCATCATACTTGGCTATCATCGCCAAATAGGTACCCTTGGCGTACCACATCTCCACGTTCTCCGGGTCGAGAGCCAGGGCGCGTTCAATCGCAGTCAAGGCTTCACGATAGCGGATCGTGCCGGAAAGGTGATGGCTATGCTCCAGCCAGAATTGTGCCTGCTCTTTGTGCTTGTGTTCACGCTCTTCCACGTTGATACTCTCCTCTAATCTAACATCCTCTGTTGCCAAGCACCCTGCACTGCAAGATAGGCTTCCCACGTATCGACATCAAAATTCGCAGCTTCCTCGCCCATTTCAAGCGTGGCGATCTCGTCGGGATGGCGTTTGAGCACGCCGCGCCCACCTTCATCGCCAGTCACCGCGAGCAGTTCCGGCGCAAGTTCCAGCGAGAAGATGACCGGGTTGCCACGTTGTCCCTGGTATAAGGGCAGGACGATGCGTTTACCTGTGCGTTCTCTGAGCGCGAGCAGTTCGTCGATCATCGTCGAGGTGAGCATTGGCTGATCGCCCAGCAGAAAGATTGCCGCGTCTACATCTTTTGTATAGTCGTCAGGCAGAGCGTGCAGGCCGCGTAGACCAGCCCGCATGGAAGTGCTCTGGCCCAGCCGATAGTCAGGATTTTTCACTACGAGTATATCATTCTTTTCCAGCGTGTGTTGCAGCTTTTCCCATACGGTAGCTGCTTGGTGGCCTAGCACGAGCACGATGGGGCGAGCGTGCGAACCGAGAGCTGCCTCAAGCACATGGGCCACAACGGGTCGGTTGTGCAAGGGCAGAAGCAGCTTGTTGCGCTCCTCACCCATGCGGCTGGAAGTACCGCCTGCCAGAATAATCGCGGCTGTCTTTGCTGGATTAAGCATCTTTGTATTCCTCTTTTTCTGATTATAGATTGTCTGACTAGGTTTTTCAATCCCAGCCAAACAACCTATGACCCTCCCTCTCATCTTGTACTTGATGTTATACTATTGGCTAAGTGGAAAAATCACCACAACTTGACATGGATTACTATTATAAAAGCTGGAGAAATCCCGATCATGTCCAACATTGCTAGCCGAGCGTCTGAACTCGTGGGCCAGACTGATCCCCTGGATGCCGAGACGCAAGCTCGTTACGATCTGTTGCAGACCATTCTGCGCGATATGGAATCTGTGCTGGTAGCCTATTCAGGCGGGGTGGATAGCGCACTTTTGCTCAAAGTCGCTCACGATGTTCTCGGCGAACACGCTGTGGGTGCCATCGCTTCTTCACCTGCATACGCTGATGAAGAGACACAAGAGGCACTCGCTGTAGCTGCCATCATGGGTATTCCTGTGCTGACCTTGCAGACGCATGAGATGGACGACGAACGGTATGTTGCGAACGACTTGAACCGCTGCTATTTCTGCAAAACAGAACTATTTACGCAGCTCGTGCCATTAGCACAAGAACATCACCTGCGGCATATCGCTTATGGTCTTAATATCGACGATCTTGGAGACTTTCGCCCTGGACAGCGGGCCGCACGCGAATTTGAGGTGCGTGGCCCGCTCAAAGAGGCTGGTCTGGGCAAGCGTGAGATCCGCGCCATCGCGAAGTTTCTGGGCGTGCCCGTCTGGGAAAAGCCCGCTCTGGCCTGCTTCTCCTCGCGCATCCCTTATGGCACACGCGTGGATGTAGCTTCCCTACGTATGATCTATCAAGCGGAGAAATTGCTACATGAACTGGGTTTTCACCAGTTGCGTGTGCGCCATCACGATAAGATCGCTCGAATTGAGGTAGAACGTTCCGAACTGCCTCGCCTGATCGAAGACGAAATGAGCCAGACCGTGACTGCGGGCCTGCGCAAAATCGGCTATCTGTATGTCACCGTTGATCTCCAGGGCTTTCGCTCAGGAAGTATGAATGAGGGCTTCTTCAAGAAGAAGAACAGCTCACTTGAAAAATGAAGGTGGAATCGCAATTATGAGCAAATCACAGTCTCGCCAACCCTCTAAACCGACTTCCTCGGCGGGTAAAAGTACTGTCAAAATGTCTGAAGACGCCAAAAGCACCGTCAAACTTTCCCAGGACGCCAAAGGCACCGTCAAGCTGCCTGAAAACGCCAGTGCAAGCGCAAAGGGAAAGCAGACCTCTCCAGATGCGAAACAGGCACCAGTAGCCAAACCGGTACCGTCTGTGCACAGGCCTATCACCAGGGACGGCGCTAAATACGAGCGCCGCCAAGTCGAGCGCCAATCGCGTTTTCTAGCCCAACGCCGCGCCAAACGCATCAGGAATACGATCATCACCGTCGCAGCGCTCGTGGTTATCCTGGGTGTCAGCCTGGGAGGATACCTCTATTACAACACCCAACATGCCAATGCCCATACTGCCGCACAAGCGCCTTTTACTGAGCCAATCTTTAATACCGACTTTCCACCAGTCGATAACATCTACTGTGACCAATTGGAAGGCCAAACCGAGCATATTCACGCACATATATCAATATACATTGATGGTCAGCCAGCACCGTTGCCCGCGAATATTGGCATTCCAACGAATACAAATGCACAGAGCGGCCAAAGTAGCACTGCCTGTTTTTACTGGCTGCATGTTCATGACACTTCGGGCGTGATCCATATTGAAGCGCCCTCAGCCGAACCGTTTACGCTAGGGCAGTTTGTTGATGAATGGGACCAGCAATTCCAGAGCCTTGGTTTCCCCACCCAGTTGCTGCTACCCAATGGTTGGACGATTTGGGTCAACGGAAAAGTATATCATGGTAGCCTCAACAGTGTGCCATTAGACGCGCATAATCTGATTACCATTGCCTATAACAGCCCGAACGTGAAGCCGGATACCACTTTTGTTTGGCCGAGCGGGGAGTAAGATCGTCATTTTTAAGAGAGCAGGTGTTGCTGCCCGAAAAAGATGTTTCATACCATTTTTCAGGCAATAACACCTGCTCTCTGTGTTTTTTTCGAGGTGAAATAGAAGCAAGGGTCATTGACGTTAGAATAAGAGGAACCTATACTACTAGAGAAAAGAACATCACGTAGACTAGCAGGAAAAAATCATCATGCCAGAGCGCACAATTTACCTGGATCATGCCGCTACAACCGCGCTGGATCGGCGCGTGCTGGAAACCATGATCCCCTACTTTACGACGGAATACGGCAACGCCAGCAGCATCTACACGCTGGGACGGCACGCCATGCAGGCTATCGATGGCGCACGCGAAGAGGTTGCGGAAATCCTGAACTGTCGCCCAACCGAGATTATCTTCACCGGCGGCGGCTCGGAGAGCGATAATCTGGCGATCAAGGGGTTGGCCTTTACCGCGCAGAAGAAGGGCAACCACATCATTACCTCGTCTATCGAGCATCATGCTGTACTGCATACCTGCCAATATCTGGAACGCTTTGGCTTTACGACCACCTATCTGCCAGTCGATCAGTATGGCCGGGTCGATCCCGATGAGGTGGCGCAAGCGATGACCGAGCAGACAATTCTGGTCTCGATCATGTACGCCAATAACGAAGTGGGTACCATTGAGCCGATTGCTGAGATCGGGCGCATCTGTCGAGCCAGGAAGATTCCCTTCCACGTCGATGCGGTGCAGGCTGGTGGTTCGCTGCCACTCGATGTGGCTGCGCTAAACGTAGATATGCTCTCACTCTCGGCCCATAAATTCTACGGTCCCAAGGGCGTGGGTATGCTCTACGCACGCCAGGGTGTGCGCCTGCTGCCCCAGTTGCAGGGCGGATCGCAAGAGCGTGGCAAACGCGCTGGCACAGAGAATAGCGCCGGGATCGTCGGGGCCACCGCCGCGCTACGCCTAGCCTACGAGGATCTGCCAGAGACCCAACCGCGCATCCAGGCGCTCCGTGATTGTCTGATTAACGGCGTACTAACTTTGCCGGGCTGCGAACTGAGCGGCCATCCGAGTGAGCGCCTGGCGAATAGTGCAAGCTTTGTCTTCGAGGGCATCGAGGGCGAATCGATCCTACTCAGCCTCGACCTGTTGGGGTTCGCAGCCTCGACTGGTTCAGCCTGCAC
>JBDTBU010000184.1:0-10383 GCA_039923935.1 Ktedonobacteraceae bacterium | reverse complement strand
TACACTACCGTGAGATACTGCACACTGAACAACTGCCGTGCATCCGTCCAGACTTGCTCGACAGAGAAGCCCGCGCTGGCGGCCAGGTGTGCGAATTCGTCGAGCGTGTATTTATAGGAACTTTCGGTCCAGACACTTTCGCCAAGCTTGAAGGAGATCTCGGTCTCTCCAATATGTACTGTCTGGTTTTTGAGACTGACCAGGTGCATCTCGATCCGGCTCTGTGCTGGATTGTAGAAGGCATAGTGCCCAAATTGCTGCAACTGGAAATCGGCGTCCAACTCCTGATTGATACGCACCAGCAGGTGTTTATTGAATTGTGCCGTCACCCCCTGCGAATCATTATAAGCACGATGTAGGATATTGAAATCCTTCTTCAAATCGACGCCAATTAACAGACCGCCCCCCTGACAAATCCTAGCAAGCTGGCACAGAAAACGCTGGGCTTGCTCGCGATCAAAGTTACCAATAGTTGAGCCAGGGAAGTAGGCGACTTTGCGTGCCACCAGCGTTCTGGGTATAGGTAACGCAAAATTACTTGTGTAGTCCGCGCACACTGGCAACACTTCCAGATCGGGATACGCCTGGGTGAGATCCGCTGCTGAGCGCAACAGTTGCTCTTTGGAGATATCGATGGGCACGTAACCAGCTGGTTCTTGCAGAGCGTCCAACAGCAGACGCGTCTTGGTGCTGCTCCCACTGCCATACTCGATCAGCAAACAGTGCGGGCCGAGCAGAGCGGCCATCTCGTCCGCTCGCTCTTGCATAATGCCGAGTTCGGTGCGTGTGGGATAGTACTCGTCAAGTTCGCAGATTTGCTCAAAGAGTTGTGAGCCAACAGCATCATAGAAGTACTTGCTCGGCAACTCTTTACGCGTACTCTGCAAGCCTTGCAGTATTTCTTCACGAAACGTCTTTTGCTGCGGTGCAAAATCATACAGTTGTGGCGTACGTTGAAGTGTTTTACGCATATTATATATCCTTCGCTAAACGCAGGCCCATGAACTGCCACTGCGCGTTGGCTGGGAAAAAGTTGCGGTACGTGGGTCGAATGTGCGCGAGCGAGGTAGCGCAGGAGCCACCGCGCAGGACATACTGATTGCACATAAACTTCCCATTGTATTCTCCCACAGCCCCGGCGGATGGCCGAAAGCCGGGATAGGCCGCGTACGAACTTTGCGTCCATTCCCACACATCACCATACATCTGGTTCAGTTTGCCCTCGCTCGCGGACCCATTGAGCGCGGCTGGATGATACAGACCGCTCTCCACAAAATTTCCGGCCACTGGGACCGTTTGCGCAGCGATCTCCCACTCAGCTTCCGTGGGCAGGCGTGCATCCGACCAGCGTGCAAAGGCATCGGCCTCGAAGTAGCTCACATGGCAGACCGGTTCAGCCGGCTCTACCTCGCGCAGACCATTGAGCGTCATCATCCACCAGCGACCCTCGCGCTTCTCCCAATACAACGGCGCTTGCCACTCTGCCGCCCGCACGGTGCTCCAGCCTTCCGAGAGCCACAACAGAGGCCGCTCATAGCCGCCATCCGCGATAAACTCCAAGTATTCGCCGTTCGTGACCAAGCGCGAGGCCAATTGGAAGGATTGCACAAACTCGCGGTGCCGTGGTCCCTCGTTGTCAAAGGCAAAACCCGTGCCCGTGTGTCCAATCTCGTGCAGACCTTCTGGAAAAGCCATCCATGCTAGCGGAGCAACTGACGCGGCGCTGATGGATGCTTGGCCCATATAGGTCGGATAGAGTGGGTTACAGGAAAGCACATGCTTGATATCCGTAACCATCAGCTCTTGATGCTGCTGCTCATGATGCAGGCCAAGCGTAATAATGGGTGTCAGATCGGCCAACCGTCGCTCATCCAATCTATCCAGCAACTCAAGCACATGCGCATCAACATAGCGGCGATACGCGTATGTCTCTTCAACCGTGGGCCGCGAGATCAGACCTCGATTAACACGACAATGCCGTTCCCCTAACGTGTTATAGTAGGAATTGAAAAGATAGGCATATTGGGGGTGTAACGAATGATAACCAGGCAGTGCTGGCGTCAACAAAAACGTTTCAAAGAACCAACTAACATGCGCCAGATGCCACTTGGTTGGGCTAACATCGGGCATCGACTGAATCACGTAATCTTCAGTCACGAGCGGCTCGCATAAGTGCTCAGAGAAGCGGCGAACCTGCTGATATTTTTCAATAAAATCCTGCTTCGACAGTGTTGAGGTGGCAGGAGGACTCTTTTGTTTGAAGGTTGTCACGGGCAATTCTCCTTCTTTAGCGCATCCAAACAGATGACATTTTTTAAGGCGACTCCGTATAATACTACGTTAGTAACACGATGCTGGTTCAGGCAAATAATACAATCTCGATGTGATCGCGACAATTCTGTTTCAGTATACCTACCTCACAAAAAGCAGAATCCCACCCCGCCCAGGACGCTGTTCATCCGTGTCCGAGGCGGGGTTCCGCCGAATGTGCACGCAACTTTGCTGTTAGCGGTATGCTTCGGCCTGCAAATTAAACAGTTCAGCATAACGGCCATCAAGCGCGATCAATTCAGTGTGTGAGCCACTCTCTTGAAGTATGCCATGCTCAATGACAAAAATGCGGTCAGCCAAGCGTACTGTACTGAAGCGGTGACTGATGAAAACCGCCGTCTTGCCCTCAGTGAGCTGGCGGAATTGGGTGAAGATCTCATACTCAGCTTGGGCATCGAGCGAACTGGTCGGCTCATCGAGCACGAGAATCGGCGCATTGCGCATAAAGGCACGGGCCAGAGCCACCTTCTGCCATTCGCCGCCACTGAGCTGATGACCATCCTTGAACCATTTTCCCAGCATCGTCGAGTAGCCATCGGGCAAGTCGGTAATCACCGAGTTGGCCCCGCTCTTGCGTGCAGCACTCTTCACCAGTTCCAGATTCTCAATTTCATCGATCTGGCCCACGCCGATATTCTCGCGGGCACTCATATAGTAGGTTACGTAATCCTGGAAGATGACCCCGACAACGCGGCGCAGAGCTTCTATATCGTACTCACGGATATCGCGCCCACCAATCAAGATCTGACCAGAGTCAGGGTCGTACAGGCGCGTCAGCAGCTTGACCAGCGTCGTTTTGCCAGCCCCATTGCGTCCCACTAGCGCGATAGCCTCGCCAGCCTTGATCGTGAAACTCACGTTGCGTAAGGCAGCCTCGGTAGCGGGATCTTTGCCGGGATAGGTAAAGCTGACCTCACGAAATTCGACATCCAGCCCGGCAGTATCCTCATCGCGCTCCAACATACGCGGATCGCTCGGCGAGACAATGTGCGGCTGGTATTCCAGGAATTCATAGAGCGTACTGACAAAGAGGTTATTCTCGTAGATACCTGAAAGGTCTGCAAGAATACCCTGAAAACTAGAACTCACCTGCATCGCCGCCTGCGTATACATCGTCAGGCTACCAATGCTGATGACTCTGGCCACTGCTTGAAAAGCTACATAGATATAGATAGCCGAATTCGTCAAAGACGAGAGGCTACCCCAGGCAAAACCCGCTAGGTAACGCGGCACAACGATACGCTTGTCTTGCTGGTACAGTTCCTCAGCCAGTTCTTTGAATTGGGTGATGAAAAAGTTCCCTAGGCTGAAGAGCTTGATCTCTTTATTATAGGTGTCAGTGGTCATCAAGCGGTTCAGATACATCATCCGCCGCCGTTCTGAGGACTGGTGGCGCATTTTGCGGTAGCCACGCCAGCCATAACGTGAACTAGAGATAAACGACGGAATCGGCATCAGCAAAGCGATTACCGCCAGCCACCAAGCCAAGCTGAGCAAAATGAAAAGCATCGAGAACAACGTCACGATGGTTTTGCCAAAATCAAACAACTGCGAGATCATCTGCATCGGCTTGAACGTCGATTCATCAGAGGCATTACGCAGCTTATCATAAAACTCGGAATCCTCAAAAAACGCGAGGTCAAGTGTATTAGCTTTTTCTAGGATCATCGTCTGCACACGGTTGCCTACCAGTTCCTGCAAGAGTTGTTGAGCAATATTGGTCAGTGTGCTGAAAAAGCTCTGCCCTAGGCCAACAACCAACTGAGCTACGACAAAAAACCAAACCATATTCAGGTTGTGCACACGACCAAGGGCGGCATCAATCACACTATCCACCACGCCGCGTGTAATCACCACGCTCAGCGCGGGCAAAAAGCCACTCACCAAGCTAAGCAGCGCCATCGTGATGGTCAACATACGACTGGTGGACCAGACCAGGCGCATCACTCTGGGCAATTGGGTAAAGGCCAGGAAAACTCGACTTAACTGAAATGTATCGTCGGTTTGTTCATTGGCCGGCTTCTCTTTCGTTGGTTGGGCAGGCCGTCTTCCATTCCCGTTACTCGACATAGACAAGGGTACCTTTCTCGCTGGACATAAAATACGTGACAGTTCCGATAATACATCGCTCTACCTGACATCTACCGTCAGTTTATCACAACAGCGCGGGAAAATTGGTTTGGCCTCCTCCATAGGAATGTATAAAAAGCGAACAAAGATACACTGACGCGAAATATATGTTTCATACTTTCCGCACCAGTGTATCTTTGTTCGTTGAAAAGGATGCTATCAGTTGTTATTATTGCACAATAACAGTGATAGTAGCACCTGTTGTACTCTTGAGGGTAAAGGTACCAACCTTGTTGAAGATCACTGTACCAGACTTATCCAGAGAGACCACGGCATCTACACCAGCTTTTGCAGCATCACCTTGGTCAATAGTCTGCAACTTATCGCTCGAATTATGGATGGTCACGGTCTCGCCCTTTTTTACCGTAATGGTAGCTGGATCAAATACATAGGCATCTTTCCCATCCGCACTCTTATTCTCTTTAATCGTAATGGTCATTTTGCCAGCGGTTGTTGTGCCCACGCTAGTTGCAGTGCCAGCACTGGTTGTTGTGCCCACGCTAGTTGCAGTACCAGCACTAATTGCTGTATCCACGCTACTAGCAGTACTTACACCATTCACAGAATTCCCACTGTCGGTGGAATTTGCAGTGCTTGAGCTAGTTGCATTGTCTGATGTCGAAGGGGTGCTAGATGTACTGCTACCTCCACATGCGGCCAACGCGCAAACCAGAATCACTAGGCAACCACAGCCCAACCAGGATATAGAACGACGAACGAACGGCACAATTGATGTGAACATAGAATGTTTCTCCTTATTTTCCTCGTTGAGGGATAAAACCCTACCACCTTTTACTATCCACCTTCAGCTTTACGGTGAGGCAGACAATCTCACCTATGGGGATATCACAGTGCAATAAATGCATAAACGATCATGCAGTTTGCAAACCTAGTGCTATGGTAACATACGCGTTTCTCTTTATCCAATCTTGGATCTCTTTTAGGCAAAAAGTACTAATATATAGGTGAATGCGTATTATTGATGTTTAGCATTGAGATAGATATTTTTAGCTTCAATGATGGGAAGCTTCTGTTACAATCAGTCAATCGAAAAGTACTTTTTGCTTTGTGATAAACTGATACATACTCTTTTTTCAGGAGGAAACATGCAGAACAATCCCACCTTCTGGCAAACGCTGGCTCACTCGCTGGTGTGCTGCTGGAATGTCCTGAAACAGCCGGATAAAGGCAACAAGGACCATACCACCAGCATTGTGTTATGATATGGAAGAACCCAGAAATTTGCATGATGGAGAGACAGCGCTATGACCACAGGTGAACGCACACCCCAGGATTCAACCGGGCTGAAGAGCACAGCAGAGAAACTAGCCGAGTTGCAGCAACTCAAAGAACAGGCCAAACTCGGCGGCGGCACCAGACGTATCGAGGCTCAGCACAAAAAGGGCAAGCTTACCGCTCGCGAACGACTCGATCTGCTACTCGATCCGGGCAGTTTCAACGAACTGGATATGTTTGTCACACATCGTGCCAACGACGTTGGTTCGAATGAACAAAAAATTCTTGGCGATGGCGTGGTCACTGGCTACGGCAAGATCGAGGGCCGTCTGGTCTACGTCTTCTCACAGGACTTCACAGTCTTCGGCGGCTCGATGAGCGAGGCTAACGCTGAGAAAATCTGCAAAATCATGGACCTCGCTATGCGCAACGGTGCGCCCGTGCTCGGCCTCAACGATGGCGGCGGTGCACGCATTCAAGAGGGTGTGGTCAGCCTGGGTGCCTATGCTGATATTTTCTTGCGCAACACCCTGGCCTCCGGCGTGGTACCGCAAATCTCGGCCATTATGGGTCCGGCAGCCGGTGGCGCGGTCTACTCACCCGCCATCACCGACTTTATTTTTATGGTCGAGCATACCAGCCATATGTTTGTCACTGGCCCTGATGTGCTCAAAACGGTGACGCACGAGGATGTCACCTTCGAGGAACTGGGCGGCGCGATGGTGCACAACGCTACCAGCGGCGTGGCCCACTTCGCCTGCCCCAGCGAGCCGGACTGCATCCGTATGATCCGCCAGCTCATGAGCTACTTGCCCTCGAACAACATGGAAGACGCACCGCGCATCACACCCAAAGATTCGCCCACCCGCGCCGAAGCAGCCCTGGACACGATCATCCCCGATAATCCGAACAAGCCTTACGATATGAAGACCGTGATCCAGCATATCGTTGATGACAGCACCTTCTTTGAAGTACAAGAATACTTTGCCCGCAACATTATTGTCGGCTTCGCTCGTCTCGATGGCCGCTCAGTCGGCATTGTGGCTCAGCAACCTGGCGCGATGGCTGGCGTGCTGGATATCAACTCGTCGGACAAAGCCGCGCGTTTTGTCCGTTTCTGCGACTGTTTCAATATCCCACTCATCACTTTTGTGGACGTGCCAGGCTTCCTACCTGGACTCAGCCAGGAACACAATGGGATTATCCGTCACGGAGCCAAGCTGCTCTATGCCTATTGCGAAGCCACGGTACCCAAGATCACGGTGATTACGCGCAAAGCTTACGGGGGTGCCTACGATGTGATGAACAGCAAACATGTGCGCGGCGACCTCAACTACGCCTGGCCCACCGGCGAGATCGCGGTGATGGGTCCAGAGGGTGCGGTGAACATCCTCTTCCGCAGCGAGATTGAACACTCAGCCGATCCTGCACAACGCCGCAAAGAGTTGATCGCGGAATACACGGAAAAGTTCAACAATCCCTATATCGCGGCCAGCCGTGGCTACGTTGACGAGGTAATCGAGCCACGCCATACGCGAGCCAAGCTGATTAATGCGCTGGAGATGCTCAAAAATAAACGCGATACCAATCCACCCAAGAAGCACGGCAATATCCCACTGTAGCTTCTTACCTTTGTGCAAGAAACAACACAATGCTGAGCCATATTTCAGAAACACTTATGACTCAGTATTGTGTAACTTCTTATCGTAATGATCCATAAGAAGATTTTCATTTTCGCTACGTATTTCTGCACAATAGGAATTTTCTATGCCTACGCAACAACAATCGAAGAACGTGGATGCATGGTTTATGCATCTCGACAGAAAATGGGTCTGGGGTATTATGCTCTGCCTTTTGCTCACAGGCTGTAGCACATCCACTGTATCTACGACACCCGTCACACCTACGAGCATACAACCTACAACAGCAGTAGCCCAACCTTTTCATGGGATGGTGCAAACCCAGGATAAAGCTTTTACCATCACGCTCGACATTACGCCCAATCGTCCCGGTACCAATGTCTTTACAGCTAGCGTGCTGGATAACCATACGACGCAACCGGCCAGTTCAGTGGGTATCACACTCTACACCACGATGCAGGATATGGCTATGGGCACCGATGCGATCATTCTACATGCCGATGCGAACGGCCAGTTCAGTGCAACAAGCAGCAATCTGAACATGGGGGGCCACTGGGGCATCGCCATTGCGGTCCAGACATCAGACCATATCATTCACAAGGCAGGGCTAAACTTTGTGGCGGCATTTTGAAGGGTCAGCCAGTCAGAACCGAGCATACATGCAGCACATCTTTGCTTGATATACACCCCAAAGTACTCGTTCATTTGCACATATACAAGAATGTGTATATGATTGCATTGATTGTTTCACACATATCTGTTTTGGTTAAACGCTCTGGAGAACACGTACAAAGCGCAAGCATTTTGCCAGAACACCCGTGAGAGAGCGGTCATTTCTCACAGCCTGGCTTGTCCAACAATCTATGTACTAGCGTTTTTTTGGAGATACATCGTACATGAAAACACAACCACCACCAATTGGGCAGTACACGCTACAACAGCGTTTGTACCGGGACAGTATCAGCGAAGTCTGGCGTGCCTACGATGCCGATGTACGGCGTCCTGTGCTTGTCAAATTTTTCCGCACAGACTTCTCAAATGTGACCGCTTCATTGGACAACTATGTCCACGGTGTGGAACGGGTTGCAGCCTTGCATCACCCTAACATTGTGCCCATTCATGATGTCCACATCCTGCCTTCGCCGAGTCCCGATGGCTCGATCACCCTGATTGCACTCGCGATGAAATACGTCGAAGGGCCGAGTCTGGCTGACTACATACGCACCACATCTGCCGTAGGAAAGCAGCCTCTAGCAGCCGAGGTTGTCGCTGTATTTACCTCTATTGCTCAGGCGCTCGACGTTGCGCATCGACACGGCATCATCCATGGTAATCTTAAGCCCAGCAACATTTTACTTGATCAGAGCAACGCCGCTGCAGGTAGGCTTGGCACACCTCTGCTGACGGATTTTGGCATAACAAAGTTATTACCGAGCAAAAATAGCAATGATATCCCATCCTATCTCTCGCCAGAGCAAATCAAGGGCATTCCCGCCGACGAGCGCAGCGATATTTATACACTAGGGGTAGTGCTCTACGAACTCTACACTGGCGTGCTACCTTTTCAGGGCAAACGGCCCATTGCCATCATGATGCAGCACGTCAACGCGCAACCCACGCCGCCTGATCTTGTGAATCCAACGATCTCGCTCGCCTTGACACAGGTTATTTTGCGCTGCCTAGCCAAAGATCCCCAGGAGCGTTTTCCCAGTGCGGCGTCCCTAGCGGTGGCTCTGGCAAACGCGCTCCACATGGTGTCCCCCGATGATTTGCGGCGCTCCGCTCTGCTAGCAGACGGCACAAACTCTGTGGCGACACCATCACGAACGCGCCCGCTCTCTCCCTTGCCTTCGACTCCACTGCCTCCAATTCAACCAAGGCGCAGGAAGAGTCCTTTTATCGTCACAACTATTATTGCGATCTTGCTCTTGATTAGTGCCGTTTTTGGGACATTTTTGCTATTATCGCCGAATGGCACCACACCTTCAACGCAGCTCGTCGGCAATGCTTTCTTTCTGAATAGTGGCCAATTGAATGGGGGCAACAACCAGGGTCTGAATGATGAGCTACAAATAGATCTCTCGAATGTGCCTGCTCCCGCTGCCGGAAAAAGCTATTACGCTTGGTTGCTTGGCGACATCAACTTAACTGAGGAAAGTCCGATCCCCCTTGGCCGTTTAACGGTTGTGAACGGTGCTGTGCATTTCTTGTATCCAGGCAATAAGCAACATACGAATCTCCTTAGTTTCGCCAGTCGCTTCCTAGTCACTGAGAGCGATGCCCATACTCCAGCGAGTGATCCGTTACTGGATCGCAGCGTTTGGCGCTATTATTCCGTGCTGCCACAGACACCTAATCCAGAAGATAAATTACACTTTAGTATGCTCGATCACCTGCGCCACTTATTAGTAGAATCACCCGAAATGAACGCACGGGGCTTGCATGGTGGACTAGCGTACTGGTTCGGCAACAATACGGCTATGGTCTCGAACCTGGCGCAGACCCTCGTCAATGATTGGCAGGTGAAAAATGCAAGCGCCCTTCATGACCAACTGATCCGTATCCTGGATTATCTGGATGGCCCTGCGTCTATAGCCGCCGATGTGCCGCCCAATACACCAATACTCGCTGATCCACATGATGTGCAAATAGCGTTATTTGGTCCAGCTCCGCAGGATGCCGACCCGCCTGGCTACGTCTTTCAAAACGAAGCACCACCTGGCTATGTCTATCTCATCGAGACGCATATCAATGGAGCCGTGCTCTCGCCTGCAACGACAGCGGGGCAGCGCCAGATTGCTATCTCTATCGCCAAAAACATAGACGCTATCAAACACCAGTTCACGCAGGTCTATCAGGATACAAAACAGCTTGTCAACCTGTCTGACACGCAACTCCTGAATGAATCGTCACTGACAGTATTGAATGAGATCAGGACGCAAGCACAGTACGCGTACACAGGTACCCCTGATCCAGCGACTGGCACCTCGCAAAGCGGCGTCCTCTGGATCTACAACAACCTTCAACGCCTAGCAACCTTTGATGT
>JBDTBU010000183.1:0-4439 GCA_039923935.1 Ktedonobacteraceae bacterium | reverse complement strand
CAACTACCAATCTTCCCAATGGGCTAGCCATCATCCTAGCTGAACACTGTCTGTTCGGCCTGACTCATGTTAACTCGCCGAGGGTGGACGATCAATTGTCCACCCTCGGCATTTATTGTGCCCGCTTGACCTCGCTGGTAAGCTTAAGCTATAGTGAGACAACCACATGAGAACGTATCAGATACAGGAAGAGTTTATTAACACAGATTTTTTGGATTGAGGCGAGGATTCATGACCATACATAAAGAGGTTCAACATACATCAATGGATATGTCCGCATATCTCACAGCACAGGTCAGCGAGGCGCTCAAACGTTATTTGGTCCAGGAAGGGCTGAGCATAGAACTAGCACAATTGCCTATCGAGATGCGTTTTTCAGCTCAGGCCAGCTTCGGCGACTATTCCATGCCTGTCATGGCGTGGTCTGGGAAAAATAAACTGGGACGCCCACCGATGGTAATTGGCGAGGCACTGAGCGACCTATTGTGTGCAACCCATAATCCCGCTATCGACGAGATTACCGTTACCAAACCGGGCTTTCTCAATTTCCGCTTGAACCGCCCAACCATTGGGCGCTCGATCATTGAGCAGGTGCAAGAGCAGGGAGCAGACTTTGGCCAGAACAAAACGGGCCAGGGCGCAAGAGTGATCGTCGAGCATACGAACATCAATAGCAACAAAGCCGCGCATGTCGGGCATCTACGTAACTCTTGCCTGGGCGATACTGTCGTGCGTATGCTGCGCTCACAGGGCTACGATGTCGAGGCCAATAACTACATCGACGATACTGGTGTGCAAGTGGCTGATGTGGTTGTGGGCTTTACCCTGCTCAACCAGGGCAAACTGCAACTGTCCGCAGGCAACGCACAACTGCCCAGCGAGTCGTTTGACTACTACTGTTCGCGGGTCTACGTAGCGGTGGGCAAAGCCTACGAGGAGCAAGCCGAACTCAAAGAGTTGCGCAGTACGGTGCTGCACGCTATTGAGCATGGCGCTGAGCCAGAGGCCGGACCTGACTACGCGGTGCTGGCTGCCGATCTCTCCAAACAGATTGTGCAGGCGCACCTGACCACTATGGCGCGTCTGAATATCTCCTATGACCTGCTGACCTGGGAGTCTTCTATTCTCAACGCGGGCCTGTGGAAACGCACTTTTGAGGTGCTACGTGATAGCGGCGTGCTGGAAAAGCCGGAGACGGGTCCGGCGGCTGGCTGCTGGATTGTGCCCTTTGGCGAGGGTGAGGGCCAAACAAGCGAAGGCGATCAACGCACTAGCGACAAAATCCTGGTCAGAAGCAACGGCACAGCCACGTATACAGGCAAAGATATCGCCTACCAACTCTGGAAATTTGGTCTGGCCGACGATCCGCGTATTGGTGTGAACTTCCACTTTATCCCTTGGGGTCCACAACAGGACGGGCATATGCTCTGGACCATGCGTCCACCCCAGGCGCACACGGCCCCACAAAATGAGGTTGATCCCAAAGCATTTGGGCACGCCAAGCGCGTCATCAATGTGATCGATGTGCGCCAGTCGTATCTACAACAGGTGGTTTATGAGAGCTTGCGCCGTTTGGGCTTTGTGGACCAAGCTGCAAACTCGACCCATCTGGCCTACGAGGTGGTCACGCTTTCCGCCGCCACGGCAGCGCGTCTGGGCGTAGATACCTCCGATGGGCGCGACTTCTACCCCATGTCGGGCCGCAAAGGCATCGAGATCAAAGCCGACGATCTGATTAACACGGCAGTAGCACGCATGCAGGAAGTTGCTGAGGGCAAACGCGCACTGAGCGACGAGACGGCTGCGATCCTGGCAGCCTCAGCCATTCGCTATTTTATGATCCGCTTTGGCCTGCAACAAGTCATCTCTTTGGATATGGACGAGGCACTGCGTCCCAACGGCGAAACTGGCGTTTACCTGCAATACGCTCATGCACGTGCCAACCGTATTCTGCGCAAGTTAACAGAGGCGGGCTATAATACACCTGAGCACCTGACGAATTTGCCAGCAACTCTGGAGCAAAGCGAGTGGGAATTGCTGCGCCATATCGACGCCTATCCGCGCAAACTGGCGGAGGCGACGATACAGCTTGCGCCTAACACGCTGGCCGCCTACGCCTACGATCTGGCCTCACACTTTAACGATTTCTACGAGCATACCTCGCAGGTTCTACACGAAACTGACGAGCACGTCAAAGCCTTCCGCGCTCATCTTGTACGCGCCACAATCCAAACCATGGGCAACGTCCTGCGTGTCCTGGGCTTTGTGCCACTGGAAGAGGTTTAAGAGGTATTGAAAAAGCAGTGGCGAACATGCGCACATGTTCATCACTGCTTTTTCAATACCTGCATATGTGGCTAACAAGCATCTCGATTTGTAGCATATAATTGAAGAACACTTAAGAATACTTTTAGAAGAGAAGGATTACCACATGACAGCAAACAAAAAACTCAGCTTTGGCATCAAAACCTCACCTCAGCATGTGACATACGAGGAAATGTTGCGTGTTTGGCTGGAGGCCGACACGATTCCGGTGATCGAGCACGCTTGGCTCTTCGATCACTTTATGCCCATCGGCGGCGATATCTCCGGCCCTTGTCTGGAAGGCTGGACCCTGCTGGCGGCCTACGCGGCGGTAACAAAACGCATACGCATTGGCCTGATGGTTACGGGCAACACCTACCGACACCCAGCAGTACTGGCCAAGACCGCAGCAACAGTTGACGTTATTTCAGGCGGGCGGTTAGATTTTGGCATTGGCGCTGGATGGAATGAAACTGAACATAGCTCTTTTGGCATCCCACTCTACAAACCCGGCGAGCGCATCCGACGCATGGGTGAGGCGTGCGAAGTAATCCGGCGTATGTGGACTGAAACTGCACCAACCTTCGAGGGCAAATACTACCAGATAAAAGATGCCTATTGCGAGCCAAAGCCTATCCAAAAGCCCTATCCGCCTTTTGTTATCGGCGGTGGCGGCGAGCAACTGACCTTGCGCATGGTTGCCAAGTACGCAGACATCTGGAATATGGCTGGTGGACCACCAGAGATGTTCATTCAGAAGTGTGCTATTCTCGATCAGCACTGCGCCGAGATTGGTCGCGATCCCTCCACGATTACACGCTCGATTCAGGTGCGCGTTAATCCGAATGATCTCGACAGCGCACGCGATGTTATTCGCGGCTATATCGAGGCCGGAGCCACACATATCGTCGTGGTCCTTATACCTCCCTTCACTGAGGGAATTGTGCAGAAGATCGCGCATACGATTGTCGAGCCACTGTTGGCGGAGTTTCCAAGCAAGTAGTACGGCTGTTTTACGCACGCAAAGATGATGGTTGTCTAAAAAACGTGAAATGTTTTTTAGACAACCATCATCTCTTACCAGGTTTGGCAGGGTTGTAGGGAGAGGAATAAGGCACGCACCGTATAACTTTAGTTCGGTAAAGCAACACCAATAATCTCTCCAATATCAGCGATCCCCTCGTGCTGCAAAAACGACTCGATCCCCTCAACAATCTCTACGCCTACATGCGGATTGACAAAATTGAGCGTGCCTATCTGCACAGCCGTGGCTCCGGCCATGAGAAATTCGAGCGCGTCGTGGGCATTGGCGATGCCACCACCACCGATCAGCGGCACCAGCGGATACGCCTGACGCATCTCGCAAGCAACCTCGTAGACGATACGCAGAGCCAGTGGCTTGATAGCAGGCCCGGAGAGGCCACCAGCCAGAGCAGGACGCCGCGCCCGAATATCGATGCTCAGACTCGGTAGAGCGGAGATCAACGAGATCGCGTCAGCCCCAGCAGAGGCCGCAGCCAGGGCGATAGGACGTAGATCACCATGATAGGGTACAAGCTTGACGAGCAGAGGCAACGCGCTCTCCTGGCGTACCGCAGCAACCAGACGACTCACGACAATCGGATCAGCGCCGAAAATCGCGCCATCCGCGTCAAGATTGGGACAGGCTAGGTTCAGTTCGAGCGCGGCTACACCCGGCACGCCATCCAGACGTGCAGCGAGGTCGGCAAAATCGCTGATGGTTGTGCCAACGAGACTGACAATCACTGGCGTTTGCCAAGCCGCCCAGGTTGAGGCGTAAGCTTTGAGTACCTTCTTCACACCTGGACTTGCCCGATCAAAAGCGCTCAGCAGACCCGAAGCAGTTTCCAGCAGTAGTGGCTGAGTAGCCCCCGCGTGAGCACGCAAAGTCACACTGCTCGTCACAAGTGCGCCCAGCCGATGGATCTCAGCACTTTTGGCAGCTTCGACGCCATAGCCGAATGTGCCAGCAGCCAACACCACTGGGTTGCGCAAAGGCAAACCACTTTTATGCTGCGGAGCCAGCTCAATTTGCAGTTTCATCAACCTCTTCTTAATCTGGGCTTTACATCAATATAGAGACGAGAATGTTCCTTTATCTGGCTATATGAAGT
>JBDTBU010000182.1:0-9084 GCA_039923935.1 Ktedonobacteraceae bacterium | reverse complement strand
CGCGACCCAGCGGAATGGCCCCTTGCCGCGACAGAACAGGGGACGAATATAGGCTGGCACAAAGCCTGGAAAGTCCATGGCGTGCGTCTCCCCAGCCTCCAGAGCTTGCCCGCGCAAGTTGTTGCCGTAGTCAAAGACAATCGAGCCGCGCTTTTGCAGTTCCAGCATAGCCTGCACCTGCGTCACCATCGAGTCCTTGGAACGCTGGATATACGCCTGGGGATCGCGCTGACGTAGCTCGTCGGCCTCGTGTAGCGACATTCCGGCGGGAATATAGCCATTCAGCGCGTCATGGGCCGAGGTTTGATCTGTGACCATATCAGGAACAATGCCGCGTCTGACCAGTTCTGGAAAAATCTCAGCGGCATTGCCAATCAGCCCAATCGAGAGTGGTTGACCCTGTTCGCACGCCTCACGCACCTGGTTCAACGCTTCATCTAATGTAGTGGCTATCTCATCACAGTAACCGGTATCCAAACGCCGCTGGATGCGCTGCTGATCGGCCTCTACTGCTAGACACACCCCCTCATTCATTGTCACCGCTAGCGTTTGCGCACCACCCATGCCACCCATGCCAGCGGTCAGCACAAATTTTCCCTTGAGCGTGCCACCATAATGCTTGCGTGCCGCCTCCGCGAACGTCTCGTACGTCCCTTGCACAATTCCCTGCGAGCCAATATAAATCCACGAGCCAGCGGTCATCTGCCCATACATCGTCAGACCCAGCGCCTCTAAACGACGAAACTCATCCCAGTTTCCCCAGTGCGGCACGAGATTCGAGTTGGCAATCAAGACGCGTGGCGCGTCAGGATGCGTGCGAAAAATCCCCACTGGTTTGCCTGACTGCACCAGCAGCGTCTCGTTATTCTCCAAACTACGCAGCGAGCGTACAATTGCATCAAACGCTGCCCAGGATCGTACCGCCTTGCCTGAACCACCATACACGACCAGATCGTCTGGCCGCTCGGCTACCTCAGGATCAAGATTATTCATAAGCATACGCAAGGCGGCTTCTTGCTGCCAGCCCTTGCAGGAAATTTCTGTACCACGCGGCGCTCGCACCACACGCGGTCCAGACGTCGCACTTTTTTCAGGATGGGACATAGCCTCGTTGCTCCTTTTCCCAGTAAAAACAAACGCAATACATTTATCAGTTCACTCAGTATATCGCATCACAACCGCGCAGGAAAATGTGTCCTCAACCATTGTTTTCTTCTCAACAGTTCCGGCACATTACATAAGATTGTCTTATACCAACCAGCACTATGTCTACTCCAAATGTTTCCAATAATCCTCTTTATGTAATCGAGGTGTAAGTCGTAGGGAAGTCTAAATATGTATACTTAGCTTCATAGATAAGTAGAGACTGTTCTTTTACGAGAATAGCCTTTTGAGGTCTACTTACCTTCCCGTTATCTTGCACCTTGGTATGCGTCTTCGTTTTGAACGACATATAAGGAGTTTCTTCGTGAAACACACCGTACGTACGCTCTTCCTCACGCCTTTTATTGCTCTGGCTATGCTACTGGTTGCATTCTCTGCCCCTTTGACGGCAGGTGCTGCAACAACAGGAGCGTCCCAGCACACCGCACACTTTGCATCACATGCAGTTGGTCAACATGCTCAGGTCACTCAGCTAGCTAGACAGGGCAACCTGATCTATCATTCGCCGGGTCCAGTACAAGTTGGAACAGCCAATATATTCACGATTTTCTGGCAACCAACGAACAACGTGTCTTCACGCTACCATAGCCTCCTCAACCAATTCTATGGTGATATCGGTGCAACTGGCCTGTACCGCAATAACACCCAGTATACGCAAACAGGAGGAGCACATCCCTCAAGCGCGAAACTAGCTGGAACTTTTGTGGACACCAGGGCGTATCCCGAAAGCCCTTTGCTGGACAGCGATATCCAGAGTGAGGTCAGTCACGCGCAAAGTGTGAACGGCTGGACATCAGCCGTGGGTAATCTTTTTGTTGTCTTCCTTGAAAGGAATCAGGATCTGTGCTTCGATAGCACGCACGCTCAGTGCGCGAGCAACACATTTTGCGCCTATCACAGCACTTTCGGCACGGACACTCAGTATGCAGCGATGCCGTATGCTCCTAGCTTTAGCTGTCGAGCAACAGGCCAAACTGAGCCGAACAACGACGAGACAGATTTGACAATCAATGTCGCCTCTCACGAGGAGATCGAGGCAGCAACCGATCCGTTGCTCAATGCCTGGTTTGATAGCAGTGGCAATGAGATCGGCGACAAGTGCAACTTCACCTTTGGCACGCGCAATGCGGGCAACGGCGATCTTACGATTAACGGCCACACCTACGAAGTCCAGAAAGAGTGGGATAACGCCAAGAGAGCCTGCGAAATGACCGGGCCGTAAAACGCTCATCCCTTACACAAAGCGCTTGGTGGCCCCAACCTCAAGGGTGCCAAGCGCTTCTTTGTATCCAAGGGTTTAGCCAAATCAGTATTCCACAAAACAACGATAAACATGCCATGAGAGCTTGCTGCGACTTCTGTCAGCTTGTTCCCCCTACCCGGCGTGTGCTATAATTTGAAAAAAGCAATGTCCAGAGCGCACATAATTTACCCGGCCTTATCTCCTTTGGAGGGAAAGCAATGATTGATCAAGATAGCACATTGGAACCGCGATACCAATCAATCACAACAACACCTGATTGGTATCAGACAAATATTCCCTGTCAGGTAGGGTGTCCCGCTCATACCGACGTTTCTACGTATATTGGCCTCATCTCTCAGGCTCGGTTTGACGAGGCGTATTTGTTGAACCGCAAAGCGAACGTTGTCCCCGGCGTCCTCGGACGCACCTGCGCACGCCCCTGCGAGCCGGTCTGCCGCCGTAACAAAATTGACGGCAAACCTATCGCCATCTGCTGGCTCAAACGTGCCGCAGCCGATCACCGCGAGTTTCTGCATCGCGTCACACCGCCACCAGTCACGAAAGAGAAGACTGTGGCAATTGTCGGCGCTGGCTCGGCTGGCTTGGCCTGTGCTCGCGATATGCGCGAGATGGGCTATCCCGTGACCGTCTACGAGTCTGACGCGGTTGCTGGTGGCGTGATGGTCAATGGTATCCCAGTCTGGCGTCTGCCACGCAACGTCACCAGCGAAGAGACCACCGAGTATATGCGCGACCTGGGCGTCGAGGTGAAATATAACACACGCGTCGGGCGCGATGTGATGGTCGCCGATCTGCTCAAACAGTATGACTCAGTGTACCTGGCCGCAGGTTGTTATATCTCGAACGACCTGACCGGACCTGATAATAAGATCATTCCAGGTGCCGATCTGAAAGGCGTGGACCACGGCATCGTGATGCTGTCCAAGACCAACTTCGGTGAACCAACGTACGTGGGAAAACATGTCATCGTGCTGGGTGGTGGTTTCACCGCAATGGACTGTTGTCGCACCTCAATCCGCTTTGGTGCTGAGAAAGTCTATGTGCTCTATCGCCGCTCTAAAGAAGAGATGGGTTCCGATGAGTACGAGGTGGACGAGGCCGAATTTGAGCACGTTGAGTTCGTGTACCTGGTCTCCCAGTTGGAAGTGCTAAGCGACGATGGCGTGCATGTCAGTGGTCTGAAAGTCATCCGCAATAAACTAGGCGATCCCGATAGCAGTGGTCGCCGCCGTCCTATTCCCGTGAAAGGCAGCGAGTACGTAATCAAAGCCGATATGATTATCCCGGCCTTTGGTCAGTACAGTGACTCCTCGTGGCTGCACCTTGAAGGTCTCGATGTGCAGGTCAACAAACGCAACGGCGTCCCTCTGGTGGACCGCGATAGTTGGATGACCAGCCACCCCGGCCTCTTCGCTGGTGGAGACTTCAGCGAGGGTTCGCGCAACCTGATCTCGGCCATCGGCGACGGACGTGATGCGGCTTCCGCGATCAATCGCTATCTTGGTGGTCAGGACAAACCTGCCGAGTCCGCCGAAGAGATCGAACTGCCCGACTATCGCCGTGGCATGGTCGATGACTACGAGTCGATTGCGCACGAGATGATGCCTGGCCTGCCGCTCAAAGAGCGTTATAGCAATACCCGCGAGACGGAGACTGGCTACACGCCTGAACAGGCTGTAGAACAGGCTCGCCGCTGCTTACAGTGCCAGTTGAATATCATGATCGACCCCTCGATCTGTATTCTCTGCTCCGGCTGCGTCGATATCTGCCCCTACGACTGCATCAGCATGGAAGGTCTCTCACGCGTCGTCAAGGGTGATCCTATGCACCAGGGCACCACATCCTGGGCTGGTGGCGCTGATATGATTATCGACGAAGAGAAGTGTATCCGCTGTGGTCTGTGTATTGTGCGCTGCCCCACGGATGCTATCTCGATGGTACAGTTCCAGGTAGCCAGCCCCAATGATCGCTGGACCGTCTCGAAGATCCCAATGCTCAATCTGTAGTTTTTTAGATAAAAATGCGTTTTGCCTGAAAATGTATGTTTCAGGCAAAACGCATTTTTATCTAAATGAAGAAAAATTCGCTAATGGCTCCCAGCCAAAACTGTCGAACCAACGTCCTGCGCGATAATTCGCCAGCGCCCTTCGTACATACGGTATCATATTCGTCGGCAGGCTATCCAGATCGAACCACGCCAGTTCGTCGCATTGGTCCGGCTCACAATTGCGCAGTTCGCCTGGCCAACGTTCATCAGCAGCCAGAAAAAAATCCACCCGTTCATCGTTCGACTTGCGGTGCATCACGCCCACAACCTGTACATCCCCACTCGCTAGCTCAATCCCCACCTCCTCGCGTGCCTCGCGGATCATCGCCGCCTTGATCTCTTCATCTCCATCCAGATGGCCCGCAACAACGCTATAGTTGCCATCTTCGTAGCCTGTGTTAAATCGCCGCAAGAGCAGGATTTTTTTGTCATGCATCAGAAAAAGATGGACTGCGCCTATGAGCTTGAAGCGATGTGGTTGGTTTGTCATAAAATCTCTTTCTCTAGCTTTCTTTGTCTCACAGCTTCTCGGTATTTCAAGATGGGCTTCGCCGTTTTTGAACAGTAACACCAAGAAAAAAGCCCAGACATAGCAGGAAAACACCAATAATTATAGTAATTAGCCAGTTCCCTTGTGGCTAGAAGTTCAAAAGCCCAAGCGAGCAAAAAGCAACGTAACTGCACAATTTTCCATTGCCCAAAAGCTCGACCTAATGCTATAATTGCCCAACGATGAGAGAAACAGGAGAAACACAGAGCCATGAATGAGAACCTGATACGTTTGAGCAAAACCATCTCGCACGCCCTGCGTCACCAACCAGAAGCATACGGTTTGCAACTTGATCCTGAAGGGTGGGTCGCGGTAGATGATCTGCTGGCCGCGCTCCGGCAACGGCGCAACGCCTGGCACAATGTTAGCCTAGTGGATATTACCACAATTATGGCCGAGTCTGCAAAACAACGCTTTGAGCTACACAACGGCAAGATTCGCGCCTTCTACGGTCATTCCGTGCCTGAAAAAGTCGAGAAGCAACCAGCAACACCACCTGCCATGCTCTACCACGGTACCACGCCACAGGCCGCTGTCACGATTCACCACGAGGGTCTTAAGCCCATGCGACGCCAATATGTGCATCTCTCCACTGATGAGAAAACGGCCCGGCTAGTGGCTCTGCGCCGCACTGGTCAGCCGGTTATTCTACGTGTTGCTGCGTTGCAAGCGCACGAGCAGGAGGGTATCAATTTTTATTTGGGTAACGAGGATATCTGGCTGGCTGATTCCATCCCACCCGCGTTTATCATATTCTAAAACATTGATCTTTGTCTTGGAATCGATTAGACTAGCGGTAGCCCAGAAGCATGTGGCTTTTAAACGTTTTTTCTTCGCAAAATTGTTAAGAAGGGAAAGGCACGATGCTATGCAGAAATCGTCTATGGCATTAGATTTTTCAGTTGAGGATGATGAGGCACCACAGAAACGAGGGAATATTTTTCAACGCATGGCGCGAGCCTGGTTGCGTTTCAGCGGACCAAACCTGGATCGCTTTGATTCTTCCCTGAAATCGCAAGAACTCCTGCGACGTTCGCGTATTATGAGCGTACTCAACCTTCTCATTATTGTTGCAGTTGTGATTATTTCTCCTACGATTCTGCCTGCTCCTAACTTATTGGCACCTATTTTAGCCCTTATCTTGTGTGGTTTTGCTTCTTTTCTCTGCAACCGCACAGGGTTTGTCACAGCCAGTACCGTTATTTATATTTTTGGGATCGACGCGGCGATTGTTATTTCACTGGTGACTCTGCCCCATGGTCTGAGGAATACCAATATCCCGGATCTAGATTTATTTCTTGTAGCAACCTTAGCTGGTGGTATTGTTTTGCCCCGTCGTCTCCTGCCATTCCTAGCGCTTTTCCATATCGCTCTGATTATCCTGCTTTTTACATTTGTGCCGCATGAGCAACTCTTGATCCGAGAAAGTATAGAAAGTGGGCAAGGCTTCTATGGTGAGATCAGCGATGCTATCCTCTTGCAAATTGTCGGCACGTCAATCGCCTGGTTGAACGCCTGGAGTGTGGATAGAGCGCTCGTGCGTGCGAGTAAGGCGGAAGATTTAGCCAAGGCTCACCAACGTCTGAATGAATATACACAACTCCAGGCGGCACAGAGAGAAAACCTTGAGCACGGGATTCAAGTGCTCAAAGATGCACATGCGCGTTTTGCCAATGGCGACTATAAAGCGCGTGCGGTGCTGCAAGACAACGAACTGGTCTCACTAGCCTTGAGTTTCAACCTCCTGGCGGAGCGGCTCAATCGCATTGCCCTAATTGCGCGAGATTACTCCCGTCTGGAGCAGGCACTCCAACAGCTTTTCGCAGTCCGAGACGCGATTATCCATCAAGGGACGTTGCATCCTTTCAACCCCACCGGGACATATGCCGATCAGCTTTATCCCTGGGTAAAGCAATTCTATCAATCTCGTCGGCTCTCCGCTCAGTATGGTGAGACCGTAGAAAAGGTGCGTTTGACCTTGTTACGTCAGAGAACACTAGTAACGCAACTCAAGTCCTCGCTTGACCAGACACATATAAATGCTCAAACATTAGGCAAAGAAACAAGAATACTTTCTTCTGCCATCGAAGGTGTTGAGAAAGCGCAACAGCTTTGTCTACAAGTGGAAGAGCAGGGAAAACGCTGTTTGCAGGAAACACAGCAGTTTGAACAACTGCTCAAAGCGTCGAACTGAGTGTTAGCGACTGGCATACCCGTGTTAGAATAAGGCCAGACAACAGTACACGGAAGGCAGCGCACTATGCTCATCGATTTTCATACTCATATCTTCTCGCCCGAAATCTGCCAGCAACGCGAACGCTATTGCACGCGTGATCCCTGGTTTAGCAAGCTCTATAGCAGTCTCAAAGCCAATTTGGTCAGTGCCGAAGATCTCATCACGGAAATGGACGTTGCTGGTGTGGACATCTCTGTAGCCTTCTCGTTCGGCTGGAGCGATCCCGGCCTGATCCACGAGGGCAACGACTATATTCTCGATGCTATGCGCCGCTATCCAGGCCGCATCCACGGTCTGGCCGTCCTGCAACCAACGGTGGGTCAGCAGGCAGTCTACGAACTTGAACGTTGCGTGCAAGGCGGCATGTTGGGCGTAGGCGAACTCATGCCACACGGCCAGGGCTATAGATTGAGTGATATCGACCTACTGCGTCCAATTATGGAGGTTATTGAGCGGCAAGACTTGTTGCTGCTCTCCCATTGTAGCGAACCCATCGGCCATCTCTACCCAGGCAAAGGCGATGTCACGCTGCTCGATACGATCACCTTCCTGACTGCTTTTCCAACTGTGCGTTTTATCGCCGCGCACTGGGGTGGTGGCCTGCCCTTCTACACGCTCATGCCCGAAATCCAACGTCTGACCGCCGGACGTGTCTGGTATGACACTGCCGCCACGCTCTACCTCTATCGACCAGAGATTTTCGCAACGGTTGCGAATCTAGTTGGCCCCGAATATATTCTCTTCGGCAGCGACTATGGGCTACTGCGTCAAGGACGTGTCATCGAGCATATTAAAAGTGCGGGTTTGGATGACAGTACGCAACAATTGATTTTGGGGGAGAATGCGTGGAAATTATTACGTTTAAGGTAATGTAAATGGATTTCAACATGCACAATCTCTGAAAATCAGGGCTGATATTTGCCGCTTTCGGTGAGATGATTGTAGCGAATCGTTTAACACCAACATACAGGAGAAACAACCATGTCAGAACCAACTAAACCCGCCGATAAGGCCACATTGATTGCCACCATACAGGCTGGGTACGATCAGTTTGAAGTCTTGCTGGCTTCTTTGAGTGAGGAACAAATGACGCTTCCAAACGTCAACGGCTCCTGGTCCATCAAGGATAATCTCGCTCACCTTGCAGTCTGGCAGAACTACCAAACCGCGAGACTCCAGGGCACATTGGATGGAGTAGAGCCGCCAAATCCCACACCGGGACTTGAGACAGAGGATGAGGAAAACGAATACTATTACCAACAAAATAAAGACCGTCCCCTGGCGGATGTGCTCGCGGATTTTCGCGCAGCGTATCAACGCGTGCTGGCAGCAACTTTGGCACTGAGTTGGGAAGCATTGAACAAGCCATTTCCCTGGTATGACAACGATGTGCCTGTGGGAGCCTACACTTTGGGAAACACTTCTAAGCACTTTGAAGAGCATGGAGGAATCATTCAGCGCTGGCTGGAATCGCAGAAATGAGGGTAACTGCTATGTGCTCAGATGGGTGTGGTGTGTGCTGGTTGGGTTGGGCTGCGCCCGACCAGCACACCACACCCATCTGAGCACATACAGAGATAAAGCACAAAGGGCGCAGATCACTGCGCCCAACCGAATTTTGAATACTTACCTCAATTTTGCCGAGACCGAAGAAGAAAAACAGCGGCTCACGCTCGAAGTCTTGTGCTCGCTTGTCGATGGTCCCTCCTCACGACGAGAAAGGGTCACAAGCCGTACGATCATTAGGGCGACTTCGCTACACCTGTTACCAGGCTTCCACGTGTCGTCTATCTACCAGGTACTCTTCCTGGGATCTTAACATT
>JBDTBU010000181.1:0-5835 GCA_039923935.1 Ktedonobacteraceae bacterium | reverse complement strand
CCGTCGAAATGATAAAAAGCTCCCTCAACCGTTGCCAGAGCCGCGATCTGGTCGCTCAATGTGCAAGCCACGCGATAGGCCATGCTGGCACCAATCGAATAGCCAGTCACATAAATACGATGCGTGTCGATGCAGTAATTTCTGTGCAGGTAACGAAGCATATCACGGGTAAATTGCACATCATCGGCGTTACCAGTTGTACCTGACACACCAATGCCCGCGTTCCAACTGGTCTTGCCCACACTATCATCGGCTCCTTGCGGAAAAACCACAATGAAGTTCGCGCGATCCGCTTCGGTCCCCATGTCGGTATATTTGTCCATACGCGCTGCTGTATTGTCATAACCGTGGTAGTTAAGAACAACGGCTTGCGGCTCCTGCCCATAGGAAGGAGGCAAATGCACAATGAAACTGCGCTGCATCCCACCTGAATTGAGAGAGAGCGTGCTATCGCCAGTTGGATGATCGGGCGTCGAGCAGTCCGATCTGCCTGGTACTCTGCCAAAGCCTGGTAGTGTCAACTGGCCATGCGTACCCGCAAAACCGGGAAGAATGCCCGTCTGGAAACTATACACGAGCACCCCCATCAACATGAGCAGTGCTACCACCATACACATCCATGCTGCCAGACGCTGCCGTCGTCGCGCTCGTGTATAGTGAAAATCAACGTTGTCCATCATTCTGCTCTACCTCGGCCCCTCCAGTTGAATGCTTAGGGAACATCTTCTCTATTTCAGCTTCCAGTGTACACTATTTTTGGGAAATTGACCTCGATTTCTGTCAGAACAGTAGAATCCTAGGATTGCCAGAAAGGATACAAGTGGAAAAGAGCACCTATGCTGCCTAACGCGTTGCAACTCCCTTTCTCGGTCCGGCGCTATATCCAGCCAGAATGGGGTCATAGTACCAGAATCCCCACTAAGCCTGGTTTAGCGAAAATTCTGGTACTATGACCCCAAACAGAATGCCACTCACCTACTCAATTCTACTCGATTTGCTCTCCAATAGATATGCTGAACTGTTCAAAAGTGATGCCTTGCATGAACACTGTGACCGGGATAGCCACAGTGAGATCTGAACCGATACGGTTTTTAAGTTCAACAGACATCAGCGAGTCGATACCTAAGCGGTTCAACTGTTGATGTGTATCAAGATGCAATGTGGTATGGCCGAGCACTCTGGCAATCTGGTCGCTGAGGTACTGAGCAAGCGTTTGCTGACGTTGTTCGTCAGTGAGTTCAAACAACATCTCGCGGGTGAGATGCTGGCCTCTGGTTTTCTGCTCTTTCTGTATCTCAACTTCTGCAAGCAAGTGGGTGAAGAGTGAAGATTTGGTCAGGTTCGGATAGAACTGGCCCCATCTGGGCAAATGAAACGACATTACTCCGACGTGCGGAATGCTCTGACGGAGCAAACCTCCAAGGATTGCCAATCCTTCAGTTGGTTTCATACTAGCAAAGCCACGCGCGTCCAAGCGTTCGCCGCGTTTCTCTTTCATGGCCTGCCCAACCTCGCCCCAACGTCCCCAGCTAATACAGAGAGCTGGATACCCCTGCTGCTTACGATAGACAGCTAATTGATCGAGAAAGGCATTAGCTGCCGCGTAGTTGCCCTGGCCGGGTGAGCCAATCAAAGAAGCTGCCGATGAGAACAAGACGAAGTAATCCAGTGGATCATCTAGGGTCAAGCGATGCAGGTTCCAGGCACCATCAACCTTGGGCGGCCTCACACCAAGGTAACGCTCACGGTTCAATTGCAGCAATGTGCCATCATCGAGTACGACGGCGGAATGGAAAACGCCACGCAAGGGGGGTAGCTCGCGCCGGATTGTATCCAGAGCGCACGCGAGTTGCTGTGCTTGTGAGACATCGACCTGCATGGGACGAATATCGGCTCCGGTAGCACGCAAGGCATCCACTGTGGCTGTTGCTGCCTCAGAGATTTTCTGACGTCCCAGTAAGACAAGGTAGCGTGCGCCCTGCTCAACCATCCATTGAGCTGTGCGCAAACCGACACCACCTAGCCCACCCGTAATCAGGTACGTTCCGTCAGAGCGGAAAAGGCACTGCCCCTGGTCGTCTGGCAGATGGTGACGAGCCAGCCTAGCCACATAGCGTCTCTCGCCACGCAGCGCCACCTCGTCCTCTGCATTGTCAAACCAGATTTCCCGGAACAAGGCTGCTCCCTGCTCTGTTAAAGATCCTCTATCTCTGTCAATGTCGATTAATGTACTGTGCAGATCTTGGTGCTCATAGACAATTACACGACCCAATCCCCACAACGGTGCCTGTAAAAGATCCGTAGCTCCATCTTGTTCCTCAATAGATTGGACGCCACTGGTGACCAGCCAGAGCCGTGGAAACGTGGTGTGCTTCAGGGCAGCATGGGCTTGAAGCAGATGAAGCACTCCACATTCGGCAATGTCCTGCTCCAGATCCAACACATCATGAGAAACTGGTGTGGTCAACATACCCCACAGGTAAACAATCCCATCGCAAGCCTGCGCGTCATCAGCACGATACAATTCATCGAAGAGACGATGAAACGCTTGCGGATCAGCCGGGGGCAATACATACTGCTGCGGTGCTAGTTGCTGGTAGGAGTCGCCGGGCACGACAGTCACGCACTGTGCTCCAGCGGTGCGTAGATGTTCTGCCAAGCTCTCTCCCAGCCCATTACGCTCACTAAAAATGAGCCAGTTCTTGCGCAGTATTTTTTGCTTACTCAATTCGTTGCAAGCCTGCGGCTCCCACTGGATAGTGTAAAGCAATTGATTGAGGCGCTGATGCATGAATTCCTGTGTATTACCGCTACCTAGTGATTGCAGACGAAAGCCTCTAATCTCCAACAACACCTGCCCGTGCTCATTCAGCAGGATGACATCGCCTTCGAGTGTGCTCTGGTCGCCGGATGGATGCACCTTTATATGCGTCCACAACGTATCACCAGAGGTTGGTCGCTGGTAGAATGTGACCTGGCGCACAGCCACGGGTACATAGGTCTCTTCCTCCTGCTCTGCGGGCAAGAACGGAGTAATGCCTTGGAGGATAGCGTCCATCAAAGCCGGATGGACTTGGTAGCCTAGCATGTCATCGATGAGTTCTTCCGGGATCGTTATCTGCGCCATTACTTCGCCTGGGCGTCGCCAGACATGCGTGATGCCCTGGAAGAGAGGACCATGCTGGATGCCGCGAGCGCGTAGACCTGTGTAGTAGACCGGAGCCTCCATGGCAAGCGTCCAATAGCGTCGGACGCGTTCGGGCGCTAAATGCAGCATTGGCGCTGGAACGCGTGGTTCTGCAACACAGCGCACCGTCACGCTGGCGTGCTTCATCCACGAGAGTGTCTGCTTCTCTTGTCCCGCTGGTGCGCTGAAGAAGCGCAGGCACATGGTTCCCTCATCTTGCGGGGTCATAATCACCTGCAACGTATGCGTGATTCCTTTGGGAAAAAAGAGCGCTTTCACAAGGGTGAGATCTTCGATAGCAAAGCTCTGTGACCCATAGACCTCGCTCGCAGCAGCTAGGGAGAGTTCGAGATACGCCGCGCCAGGCAAAACGGGCATACCATGAACACAATGCTCACTCAAATAGGGGAATGCTTCGGTATTCATCGAGGCAGTCCAGAAGAACGTATTGGGATGGAGTGCTGAGGGCGTGCTCATACCCAGGATGGGATGTCCTCCTCCCTCACCGCTGCTAAAAGACGAGCCAGTGTGTCTGAGAGGACGGTCAAGAGCCGTGTTCCAGTGACGTTGACGCTGCCAGGGATAGGTGGGCAACGAAACATGCTGCCCTTTGCCAGCATACAGCCCAGACCAATTGGGTTCGCAACCCTGAGCATACAGGCTGCCCAGGGTTGCCAGCAGCACAGCACGTCCCTCTTCTTCACGCCGCAACGATGCCAGAGCTAGCCCAGACGTGTTGCTCTGCTCGATGGTCTGTCTGATCGCACCAACTAGCAGAGGATGGGGACTCATTTCCAGGAAAATGTCATAGCTGTCTGCGAGCAACGCTTGAATAGCAGAGAGAAAGAGCACTGGCTCACGCAGATTATCAACCCAGTAGTTGGCCGTCAACTCGCTACCATCTACTATTGCGCCGTTGACCGTTGAAAACATCGGTATGGTGGTTGGGTGCGGCTGCACGTGCTCCATGAGTCTGAGTAAGTCGGGGCGAAGTGGGTCCATCTGCGGACTGTGCGAGGCCACATCGACGTTAACGAAACGGCCAAAGATACTCTGCTTCTCAAGCAGTGCCAGGATCTCGGCCAGTGCTTCTGGCTCGCCTGAAAGCACGGTTGAATGCGGGCTGTTGCTCACTGCCACAGAGACTCGCCCAGAGTAGTCACTGACCAAGATCCGGGCCTGCTCAAGTGACAGTTCAACTGCCGCCATCGCACCCTTGCCACTCACGCTCAGCAGGAGCTTGCTGCGTGTGCAGATGATCCAGGCTGCATCCTCCAGGCTCAGTGCTCCAGCTATATATGCTGCCGCGACCTCGCCCATAGAATGTCCGATCACCACATCAGGCTTGATGCCCCACGAACACCAGAGCGTAGCCAGAGCTATCTCAATGGCAAAGAGCGTTGGCTGGATCACATCGATCTCGTGCAAACGCGAATGCGCTTCATCAGCCTGCAACTGGTCGAGCAAGGACCAATTGACGTAGGTGCGCATCACTTGGTCGCACTCCTCGATGGTAGCCCGAAACACTGGTTCCTGCTCCAACAGATCGCGTCCCATGCCTAGCCACTGCGAACCCTGGCCGGGAAAAATCCAAGCAATCTTCGGCGGTTTGTGAGCCAATCGGTGTCCACTACTCACTTCTAGCCCTGTTTCACCGCGCACGAACGCTGCGAGTTTGTCATGCATACCCTGCTTGGAGTTGCCAACAACAGCCAGACGGTAATCATGATGGAGACGCCGCAGGCTCGCTGTAGCAGAAATGTCACAGATTGTCTGCCCGGCAGAGACCTCATCTTCTAAATGTGCAATATAGCGGCGTGCCAAATCGTTTAGCGCATCAGGTGTTTGTGCGGACAATGGTAGCAGAGAGGTGATAGGCGCAGCATCGTGCGCTGGTAGTTTCGTATCTGTGCTCTGTAGTGTAGCCTCTTCTACCACAAGATAGGTGTTAGTGCCAGCAATGCCATAGCTACAAACAACCGCGCGATGGGGACCGGAACCATAGTGCGGCCAGGCCATCAGTTCTGTGGGAATCTTCAGGGAGTAATCTTGCCAGGGAATATCTGGATTGGGTGTGTGGAAATGTAGATTAGCTGGGATCTTCCCATGCTTGAGGCACAGCACCGTCTTCATCAAACCGGCCACACCTGCCGCGCCCTCCATATGCCCAATGTTCGTCTTAACTGAACCAATCAGTAATGGCTGATCGGCTAAGCGTCCAGCACAGAGCACTTCGCCCAGCGTCGTAACCTCGATAGGGTCTCCTGCCTTTGTCCCAGGTCCGTGAGCCTCCACATAATCGATAGTCAGCGGGTCAATATCGGCATTACGACATGCTCTGCGCAGCCCGGCCTGCTGCCCTTTGGTGCTGGGAGCCATAAATGAATCGCAATGACCATCATTATTCGACGCGCAACCGCGAATAACAGCATAAATCTGATCGCCATTGGCCTGCGCACACGAGAGGAGCTTGAGGACAACCACCCCTGCCCCCTCGCTACGCACGTAGCCATCGGCGGCTGCGTCGTAGGTCTTACAATGACCATCGGCTGCCATCATCTTGCCCTGCGAAAAGCCAATGGTATGATCGGGATTGAGAATAACATTCACACCACCAGCCACAGCCATGGTACAAGCACCCGAACGCA
>JBDTBU010000180.1:0-3802 GCA_039923935.1 Ktedonobacteraceae bacterium | reverse complement strand
CGCTTCACCACTCCCGGCGGCATTGGCTTGGGTCTGATGCTAGACTTTGGACTTTGGCTCTATGACCGTCTAGCGGGCAAACGCAACATCGCTCACCATCGACGCCTGAGTCGCAAGCAGGTGCTTGAACTGGCTCCCAGCTTGGTCCCAGATGGTCTTAAGGAAGGGTTTATTTATTACGATGCCCAGACCAACGATGCTCGCCTGACTGTGACGCTGCTGCACACTGCGGCACTTCGTGGCGCTGTGATTTCGAACTATACAGAAGTGCAAGGTTTTATCTCTGAAAACGGGCATGTGATTGGTGCTCGTCTCTACGATAAGCTGGGTCAGCAAGAGATTACTGTACATGCCCATCATGTTGTCAATGCAACGGGCATCTATTCGGAGCAGGTGGAGAGCCTGATCGAGCAAGAGCCACAGGTGCGTATCGAGCCAAGCAAAGGTGTGCATCTGGTCTTTGCCCGCGAGAAGCTCCAGGTGCAGCAAGACGCGATTGTATTGCCGGAGACCGACGATAAGCGTATCCTCTTCCTCGTGCCCTGGGAGTCGCGTGTCATCTTTGGGACCACCGATACCGGCTCCGGAGACCTCGATCATCCTATAGCCACGCGTGAGGATGTGCATTACCTGCTCAAACACCTCAACCGCTATATCACCGTAGATCTCAGTGAAGCAGATATTTTGAGCGTTTACGCTGGGTATCGACCTTTGGTACTGCGACACAAGGCCACTACCCATTCTTCCGCTAGCCTTTCACGTACTCACGCGGTCCTGCAAAGCCCCTCTGGCCTCGTTTCGATTGTCGGCGGCAAGCTCACCACCTATCGCCGTATGGCACAGGATACCGTTGATCTCCTGCAACGCCGCGATAGTCGCAAACGCCAACATCCCACGACCAACCTACCCTTGTTGGGTAGCGCAGGTTGGGCTGATACACAGAGCGAACTGGCTAGCCAAGCCAGTGCACTCGGTCTCGACGAACTCATCATCGACCATCTGAGTAGCATCTACGGCACCGAAATACGCGAGATTTTTCGCTTGATCGAGGAGGATGCCACCCTGGCGGAGCGCTTGATTGCTGACTTGCCTTATATCCGTGCTCAGGTTGTTCATGCTTGTCGTGCTGAGATGGCTATGACCCCTTACGATGTCCTAGCCCGCCGCACCTCGCTTATCCTGGAAGATCGCCAGCGCGGCCTGGGCGTCGTCGATCTCGTCGCAGACCTCATGCGTAATGAGCTAGACTGGTCGCCTGAGCAGCGTGCACGTTTGGTTGAGGAGTATCGTCAGGTTGTACAGAGGCAGATGGAGGGTGAACGGTTGTAGACGATCATGCTATTAGTGCTGAATATAGAAAAAACCTATATTCAGCACTAATAGCATGAGGATATATACTATGCTCTTAGAAAAGCAAGACCACTTTTTGCAATAAAAGTTCATTTTGCGAGCAAGTAAATTATCTTGTTTTTCACTGTTTGACACATATACAATGATAGATATATACTGTAAACATCTACTCTTCTTCATTTGAACAAATGGGCAGAGGACCATAATGGTTATCTCTGCTCTTTAAATAATTAGGAGAACAAGTATTTGAAGATATATCGATCAAAAGAAGCAGATTTTTTTGCAGGCACGTTGCTTATCATTGTAGGGATAGTTCTATTCATCAAGGCTCCTATGGTAGTCTTTTTAGCCGCAGCTATTGTAACCGTAGTTTGTAAATGCTTCCAAATAGCGTTTACGGGTACACAGAAACAACTAACTAGAGATGGGAAGGTGGGTGTTGCGACATACTTAGTATATCCCTTGTTCGTATTCGTTGTTATCGTAGGACGCTTGTTATTGGCACTGTTTTGGGTGATATTGGCGCTCAACGCAGGTGGTGTTATTGTGATCGGGATACTCTGGTTAATCGTTGCTGGAATCTCCTATGTGGGAGGTGGAATCATACACTGGGATAATAATGTGGTCTACGCTATCCTCATGTCTGAGCTTTTAAAGGCTGTTGCAATAGCTATTATTGCATCAATAAGTGAGTTCGCGCAAAAAATTGCAATGAGGATATATAAGAAGCTCAATGAAACGATAGAAACATTGAGTGAGGGAACGCTTGTGCTTACGTGGTTTGCTGTCCTTGGCATCGCGATCATAGCAATAGTATTTACGCCCACGCTATGGTGGCTGATTGATATACAGCCGCAGTTTGGATGGCCTTTCTTGCAGTTTGGATGATCTTCTCTCCTTGTGAATGGCTAAAAAACAAACCATATGAGCCTTGGATGTGTTATATATCCAGTCCTATATGGTTTGTTTTTTAGTATGTAGAGAGGTAAGGTAAGACGGACACGACCATGCTTGTCTTACTCTGCCTCTCTCTATTTTTGGTACTATTGAGGAATCAGATTAGTTTGTGCATCCAGTGCCAGCACAAAGCGTGCCATCAGCTCGCCAGTCTGCTCGATATCTTTCAGCGAGACTACTTCGGAACTGCTGTGCATATAGCGGCAGGGGATGTTGAGCAAGCCCGTGGCTACGCCGGAGTGGGCTAGGCGCACCGAATCGTTGTCGGTAGATGTGCGACCCGCCTGCAAGTCCAATTGATAGGCCATATCCGCTGCTTTTGCCGCTTCTGTGAGCAGTTGGAAGACGCGTGGACTCACAAACGCGCCTGTTGTGATTGTCGGGCCGCCACCCAGCTTCACATCGCCCACCATCACCTCAGTTATTTGCGGATGATCGGAGCCAAAGGTCACATCGACTGTCAATGCAATCTGGGGATCGATGCCGTGAGCTGCCAGTGCGGCTCCGTTGCCGCCGATCTCTTCTTGAACTGACGAAACAAAGAAGACCGCAGCTTTGAGCTGGTCGCGTTTTTCGTGTAAGAGGCGCATTGTCTCCATAATCGTCAGGATGCTCGACTTATTATCCATGCCGCGTGAGACTATCAGATCGCCGCGTAAACGCTCCAACTGGTTGGCGCGTGTAGCCACACAGCCTAGAGGCACCAATTCCTGTGCCTCGGCCTTGTTCGCTACGCCAATATCAATCCACATGTCTTTCATATCGGGTGCCTGCTCGCGTTCTTTGCCCTCCATCAGATGGATTGGTTTGCGCCCAAGCACGCCCAGCAGCGGACCAGAGGGCGTATGCACATACACCCGTTCGCCTGGTAGTGTTGATGGATCGAAGCCACCGATAGTCGAGAAATAAAGATATCCGCGATCATCGATATAGCGAATTAAAAAGCCCAGTTCGTCGCAATGGGCTGTTAGCATCACGCGGGGCGTGCCAGTGGGGTTCAGTACTGCGATCACATTGCCCATCACATCCGTGCGCACCTCATCCGCGAATTGCTGCACCTCTGCGCGTACCACAGCTTGCGCGGGCTGTTCAAAGCCAGAAGGGCTGGGGCTAGCCACTAGGCGTTGTAAAAAAGCAAAACGAGATTCATCCATTGTTACAATTCTCCCGTATAGAAAGCATAAAAATCCGGGTGTTTACGTAAACACCCGGATTGGATTGTCAACATTTTAGCGTACAAACTGTTTCAGAACCTCATCGACGCCGGGATGGCTGCGATTGAGTCGCAAATCCTCTGCGCCAGAGGGATCAGTTTGCAGGTGCAAAATGCCCTGCTGAATGCACGTATTCAACAGTTCGCGTGCGGATTCACGAGAGAGCCGCCCACGGAACCGGTTTTTCGGATTAACCGGATCACCGATGAAGTTTGAGACACCAATCACCGTGCGCCACGACCAGTTGCGGTCAATATAGTCAAGAAATTGCAGAAATTGGG
>JBDTBU010000179.1:0-22264 GCA_039923935.1 Ktedonobacteraceae bacterium | reverse complement strand
GGGACGCGGCCTATGATGCTTCGGCGGACTACGCGGCTGAGAAGGGTTCGTTCCCTCGCTTCGAGCGCGACAAGTATATGCAGGGGCACTTTATTAAGCAGCTTCCCAAGCCCGTTCAGGCGAAGATTAAGCAGTACGGCACACGCAATGCAGTCTTACTAACCCAGGCTCCGACGGGCACAACCAGCCTGCTCTCAGGCGTTAGTTCGGGTATTGAGCCGGTCTATGACTTCGCGATGATCCGCCGTGACCGCACAGGCGAGCATATTCTCTACCATCCGCTGCTCCAGGAGTGGCGCGAGGCGCATCCAAACGATCCAACGCCGCACTACTTTGTCGCGTCGAAGGATCTGACGCCCGAAGAACATGTGCGTGTGCAGGCGATGATCCAAAAGTACACCGATTCGAGCATCAGCAAGACGGTCAACGCGCCCAACGATCACACCGTTGAGCAGGTGCAGAAATTGTATAGTCTAGCCTACGAGATGGGCTGCAAAGGCATCACGTACTACCGCGATGGTTCACGCGATGCTGTGCTCACACGCGTGGCGGACGAGAAGAAGGCTGAGAAGCAGACCGAACAGCAAGCGGTCATGATGGAGCCTGTCACCTCGATCCAGCAGGGCATCAAGCCATTGCCAACGGTTGTGCATGGCTATACCCGCCATCTCAATGCGCCAGAGGGCAAGGTCAACATCACGATCAATAGCGACGAGCAAGGACCGTTGGAGGTCTTCATCAACGTTGGCAAAGCTGGTAGCGACATCGCCGCGCTGGCCGAGGCTATGGGCCGTCTGATCTCGCTCAATCTGCGGGTGCTCAGTCCGCTTTCGCAAATTGATCGTGCCCAAGAGATTGCCGAGCAATTGCGTGGCATCGGTGGTAGCCGCTCAGTGGGCTTTGGTATGCAACAAGTGCGCTCGATGCCTGATGCTGTGGCCCGCGCACTCGAAATGCACATCGCATCGCTGCACGAGGAGACTGAGTCGCCTGCCGAGTCCACGCCCAAGAGCAACGGCCATGCAAATGGGAATGGACAGAGCAACGGCGAGCAGACAGAGGCTCAGGAGACCAATGCCTTCAGCCTGAGCAAGCTCAGTGTCACCGGCAATCTCTGCCCTGAATGCGGCTGTAACACGATGGTCTACGAGGAAGGGTGCAAAAAGTGCTATAGCTGCGGTTATAGCGAATGCTAAGCGCCTCGTTTCGCCCCTATAACTGGTGAACCAGTCATGATGGCTCATTTCGCGAGAAGGTGTATATCTTCTCGCGAAATTTTCATTTGCTCTCTGCCATTTTTATCGAAAGAATGATGCAGAGAAATGGGGGTGTTTGTCTACGTAGATCACATTTTTAACACCGCTTAAACACCGATAAAAAAACCTTTTTGGCATACTATAAGATATATTATTGTGTATATAGAGATATTTGTGTTGAAATAAACCAGTGCCAGGGCTGGATAAAATATGTAGATTACTGTTGCTTACACACTTCTCAAGCCCTTAGATCGCTTTCAATCTACCCCTGACAGATGAAGAAGTGTCCCGGCTTTTCAAATGTAGAAAGTCTCGTTGTATAGATAAATTTGGAATACGAATGGAGCAGATCAATTGAGAGACTGGAATACTACTCAACAAGATTATCCTCAAGATGTGTGTATCCACCAACGCATCGCGTGCCAGGCTGCCGCTACACCAAACGCCGTGGCCCTACGCTCTGGCAATGAGACGCTCAGTTACCGCGAACTGAATCAACGTGCCAACCAGCTCGCTCACTCTCTTCAGACGTTTGGTGTGGGGCCTGATACGCTTGTGGCTCTCTGTGTTGAGCGCTCGCTAGCTATGGTGGTCGGTTTACTGGGTATTCTCAAAGCTGGGGGGGCTTATGTGCCGCTAGATCCCTCTTCCCCGCCAGAACGCCTCACCTACATGCTGAAGGACGCCCAGGCTCCTGTGCTGGTAACTCTGCACAACCAGTTGCCGTATTTCAGCGAGCACTCAGTGCACATTATTTGCCTGGATGTTGACGCAGACACGTTGGCGCAACAATCTACAGCCGATCCGATTTCGACAGTGACGACCAGCGATCTTGCCTATGTCATCTACACATCCGGCTCCACGGGCCAGCCCAAGGGCGTACAGATCACACACAGCAATCTACTCAATCTCGTACATTGGCACCAACACGCCTTCGCTGTGACGTCTGCGGACCGAGCGACCCAAGTGGCGAGTCCGGCCTTTGATGCAACTGGCTGGGAACTTTGGCCCTACCTCTCACTTGGTGCGAGCGTCTCTCTACCCAACGAGGAGACACGTGTGACACCAACACTGTTGCGCGATTGGCTGGTAGAGCAGCAGATCACCATCACGTTCCTACCGACGCCGCTGGCTGAGAGCATCATTAGTCTGGGGTGGCCTGCAACGCTCGCTCTACGTTTTCTCTTGACTGGTGCCGATACCCTCCGGCGCTATCCACTGGCCAGCCTGCCTTTCGCGTTAATTAACAACTATGGTCCGACAGAGGCAACGGTTGTGGCAACCTCAGGGCTGGTTCCGTCTCTAGCATATGCTCAGGAGCCGCCGGCGCTTGGTCTGCCTATCACGAACACGCACATTGTGATTCTGGATGAGCAGTTGCAAGAGGTTCCCGTTGGCATACCGGGTGAACTCTATATTGGGGGTGCTGGTCTGGCACGCGGCTATCATAACCGTCCCGAACTGACTGCGCAACGCTTCATCACGTCCCCCTTTGATCCGAGCACGCGACTCTATAAGACGGGCGACCTTGCACGCTGGCTACCCGATGGTCAAATTGCGTTTCTGGGACGTGCCGATCACCAGATCAAGTTGCGTGGCTACCGCATTGAGCCAGGCGAGATTGTAGCGGCTCTGAACCAGCAACCAGCGATCTTGGCCAGCTTGGTGATAGCACGTGAAGATCTGCCAGGTGAGAAGCGTCTGGTGGCCTATATTGTACTGGTCCCCGGTGCGGAAGTCACGGCCAAATCACTACGCGAGTCTCTGGCGAGTTCCCTGCCCGACTATATGCTGCCAGCGCTCTTCGTGAGCCTGCCCGCACTGCCTGTCATGCCCAACGGCAAAATCGACCGCGCCGCGCTGCCTGCGCCTGATGCAGCCAATACCCTACGCGAAGGTGCTCTCGCCCAACCCAACACGCCGACGGAAGCGCGGCTGGTGGAAATTATGGCTCCCCTCCTTGGCCTGGAACAGCTTGGGGTTGATGAGAATTTCTTTATGCTCGGTGGACATTCGTTGCTGGGTGCTCAGATCATTATGCGTGTGACCGCGACCTTTAGCGTCAACCTCACTTTGCTTACATTGTTCGAGGCTCCTACTATCCAAGAGTTGTCTGCGGAGATTGAACAGTTAGTGCTCGCAAAGCTGGAGACGCTGAGCGAGGACGAAATTCAGTTGTTGTTAGCAGAACAACCACAAGACCGCGTGCTGACGCGTCTGGAGGAGCCTGTATGAGTCTCGATACCAACTCGTCATCAATGACCAGCAAGCAGAACTCGACTCTGAGCCTCTACCATTTGCTCGATCCAGGGGTGCTGGCTAACCCGTATCCGCTCTACCAACGGCTGCGCAGCGAGGACCCGGTGCATTGGGACCCCTTTCTGCACGCCTGGGTAGTGACTCGTTACGCGGATGTGTTGACAGTCTTCCAACGCTTTTCGGCCAACCGCACGCCCACGTCGGAACAGCTTACCGCGCTCGGTATGTCCACATTAGCACCGTTAGCGCAGGTAATGGTGCGCCAGATGCTCTTTCTGGACCCACCTGACCATGGACGCGTACGTAGCCTAGCCTCGAAAGCCTTCACACCAAGCCGAGTCGAGGTTTTGCGCTCCCATATTCAGGAGATCACCAATAGCTTGCTCGATGCGGTCCAGGCCAAGGGCGAGATGGATGTGATGGCCGATCTAGCCTATCCTCTCCCGGCTATCGTCACTGCCGAGATGCTAGGGGTGCTAACCTCCGATTGGCGGCAATTGACCGCTTGGTCTGCGGACTTTGCCCAGGTGCTTGGCAACTTCCAGCACAATCCTGACCACGCCCAGAAGGCGTTGCGCAGTTTGGAAGAGATGGTTGCCTACTTTCAGGTCGCTGTTCACGAGCAGCGTGCTCATCCTCGTGATGGACTGATCTCCGCCTTTTTGGATGCTGAGATCAACGGAGATCGTCTGAGCGAAGAAGAGGTAATTGCTAATACCATCGTGACGATGGTTGGCGGACAGGAAACCACCACCAATCTGATTGGGAACGGGCTGTTGACACTGCTACGCCATCCAGATCAGCTTGAAAAATTACGCGCTGACCTGTCCTTGATTCCATCCGCTGTTGAAGAACTGTTGCGCTACGAGAGTCCCAGCCAGCATACTGCACGTCTGGCTCCCGGCGATGTAGAGCTTGGCGGAAAAAATATTCGCAAACGACAGGCAGTCATCGCAGTAATGGGTGCGGCCAACCGTGATCCAGAGCGCTTCCCTGAGCCGGACCAGCTCGACATTTGCCGCCAGGATAATCGGCATGTCGCCTTTGCCTGGGCTAGCCACTTTTGCTTTGGCGCTCCTCTGGCACGCATCGAAGGACAGGTGGCCTTTGAGACAGTGCTGCGCCGTATGCCCAATCTGCGCCTCAAACCCGAACCAGTAACCTGGCGCGAAAACCTGGGTCTGCGCGGCCTTAAAGCGCTGCCTGTCACCTTTTAACGCACCCTTGCCTACGTTGGCGATGAATGCACACATAGGGGTCATTTCGCACAATAATAGAGAAAACATGAATGGATCGACATAATGCCAGATAAAGCCGAACTGTCTGAGGCTAAACGTGCTTTGCTTGAAAAATATCTGCGTGGCTCTTTGCCGCAAAGCGCAACGGAGGAGCACAGCATTAAGCGGTGCAGCACAGGCAATACCGCGCCCCTGTCTTTTGGGCAACAACAAGTGTGGCTTTTGGCACAGCTTATGCCCGATATACCTGTATATAATGAGTGTGTAACCATTCATCTGCCTGGGCAACTCAATGTAGCGGTGTTCGAGCAAAGTTTGTCTGAAATTTTGCAACGGCACGAAGCCTGGCGCACGAGCTTTCCTCTGGTGGATGGGCTACCAGTCCAACGCATCCATCCGCCGGCACTGCTCAAACTACCAGTCGTGGATTTGCGCTATTTGCCAGAGGCTGAACGCGAGGACGAGGCTTTGCGGCTAGCTACCGAGGATGCCTGCGTGCTCTTTGATCTGGCAAATGGGCCTTTGCTGCATGCCAAACTTGTCCAACTGAGCGAGACAGAACATCGCCTGTTTTTGACGATCCACCATATCATTTTTGATGGTGTGGCAATCTATCAGGTGCTCCTGCCTGAACTCTACGCCATCTACACAGCCTTCTTCGCCGGACAACCTTCGCCCTTGCCCGCGCTAGCTGTGCAGTACACCGACTACGCCCATTGGCAACGTGCACAGGCACGGCAAGAGAGGTTTACTGCGCAACTGGCCTACTGGAAAGAGCAACTTGCCAACGCACCTGCCGCCCTGGAACTTCCTACAGACCGTCCACGCCCGCCTGTCTCAACCTATCGTGGATCAATGCAACCCTTCGCTCTCTCCAAAGACCTGACCGACGCCCTGAAAGCTCTGAGCCGCCGGGAAGGGGCAACGCTATACACAACGCTGGCTGCGGCCTTCAAGACGCTGCTCTATCGCTACACGGGGCAGGACGACCTTCTCATTGGTACAGCTTCGGCTGGTCGCAATCGCCCGGAGATTCAGCAATTGATCGGCTATTTCCTGAATACGCTGGTCTTGCGCACTGATCTCTCTGGCAATCCGTCTTTTCGCGAGTTGCTGCTGCGGGTGCGCTCCGTGATCGCCTCTGCTGTGGCCCACGAGGACGTACCTTTTGAGTACTTGGTTAAAGAATTGCAACCAGAACGCAATTTGGGCCTGAATCCACTCTTTCAGGTATTGCTCACCCTGGAACCGCAACTGGCTATGGTGCCTTCTGGCTGGACGCTGACACAGATGGATGTGACGGTTGGGACCTCCAAGTTCGATCTCTCCCTCGAACTCGATGACCGGCCAGAGGGCCTGATTGGCCGCTTTGAGTACAATAGCGACTTGTTCGACACGTCCACGATTGAACGGATGATTGGGCATTGGCAAATGCTGCTCACCGGCATTGTGGCGAACCCAGCGCAACGCCTTACAGAACTGCCAATTCTGACCTTGCTGGAACGCGAGCAACTCCTGACAACCTGGAATGATACGCAGGCGGAGTATCCCGTCGAGCAGTGTATCCATCAGCTTTTTGAGGAGCAGGTTGCACGCACACCGGAAGCCATTGCCGTCGTCTACCAGGATACGCGACTGACCTATCGTGAACTCAACGTGCGGGCAAACCGGCTGGCACATCATCTACACCAGCTTGGTGTAGGAGCAGAGTCCCTGGTGGGCCTGTACATGGAACGCTCGCTGGAGATGGTGATTGGACTGCTTGCTATTCTCAAGACGGGCGGTGCCTATGTGCCGCTGGACCCGACGTATCCCGCTGAACGCATTGCCTTTATGTTGAAAGATTCCCAGACGACGGTTATCCTGACTCAGCACCATCTGGCCGCTCAACTTCCAGTCGGCGCGGCCAAGCTTGTGTGCTTGGATACTGACGCGTCGCTTCTAGCACAGCAGCGCGAGGATAATCCGCTGACTCCCGTCACAGCCACGAACCTGGCATATGTCATCTACACATCCGGCTCCACAGGCCAGCCCAAGGGAGTACAAATCCCGCACCGGGCGGTGGTCAACTTCCTAACCTCAATGCGCCAGCAGCCGGGGCTAACTGCTGAGGATACACTATTGGCTGTGACGACCCTTTCCTTCGATATCGCTGGCCTCGAACTCTTCTTACCGCTGTGCGTTGGCGCACGCCTCGTATTAGCTAGCCGCGAGATTGTAGCGAATGGTGCAGCCCTGGCCGAGATGCTGGTACGCACGCACACAACCGTGATGCAGGCCACACCAGTCACCTGGCGCATTCTACTGGCAGCGGGCTGGCAGGGTAATCCATGCTTGAAGATTCTCTGTGGCGGTGAAGCGCTGCCCCTGGACTTGGCACGCCAACTGTTGCCGAAATGTGCCTCCCTCTGGAATATGTACGGTCCCACCGAGACGACTATCTGGTCAAGCCTCGCTCAGATCACGTCTGACTGCGAGACGATCTCGATTGGCCGTCCCATTGCCAACACTCAGATGTATGTGCTCGATCCAGAACTGCAACTCGTACCAATCGGCGTGCCGGGTGAGTTGTACATCGGAGGCGCTGGCTTGGCTCGTGGCTATCTCAATCAGCCTGAATTGACTGCCACACGCTTTATTCGCCATCCCTTCAGCAACACCCCAGATGCGCGTCTATACAGGACTGGGGACTTAGCGCGTTATCGGGCTGATGGCACCGTCGAATTGATTGGGCGGCTTGACCATCAGGTGAAGGTGCGCGGCTTCCGCATCGAACTGGGCGAGATCGAGAGCACGCTGGAACACCATCCTGCTGTGCGCCAAGCCCTGGTCGTAGTGCGCGACGATATACTAGGCGAGCAACATCTGGTCGCATATGTCATCCCTGAAACATCGTACACACCCACACCTCAGGATCTGCGTAACCATCTCGCGCAACAGGTGCCAGCTTATATGCAACCCTCGGCCTTTGTGCTGCTACAAACGCTCCCGCTCACACCCAATGGCAAAGTAGATCGTAAGGCACTGCCCGCTCCCGAAGTGAGCAGAAGTGCCATAGAAACGCCCCTGGTTGCTCCGACGCTCACCGCGCATTATCAGCTTCTCCAGATCTGGCAAGAGCTACTGAACGTAGAGTCTCTCGGCATTCAGGATAACTTTTTTCACCTGGGAGGTCACTCGCTCCTGGCAGCACGCCTGATTAATCGCATTGAGCAGGTTTTTCACACAAAGCTCCCGCTCACCACTTTGTTTGCCAGACCCACGATAGAGCAGCTTGCCACCGCTCTCCTGGAGGATGAGACGGTCTCTCCGGTTGATCTGGGGCCAGCCGAAAGCAGCACACGTTCGCCTGTGGTGACTGTTCAGGCCAGCCAGGCCCGGCGACCCTTCTTCTTCTTACATGGGAACTGGGATGCCCCGTCTTTCTACAGCTTTACGTTAGCACGCGACCTAGGTCTTGAGCAGCCATTCTACTTGCTCGAACCATACAAGTTTGCTGGCTTATCCGTCGCGCCAACCTGCGAAGTCATGGCAGCGTCTCATATTGCGGCTATGCGTGCCATTCAGCCGGCAGGTCCGTATCTACTCGGAGGTTTCTGCAATGGTGGCGTGATTGCCTTCGAGATAGCCCAACAACTACACGCACAGGGCGAGGCGGTGGACCTGTTGGCTTTAATCGAGCCGGGGGTTGCGCCCTTCTCGCTGCGCTTGTCGCGCCGCTTGATCCAGAATGTTGGTGGTCTGTTCCGTCTACCTCTGGATAAACAGCTAGACTACTTTCTGCGGATGCGCCATCTCATTCGGTTTCTTTTCCCCAAGAACTGGGGTCAGCTTCCTCTTTGCCCATCCAGACACGAACTTCGCCAGGATGAGACGGGCGTCTATACCTGGGTTGCGGCTAGCTACCAGCATCAGCCTTATCCAGGGAAAGCCACTTTCTTTTGGGCCAGCATCAAACGCAATAGCCGCCGAGCCTTGTGGGGGCAAGTCAATACACAAAACGAGCAAGATGGGGAAGCCTATGTCATTCCCGGCGACCATTTTGAATTGATTATCGAGCATCTCCACCTCACGTCCGCGCAATTAAAGATATGTTTAGAAAAGGCTCAGAAGATGGTATTGTCATAACACCATACTGTGGGATCAACATCTGATAGAGACAGTAATTGAATCACTACTTACGTTTCACACCGCTTTATACGGCTATCGGGAAAGCATACATGCGCATATGTGTGCTTTCCTTTTGTATGTGCGATAATTGTTGGGAAGCATCCGTCGTAAGCGGTTGCAATAGTATCGGCTCTAGCAATCACCATAAGGCGCATCAGTCAACGAGAGTGCTGATGCTTCAGGAGGTCATCCGATGGAAACACCCTTATCCCCACTTGAGTTTCTGCGCCGGGCACGGCGCTTGTACCCTGACCGCGAGGCTGTTGCCGACGAAGGACTGCGCTTGACGTATGCAGAGTTCGGCAATCGTTGTGACCGCTGGTCTGCCGCACTCCAGCGTTTGGGCGTCGGTAAGGGCGACCGAGTCGCCTATATCGCTCCTAACACTCATTCCCAACTAGAGTCCTTTTACGCTGTACCTCAGATTGGAGCGGTACTTGTCCCGATCAACTATCGCCTCATCGCTGAAGATTTTGTCTACATCATCGGGCATAGTGGGGCGAAGGTGGTGTGTGTCCATAGCGATTATTTAGAAGTTGTTGAGCGTATTCGCCATGAGCTGCCAAACGTTGAGTACGTTGTGGCGCTCGAAGGGCTGACCGCTCCCCTCAGCGCAGCAGGTTGGCTCGACTACGAGACCGAACTGGCGAATGCACCAGAAACCTTCATCTGCCCACCGATTGCCGAGAATGATCTCCTGACCATCAACTATACCAGCGGCACGACCTCGCGCCCCAAAGGTGTGATGATTACCCATCGCAATGCGTATATGAACGTTGTCAGCACACTGATCCATATTTCCATGTCGCCCGCTGATCGCTACCTGTGGACGCTGCCGATGTTCCATGCCAATGGGTGGACCTTCGTCTGGATTGTCACCGCTGTGGGTGGGACTCATGTGTGCCTGCGCAAGGTAGAACCGCGTGCGATTTTCACACTGATCCGCGCTGAAAAGGTAACGCTGCTTTGTGCTGCCCCGACTGTCCTTATTGGCATTGCGAATGCGCCCGCAGATGTGCAGGACATCTTGCTATCCGTTGCAGATCGCAAGCGTGTGCGCGTACTAACAGCAGGTGCACCACCAGCCGCAGCAACCATTGAGCGCATCGAAGAAGAACTGGGGTGGGAGATTACACAGTTGTATGGCCTGACGGAGACTGCACCGTTCATCACCATCTGTGAGCCACGCCCAGAACATGCAACGCTCTCCGTTCAGGAACGCGCAATCATCAAGGCCCGCCAGGGAGTGGAGTTGATTACCTCCGGTGAATTGCTGGTGGTCGATGAACAGGGTAACGAGGTTCCGCACGACGGGGCTACTCTTGGCGAAATTGTAGCCAGCGGCAATGTCGTCATGAAAGGCTATTACAACGATCCCGAAGCCACAGCGCGTGCTTTTGAAGGAGGTCGCTTTCACACGGGAGATGCCGCAGTCGTCCATCCTGATGGCTATGTCGAAATCCGAGATCGTATCAAGGACGTGATTATCAGTGGGGGTGAGAATATCTCCTCAGTCGAGGTTGAGGGGATGCTCCTGCGCCACCCGGCGATTCAGGAGGTCGCAGTTGTAGGTCTGCCCGATGTGCAATGGGGCGAGGCACCACACGCATTTGTCGTCCTCAAGGCGGGACAGAGCACGACAGAGGAGGAGCTACGAGCCTTCGTGCGTGACTGTATGGCACACTTCAAAGTGCCTAAATCGTTCGTTTTTGTCACTGAGTTGCCCAAGACCGCCACCGGCAAGATTCAGAAATATGTCCTGCGTGGCGGCAAAGCGGCGATCTCGACTCAGTAACTGAATAGAAACAATAGCTATCCAGGTTCAGGTGGACGTAGCATGTAGAGTCATTTCAAGCAGAGGGAAAAGCACAGATATGCTTTCTTTTCTGCTTGTTTGGCATACTGAGATTGACCCATACAATCTACTCTTGACATTGTACTGAAAATCATTACAATAGACTTATGAAGGATATAAGTATTTTAGGGTTGGTGTGGGACACTTTTAATGAGGCGCACATATGGGAGCGTCACCAGTTGACACGGGCTGAGGTGGAAGAGGTAGCCTATGGTCCGCCTGAAAATCTGTATGCCCGCCAGACGTATGGGGGCCGATTTTTACTCATTGGACCAAAGATAAACAGACAACTAATCGTCCTAATTTTAGCGCATAAGGAACCTGGGAAATTCTATCCGGTCAGTGCACGGCCAGCAGATAGGAAAGAACGTAGCGAATACCGCGAATGGAAGGCAGGAGACAATAATGAGTGACAGACCAGCATATCATGGGCCAGAGTATCCCACAGAAGCGCATGGTTCAATTCCAGCTTTCAATAGTTACGAAGAAGAAGCTCATTTCTGGGATACCCACAGTATCACCGACTTTACAGAAGAAACCACAACAGTGAAGGTAAGTGTAACGCGCGGCCTCTCCGCAAATGTACAGGTACGATTTGACCCAGAAACCGACCACGAATTAGAGGCACTGGCGCATAAGCGCGGTATGAAGAAGGCTACGCTTATACGCCTTTGGGTGCTAGAACGACTTCGCCAGGATCAGAACAGCAATGCTTCTTAGCACAGAATTTCACAACTCTGTTCAAGTATGAATGATCCCAGTCCTGAAGCCGATTGAAGGTATCAAAATCCAGAACATTTTTATGATAACCTAATCCAGTTTAGAGGGTACGGCACAATGCGCGGGTCAGCCCGCGCATTGTGCCGTACCCTCTAAACTACTCTTCTTCCCAAAACTCCGGGAGATCAGCCTAATGCGTGCTTAGACTGTGCGGTAAGCGGCGCGTACGTTAGGATCGGCGAACAAGTAAATCAGGATGATCACAGCGATCACAATGCTTACAATGCCGACAGAGGCAACCCCTCGTGCGAATCCGAAGATGCCCTCAAGTACTACCAGCGCTTCAACAATTGCTGTCGCCCAGTAGGCCCAGGTCTGTAGTGTCCACAAACCCCAGGCGAGGACAAGTTCCAGAATGCCTAGGATTATAGAAATTACTCCCAGCGTGGCAAAGGACCCTAACAGAAGCACCCCACCTATAATGCCGAAAATGCCGAGGATAGCCACGATAACTGCTATGATGGTGATTCCCAAAGGACGTGAATGTTGAACATTTAACATTGCAATTTTCTCCTTAAAGCGTTTCTTTTACCAGATATCATCTGGCAAGACATCCAATTACTACACTCTGAAGCGGGTAAGTTGGTTTCGTCTTCTTTGTGCTAGTGGAGACACCAACATCTTTCTGGATCAATTTTTGCAACCTTTGATGCATCTATTCCGTGTGATAAATGATATGGGTTGGGAATGCGAAGCAATCATGCCTCATTTCTTATCCCACGATAGCGAGAATTGAACCTTCAGAAGAAGGAAATGGGAGAATAAAAGAACCAACATCTCCCGCGAAAGGATAGCTGTATGACCACTAACCCAATCTCAACCGTAATAGGGGTGTTTCCCGATCACGACCAAGCGAATAGCGCGATAGATGCACTTCGGCATACCAACTTTAGCTATGACCGAATCAGGGTGGTGGAACGAGGAACAGGGGGCTTTATGGATACGCTCAAAGGGATGTTTACAGGGCAGGCGTCTATGGCATCAAATACGAGTGATAGCTTGATAAAAATGGGTATGCCCGATTATGAGGCACAGCATTATCAGCTTGAGTTAGATGCCAATCATGTGCTCCTTCTGATGAATGCTGATGATCGTCCAGAGGAAGCATTCGGTATCATGCGTCAGAACGGAGCATTTGATATCAATTTGCGCCTCAGGGTGGCTTCAGAGAATGATTCTGTCGAAGTGCACACGTCCAATGGGTCGGGCGAAACACTCAAACCTACCATGCCAGTGACAGAGTCTGATCACAATGGCCTATCATCCTCGCCAGTGGCACCGTATTCCAATCGATCACAAAAAACGACTGAGTATACCAGCCAGCCAATGGCAGAACCGTCATCTGTTTCTAACGAGTCTCCAGCAATATCTAACGTTGTTGATTCGTCAGCCACACCTGATCTTGCGGAGGAGCCTACAACAGCATTTTCCTCTAATAGGTCGCGGGAAATGCCAAATAACGCCTAAAATAATGGGGCAACCCATCAAGAAAAACGCCCCGCGTGAATTGAACGCGGGGCGTTTCTTTACAACTGGTTACTCTTCCTCCTCCTCGTCATCATCCCAAGCATCTTCTTCACCTTCACCACCTGTATAGCCGCACACGCCCACACGCGGCGAATTGACTACGGGCAGCAGTTCGCTGGGATCTTCCTGCTCTTGCGCGTGTTCGTCGCATAAACCTGCCTCGTCAAGCGCATCGGCCTCAGGCATGATGTGTGTGGCTGGCTTGCCACAGGTCTGGCAGCGCAGCGCGGGCGGCTCATTGCGTGCGATTACGATAATCTCAAGCTCCTCATTGTCCTCATCCTCCTCATCCTCCTCATCATCCTCCTCATCATCATCCTCCTCATCATCTTCGCCAAGCAGGTGGGCTGGGAGAGCGCCCTCACGCTCGGCAATCACACGGAACGAGAGGTTGGTGCTTGAGCCAAAGTCGTAGATATATGAGAACGTATCGTCCACGGCCAGTACATCATCCAATGTGACATACATCTCGCCATCGTCCTCTTCCATCTCCTCCATTTCCCCCATCTCCTCCGCCAACGTGCCCTGCTGGAGCGCCGTAGCCATGTAGTTCAGGAAAGGCCGGAACTCAGGCGACGAAAGCGACGGCACACCCGGCGGCATGTTTTCCGAGAGCATCTCCACCAGTTTCTCCTCGATTTGAGCGACTGGTATATCTTTCAATTCAGCGTGCAACTCCGTTGAGAGATTGTCAGTGATCTGTGTAGCGATGGTTTCCGCGCTTGGATGGCTTTGCTCTGACCCTCCATTCACTCCAAGCTCATCACCCTCTTCTAGCATGCCAAGACCCCAGTTGTCCTCAGTCACTGAAGCATATGTGGTACCCTTGATGGTAAATTCGCTCAAATGGCCGCAACACTCCAGCCAGATGTCGCGCAAGAAATCATCCAGATCCACGAGCATGACTGCCGCTGGCACCTCCAGGTGCATCCAGTAGTCCGGGCGGTAGGTTCCCTCTACAAACAGATGAAACAAACGCTGCTCTTCTCCCTCTTCCTTTGCGGAGAGACGCGCCTTGCAGGTTTTTAAATGCTGGGTCATCTTGCTCTTCGCACACGTTTCACCGCAAAAATGACATATCCCGATTGACGTTTCGTTCGGTGCGCTTTGCTTAGCCATATACTCTTCCTTTCCAACTCATTCATCGACATCCTGTGCAAAAAAAATCTCCCTCGATTATACCGCACCGAAAGCTGTTAGAAAACCACCCCGTCGAACGTATATATAGACAAGATTGTAACTTTGCGACCGCTTTTCGTGTTGTAACCTTTAGAAGAAAGCAGAGAGGCACCTGACAGAGCCGTATGGAAACTGGCAATGAACAATTGGCGGCCTTACTCGCCGTGAACCTAGACCGGCATTATGAAGAGTTGGTCTCACTCTACTGGCAGCAGTTGAGCGCTTTTGTGCTGCGGCGCACCAGGCATTTCCAGGATACTGAGGATATTATTCAAGAAACATTTATACGTGCCTACGTAGCCCTGGAACGCTATCCAAGTGAGCGCATCACCACGCTCAAGGTTCGTCCTTGGCTGTACAAAATCGCCTGGAGCGTCTACTGCAATCATACTGGACGTGGAAAATTACCCTTGATGGTGCCCCTGGAAGCATCCGATGAGGGTCCGTATTTTGCCGTGTACCTAGAGGAGGATGCACGCACCCAACCAGAGGCGCTGTACGAACGAGCTGAGCAACGCCGCGAACTGGAAACGCTAATTGAGCGTTTGCCCACCCACTACCGCGATATGGTGAGCCTGTATTATTTTGAGGAACTGAGCCAGAAAGAGATTGCCGAGGTCTTGAATGTGCCACTAGGCACCGTCAAAGTCTATATTTATCGCGGTATACGTCTCTTGCGTAAAATGCTGGCCGAACAAACAGACCATAAGGTAGGGTAAAAGATGCAGCGTGGCCTCAGACCATTGCACCAACCCATCATTCAGCCCGACGAGCCTGCACAAGCCTCGACGGTCAGCGCAATTCTCAGCAAATTGGGCCTGACCAGGGAGGCAGACGAGGCGGATTCCCAGCCTGACCAGGAACGCGCTCCCGCCTCGGCAGTCAACGCGATCATGGGCAGACTAGGGCTAGCCAGGACTGAGAGCGAGCCAGAGGCCGACGCGGCTGAACTGGCCCGTGGCCTCACCGATCCTGCCTGGGCGGTGCGCGTGGCAACTGTGCAAAAACTGGGCCACATCGGCAAATACGCGCCTTTAGAACTGCTACTTGTGGCCCTACGCGATGACCAGAGCAGCGTGCGCATCGCGGCAGCACGCGCACTCAGCCGCAACCCACGTCAAGCCGCACTGCCCGCACTGATCGCGGCCCTCACCGATAGCGAGTGGGTCGTACGCACTGAGGCTGTGCGTGCGCTGGGCAAACTGTCAGACCCGGAATCCCTGGCGGCTCTCCTGGTAGCTGCACGCGATACTGACGCATCTGTACGCTCTGCGGCCCTCCTGGCTCTCGGTGAAACGGGCGCAACTGAGGCGCTAGAATTGCTCAACGCGGCCCTGCAAGATGAGGATTGGGCGGTACGCGAAGCGGCCACACTGGCCCTTGCTCAGTTTATGCAACCAGTCGTGATCCCCTCGCTGCTCAATGCACGTCTGGACCAAGACCCGTCTGTACGCTCGGCTGCTGAAGCTGGGCTGCAACACCTCTATCCAAACATCGCTGCCATACCTCCGCCACCAAGCGATTCGTTTGCCCAATGGCTGGCACGCATCGAGACACCTCAGACAGTTCAAGCAACGATACCTCAGCCAACAGAGCTAGATAGAGACAGAGTGGATGGTGTGCAGAACATGTCGGGAACACCAACTAAACGGAACGTGTTTCCCTGGTTCCCTGGACGTGGAGACGCGAGCGAGCCGCATTCGGGAAATGATGCAGGCAGCCCTTCGTCTCTCAAAAAGGAACAGAGGCTCAATTTTGGGCGCTTGGCAGAAGCTCTCGTAGCTGTGCTTATTTTTGTTGGCCTGATCTTTACTTGGCTGGTTTTGGCAAATCGGCCAAACGTCGTGCCGGTGAGACAGAACGCCCCTTCCGCCTTTACCGTTTATCGCGAACACACTAGCAGCGTGGAAAAGCTGGCTTGGTCGCCTGATGGCCGCTCAATGGCCTCAGCCGATAGCAGAGGCATGGTGCGCATCTGGCAGGTTGGCAGTGGACGCACCATCGCGAAGTATATGCAAACGGGAAAAGTTTTGGCGCTCAACTGGAGTGATGCGAGCACGTTGCTGGTGGCCTACGGGGTGCCGAACCGGAGCCTCCAGGTTCAGCAACTCAGTGTGGATACGACTCCACTGGTACAAACGATCTTTCAGCGCCTCAACCTGCCGGGCACGCCAGTCGCCGCCGCGTGGAGTCCTGATGGCTCAACATTGGCCTTTGACACTGGCCAGGGTGAGGTGCAACTCTGGCTGGTGAATGCTGTGGCACATCAGTATCTCCTCACGCTCTCTGTTACGTCGCTCAACCAACTAGCTTGGTCGCCCGATGGCAGTCAGATTTCCACGATTTCCACGCCGGGCTTGTTGCAAATTTGGAATGCTAGCACCGGCGAGATTGTTGCGACTCTGGTCAGTGGACAGCAGGTCAGCAGCGCCGCCTGGATCTCTTGCGGTCTGGATAGCCATGGCCTGATCTTTGCTCACCCGCAGGATACGCTCATGAAATGGTGTCCTGGACACAAAGACAGAGCACCCACGCTCTTCCTCTCAGCACAAAAGTACAATCTGAAGAACAGCAGCAATCTGAGTGTGGGGGCCATCGCCATCTCTGCCAATAGCAACCAGATTCTTCTGGCTACTTCGGATGGGCTTGTGCAGGCACGCGATGCCACGAGTGGCAATCTTATCGATGTCTACGCGGGCCACAGCGCCCAAGTCAACGCGCTCACATGGTCGCCCAATGGCCTCTCTATCGCCACTGCTAGCATGGACACGACCGTCCAAATTTGGCAAGAAACGTGATTCTGGCATGATGCTTGGCCTTGACAGTGCGAATCGCGGTGACGTATGCTCTATGTATTGTCACTTCCTTTTGTATAGCTGCTAAATCAACACAAGGAGAGTACACGTTTTATGGAGAAAACAGCAAAGATTTCCTTCCATTTCGACCCCCTCTGCCCGCTCGCCTGGCGCACCGCGCTGTGGATATGCGAGGTAAAGAATGTGCGGCCCCTCGATGTTACATGGCGCTTCTTTAGCCTGGAGATTATTAACCGCAAAGAGGGCGCGACACCTAGTTTCCAGACGGATGCGAGTTGGCCGTCTCTACGCACTCTAGCTCTGGCAAGGCGCAAAGGCGGCAACGAGGCAGTCGAGCGACTCTATCTCACCCTGGGTGCGGCGAAACACGGACATCAGGAAGATATCCGTCAGGTCGAGGTTCTCCAGACCGCGCTCAAAAAAGCCGAACTGGACCCTGCCTGGGCCGCAGAAGCTCTATCTGACGAGAGCACAACCGCAGAGGTGTTGGCCGACCATAACGAGTCTGTCCAGCGTTACCGAGCCTTCGGCGTGCCAACCATCGCCTTCGAGGGCGTTGAGGCTGGTTTCTACGGCCCGATTATTCGCGATGTGCCGCGTGGCGAGGAAGCTGGCGAGTGGTGGGACCACCTGGAATGGTCGTTACGCCAGCCCAATCTGTTCGAGTTAAAACGAGAGCGTGGTAATGGGGGTTGGGGACCGATAGAAAAGTAAAAAGAGATTTTCAAGCAAAAAAGGCGCACTGTAGTACGCCTTTTTTGCTTGAAAATCTCTTTTAGCTCTGTTTCTTAATAAAACGCTCCATACGTACTAGCGCTTCTTCCAGCTTCTCATACGCGGTACAGTACGCGCACCGCACATAGCCCTCACCAGCGGCCCCAAACGCACTACCGGGCACAACGGCTACCTGCTCCTCGAAGAGCAATTTCTCGGCGAATACTTCATCACTCATGCCTGTGCGAGCAATGGACGGGAAGGCGTAGAAGGCTCCCCCAGGTGCGCAACAGTCCAGGCCGATGTTATTCAGGCCAGCGACGAACATGCTGCGGCGGCGGGCGTAGTCGTTATACATGCGTTCGACATCGGCTTCACCGTGGCGCAGAGCCTGGAGAGCAGCCTCTTGCGGCGCGGTTCCGGCGCACATGATGGTGTACTGGTGGATCTTGAGCATGGCTTCCAGGATATGGCTAGGTGCGGCGACATAGCCAATGCGCCAGCCAGTCATCGCGTACGCTTTGGAGAAGCCGTCCAGCAGCACTGTACGCTCGCGCATACCCGGCATGGCCGCGATACTTCTATGCTCGCCATCGTAGACCAGGCGGCTATACACCTCGTCGATTACCACAATCAGATCATGCTCGATAGCCAGTTTAGCGATAGCTTCTAGTTCGATCTGGGGTATAACCGCGCCCGTCGGGTTGTTGGGGTTGCCGAGCAGGATCATCTTCGTGCGCGGAGTAATCGCAGCAGCAACCTCAGCCGCACGTACACCAAAATTGTACTCAGCGTACGTCGGCACGGGTACGGATACGCCGCCTGCGAAAACAATGTCCGCCTCGTAGGCCACGTAGCCGGGATCAGGCGAAATAACCTCGTCGCCTGGATCGATCAGCGTGCGCATCGCCAGGTCCACGCCCTCGCTTACGCCCACCGTCACCAGCACTTCGTTGGCGGGATTGTAGGTCAGCCCGTAGCGGCGTGAAAGTGTCGAGGCGATTTCCTCGCGCAATTCAAGCATGCCATAGTTTGAGGTGTATTGCGTATGACCAAGCTCTATTGAGCGAATACCGGCTTGGCGAATGTGTTCGGGGGTTACGAAATCGGGTTCTCCGACTCCCAACGAAATAACATCCGGCATGGTGTTGATGATATCGAAAAATTTACGAATGCCTGACGGTTTGACTTTACGTACCCGTTCAGCAAGTACTTCGCGTTTGAGTGTATCCATCGGTACATGTCCCTTCCTGGTGTGAAAACAATGCGAGGCTACAAAAAACAACTTCTTTGTTGCAACAAACAAACTGGCGGTGGTCGTCTACAAAACTTTTAAGGGACTTGCTTCACATCTCCGCCACATAAACTTCACGCTTTACTATTTTATTGTAGTATATTTAGCAACGGCCTGACAATCCGCCAGGACCGATCAACATGGATGAAACAGACCAGCCAATGTGCTGGCGTCTTGGAAACACGAGAAAAAATACTATTGATCGAGTAGAATAGAAAGAAAACCGCTGAAAGGAACCGCCTATCTTATGCATAGTACTTCTCCTTCATCCAACCAGTGGAGTGAAACTGAGTCCAACCTTTTTCTCAACGTGGCCGAAATCTTTGTTCCTGCGCGCGCTGAGCAGACGAGCCTGCAAGAATACATCACCAGATTTCTGGATGAGGTGCATGTGATGCTGCCTCGTCTGGAGCGTGCTCTGACGATCAACTCGCTTTCAATGTGAGCGAGAGTGCGTGCCAGTGGATGCTGGATGCCATCCACACCGCTAGACCTTTAGGGTTGAACGATGTTGCTCCTTGTAAGGTCGTCACTGTTCGATGGCTGTGATAGTTCATCCACATGCGACTTCCACAGGCGTAGTAGGTGATTTGAAGCAGCGTATGTCACATGCTGTTAGGCTTTCGGGTGGGCGTACTTTACGGTAGTTGTTGGATTGAAGGTAGGCGGAGCGAGTAGAATACAATCAGAAAAGGCAATGGGATGGTGATTCTCCCCCAAGGCAATCGCATCTCCATTCACGAACAATGGTGGGAAGCCATTTTCTACAGGTACGTTTGTTCAACGTGTAAACACGCTCTACAAGCCGCGCCGAAAATGAGATGCGATTGTCTTGTGGTCTTTCCAGGACAGGACACACTAGAGGCACTGTCTCAGACACAGGGAGAGGAGACAACCCCCCTTCTTCGCCTGCTAGGCTGGAAGTATATTTGAGATAATACCCTGTTTGTCATCAATGAAAGGCATATCCATTATGAGTAGTAATACGCCGATTTCACAGAACCAGTGGAGCGAAACCGAATCAAATTTCTTTCTCAATCTGGCTGAGGTTGTTGTACCTGCCAGAGCCGAACAAATTAGTACCCATTTACAACTGATCCCAGCAGCGTTCAAAGAGGAATGTACGATGATTGAACTGGGTGCGGGCGAAGGGACGTTGGCTGAAGCCATGCTGGAAAACTTCCCACACTGTCACTATCTTGCCCTAGATGGCTCGGAGGCGATGCGCACCCACATGGGCCAGCGCCTGGCCCGTTTTGGCGAACGCTTGGAGATACGACCTTTCGAGCTAGCTGACCAGGACTGGCGCACACAACTCCCGGACAGGGTGCGTTGCGTGCTGTCGTCGCTCTGTGTCCATCACCTAGATAGCAGTGGCAAACGTCGGTTATTCCACGACATGATCCACCACCTGGAGCCTGGAGGTGTCCTTTTACTCGCCGATATCGTGCTTCCTGCTGACCAACGCATCGCGCATTTTTTTGCCCAGCAGTACGACAAAATTGTGCGTGACCAAAGCCTGGAATTGCGTGGCGACCTGAGCGGCTTTGAGGAGTTTCAGCAGCAAGAATGGAACTACTTCCGCCATGATTATGGCAAGCCCGATAGCTACGATAAACCTTCGCCGCTCAACGAGCAATTGCGCTGGCTGGAAGAGGTCGGTTTTAGCCACGTCGATTGTTACTGGATGCGTGCTGGACATGCTATCTATGGGGGGTATAAAAAATAAGGAAACACCCTACCACTCATGTTTGCCAGGATCATAGATAGGTCTCGTGACCCTGTGGTTAAAGGTATCAAAAGGTCGAAAAGTGGGCGTCGGCATTGTCTTTTATGCAAAGGAATACCGCTTTTTTACTAACTATAACGGTATATCCAGCGTTTTTTCGGAGCCTGTTTGACGCCCTCTCTGAGGGAAAGGCGACCTCTTACGTTGAGAATAGACCTTTAATGTGGGCAAAGCATATTTCATCATCGAACTTTAGATAAAAGAATCGCAGGTAATTTCGGGTGTGGACGTTGGTAACAGCAACAACATTGTCACGTGCAACCGCAAGTAGCATGCTTACGCTGTCAATAACGCTCAGGGTCCACCCACTCACTCTGAAGCTGCCAGACGTTTAGAACGGTAGCTCAGACTTCCTTCTGTTCTGGTTGTGGTGCCTGTTCTTTCTTCTTTTCTCTGAGCAACGTGCATTTTACTGCATGGCGGACAAGAAGATACTTCTCTTCTTCAGTGAGAAGCCTCCAAGCAACCTCGGTATATACTGTATGCGCCTCACAGCGGTTCTGGGAACGTCCAGTATGTCTCCCTGACCGTAGATACTGTATGGCATACTCTACGGCGTAATTGTGGTTGTGTTCTATCATTTTGCTGCTCCAGTCTTTGTAATATTGGCTCAGCCTTTCCGCTCTTTTCCGTATCTCTTTGCTAGAAAAGCGCGTGAAATCCCAAAAGCTGGCAATATGTTATATCCTTGTTGCTCGCCTCTCCACCTCGTTCTCGATGCCTGGAACAAGTATGCTTCATCTTCAAGCCAAAACACCATAACAAACCCAACATTTTCCCTACAGGTTGCAAAATGGAGGAAAAATGTTGGGTTGTAAATGAAGTGAACCTTCGGAATAGCCTTCATCACCCGCTGCTTAGTGGGGCCGTATAGTGAGAGCAAGCAGCAAGTTCATTCAGATATGCATGAGTGCATATCTTGTTCTGGCCAATTTCTTACTGAATGTTCCTCACCAAGTGGCGATGTGAAGAAGGGAAAGCACTACTGCTTCGCCGCCGATGCTGGTAGAAAGAGGTTGAGCTTGGTTCTACAGACTGTGCACAACCCCTGTATTGAAGGTTTGCCGTTCTTCATGAGTACTTGTTGCGCGTCTTTCATCTCACGTTTCGTTTTGCATTTTACACAATAGGCTATGTGTTGTTCAGCCATGTATTCATCTCCTCTTTCTTGTCTTGGAGAGGTACAGCACCTCTGCCAGAGAGTAGACGAACGTCTCCAAATAGTCTGATCCTACCTGTTATGCCTCGGTTGAGTGAGGGCGATAGTCACGCGCCTGTTCCAGATTGAGTGCAGTCACCAGACTGCTATCGCTCAAGCGGGAACGAATGCGTTCATCGGTTGCTCGCAACCCCGCTGGGTTCGTCGTGATGACCGTAGGAAAGCTCG
>JBDTBU010000178.1:0-13034 GCA_039923935.1 Ktedonobacteraceae bacterium | reverse complement strand
TGGGAATGGGAAAATCTTCGATTTTCCCATTCCCACCTCTTTTTACTCGCATGAAATGGGGCTAATCCACACGCGGCACGCGGGCGAGGATCTCCGAGACAACTTCATAATTAATGGTACCAAGACGTTGCGCGACCATTTCCGCGCTCAAGACTGCCTCTCCCTGGCGACCAATCAGCACAACCTCGTCACCTACGCGCACACCTGGAATATGCGAGACATCGACCATGCATTGATCCATACAGACCCGCCCCAATAGTGGAGCTTCCTGACCGTGGATCAGCACCGTACCCCAGTTGGCAGGTGCACGCCGAAAGCCGTCAGCATAGCCAACTGGCAGCACCGCAATCTCCGTAGGCCGCTCAGTGATATACGTGCAGCCATAGCTGATACACTCGCCTGCCGGGATCAGCTTGACCTGCGCCACTTGTGTCTTAAACGCTAGCGCCGGACGAAAGCCCTCCGGCAAACGCACATCCGGTGAGGGGTCCAGCCCGTACAGCGCGATGCCTGGTCGCACCATGTCAAAACGCGCCTCCGGTAAACTGAGGGTGGCGGCGCTATTGGCGGCATGTACCAGCGGCGGCCTCAGCCCTTGCGCCTCGATTACTTGTAGTACGTTCTGAAAGCGGGCAAGTTGCAAGCGTGCGTGCGTCAAATCTTGCGCGTCAGCTTTGGCGAAATGCGTAAAGATGCCCTCTAACACAAGATTGGGCAAGCGGCCAATTTCGCGCACCAGTTCCAGGATTTCGGTCATCTGCTCAAAATGCACGCCAAGCCGCCCCATACCAGTATCGACTTTGACATGTACACGCGCGATCTTGCCCAACGCCTGAGCCGCACGAGCCAATGCCTGAGCCGCGTCGAGCGTGTAAAGTGTAGCGGTCAAGTCCAGGCGCACAGCCTCACGCATCTGCCAGAGCGGCACATAACCAAAAACCAGAATAGGTGCACTAATCCCAGCCTCACGCAATGGCGTCGCCTCGCTCACCGTCGCAACTCCCAGCATACTAGCCCCATTGTGCAGGGCTGTCCGTGCAACCTTCAACGCTCCATGCCCATAGCCATCGGCCTTGAGACTGACCAGCACACGTACATCCGGCCCGACAACCTCTTTCATACGCCGCGTATTATTGGCGATGGCGCTCAGATCGATCTCCAACCAAGTGGGCCGCTCAGGCCGCATCAGAACAATTTGCTTCCACCCAGGCGTCTGGCGTACCAACTCTGCGGGAGCCTGCTCAGGCTGTGCCATTAGCAGTTCGGTCACACGCTCCATACGCGTATCTTCTGAACCTTTAAGCAGGATTGTGCACCTCTCACTCTGCGATGGCTTAGCAAGGCGCAAAAGCCGTTGAACCACCCGCGCCGCGTCCTCATGCGTGGCAGTCGCGATAATCCGCTCAGAGGGTAGACCAGCGTGGTGTGCAGCCTCAGCGATATGTACAGCCCGTTCGCCACGCGTAATCAGATAATCAACGCAAGACGCGGCTAGCGTGCCCACCAGATGATGCCCTTCGGCCTCATACTCGCCCAGGTGCAGCATATCACCCAGTACCGCAATCCGCAGCCCGGCTGGCAACTCGCGCAACGTCTCCAGGCCCGCGCTCACCGAGGCTGGACAGGCGTTGTGTGTATCATCCAGCAGCGTGGCCGACTCCACTCCTGGCAACATGTGTAGCCTGCCGCGCAACGGCTCGAAGCGCTCCAAAGCATGACCTATCGCCTCCACAGAGACACCACAATGGCGACCAACCCTGTATGCTGCTAGCAGCGTGGCTACCGCGTGCCGTCCCAGCAAACGCGCCGTTATCTCAACGTCCTGCCCCTCATTATCTTTGACTATATAAAAATGCACGCCCTCCCATACAACTTGTATATCGCGTGCTTCTGCCATGCTAAACGAGCGCAGTGATGCTTTGATCTCCATTGGCACTGTATGCCCGTTCACCTCACCTACAAAGGCCGCGCCATCAGCGGGTAGGCAGTTCAGCAGAGCAGAAAATTCTATGCTCAGACACTCCATTGAGCCAAAGTATTGCAGTTGGTCGGGGCTAATATTGGTCAGCACGCCGATTGTGGGACGCGTGATAGTGCAAAGCTGCTCGATCTCGCCGGGATGATCGCAGCCCATCTCAAGCACCGCATACTCGTGACGCTCCTCTAGCCGTCCCAATGAAAGCGGCAGGCCCAACAAATCGTTGTAGTTCTGCCAACTTTTGAATGTCGCATAATTGCTCCCCAGCACAGCCGCGATGGCCTCTTTGGTGCTCGTTTTGCCGGTACTGCCAGTCACCGCGATTACGATAGGATGCCAACGTTGCAAAATGGCCTGGGCGTAGTGCTGCAAAGCTAGGCGCGTATCCTCAACCATTACCACGGCGACGACGGAGCGTTCTAGCTCTCCGCACAGTTCCGCACCCACGTGCTGCATATACCACGACTCGACCAGTACGCCGCCTGCGCCCCGCGCAATGGCATCGCGCACAAAATCGTGGCCGTCGCCATGCTCGCCGCGTACCGCAACAAACATCTCACCCGGCAACAACTGACGCGTATCGTGACTAAACCCATCAAAAGAGGTCTGCGTGCCTGGATAGCTGAGCACACCCCGTGTGGCGGCCAGCAAGTGGTCAAGATAGATCAAAGTGTACTCCTGAGTGGTTGCTTGCTATTATTTGCTCTCTTTCTATTGTATGCCTGGAACATGAGTGGCTGCCAACGCAACGAAGAAGCTATGCGCACATTAAAACAACGTATTTTGTTCGTCTGGCGGTGGATTGAGTTTCTGGTAATGTATCCTTGGCTAAGGGTGCTGTGTTTTGCAGCACCAAGTTGTGCTTGGAATCTTGCGTTGGAAAATCCAACCCTTAGCCAAGGATACATTACCCTCCTCGTTGGGTGTGGCTCACGTTTTTGCGATGAGATGGGGTACCACCCGTGTATGCTGGACGCGATGGCCAGCGCACACGGGTGGGGAGGGCTGTTTCTAATCGCCTTTCTTGGCCTTGTGCATTGCCGGTACGCCCGCAAAAACTGGTGTGCACCACTGTACGCGGTACTCAGGGCGTTTACCGCGTACAATCTCGAAGTACATCTGTTGCAGAGCGTTGCTGATGGGTCCGACGTTGCCTGTGCCAATTGTACGGCGATCCACCTCGATCACTGGGGCGATCTGTGCACCTGTGCCGCACATGAAAATCTCGTCGGCGCTATACAGTTCGGTGCGGTCAATCTGGCGTTCACGCGTGATGATGCCCAGTTCGCGGCGGGCCAGTTCCATGATGGTGTCGCGGGTGATGCCCAGCAGAATATTCTCGGAAGGCGCGGGCGTAATCAGTTCGCCGTTGACCACCAGGAAGATGTTCTCAGCACTGCCCTCCGAGACGTGTCCCTCGTGTGTGAGCATGATCGCTTCGTCAAAGCCATTCTGCACCGCCTCGCTTTTGGCAAAGGCCGAGTTCACATACGCACCACAGATTTTTGCACGCGCCGGAATGGCGTTATCATCCACACGCCGCCAGGAAGAGACGCCGCAGCGCATACCCGTCAAGTCGATATAGTTGCCCTGTGGCTCAGATGTGATAATCAGGTCGTTTTGCAGCCCGTGCAGCTTCACACCGACAATTTCGTCGGTTTTATACACAACCGGACGGATATAAACATCCTGGTGCTGCTCGTTACGCCGCACCAACTCACTGGTCAACTCAACCATCTGCTCAGCCGTGTAGGGTAGCGTCATTTGTAGCACTTTGCATGATCTGAGCAGGCGCTCGTAGTGTTCACGCGCTCGGAAGATATAGACTTGCTCCTCTTGCTCGTTCCAGTAGCCACGAATGCCCTCAAAGCATCCTGTGCCATAGGCGAAACCATGTGCGCGGACCGAGATTACGCCGCGTTCGGCTGGCAGAAATTCGCCGTGCATAAAGAGTTCTTTTGCGTTCATTCTTGTGATGATAGGCAACGCTTGTACTGCCTATCTTCCTCCTTTTTGTGTAGGTTAAGGTAACATGCCCGCAGAAACGTCTCCGTGAGAAAGGGAGTAGCTGGCTAAATGATTTTTTTGCCCAAGGCTGAAAGGATCAGTTCGACAGCGAGATGGGCAGTGGCATTCTCACGATCAAGGATGGGGTTGACCTCAACGGCATCCATCGAGATGAGACGGCCAGATTTGGCGATAACCTCCATCGCCAGATGAGCCTCGCGATAGGTCAAGCCGCCGCGCACGGGTGTGCCAACACCGGGAGCCTCGCGTGGGTCAAGCGAGTCCATATCCAGGCTGAGATGTATCCCGTGACTGGCTTGGCTAGCGATTTTCACCGCCTCCTGCATCACTTCAGACATACCGCGCTGATCGATGTCCGTCATGGTAAACACATGAATCTGGTGTTGGAGCAGCAACTCCTGCTCTTGCGCGTCCAGATCACGAGCGCCCACGATGACGATAGTCTGTTTATTGATCTTGGGCGACCAGCCGCCGATATTGGTCAGACTTGGATGGCCCAGACCTGCCAGTGCGCTCAGGATCATGCCGTGAATGTTGCCGGAAGGCGTGGTTTCCTGGGTATTGAAGTCCGCGTGCGCATCGACCCAAATCACACCGATGTCACTATGGACACGCGCTACCCCGGTAATTGAACCCAGCGCAATGCTATGGTCGCCTCCGAGCACAAGCGGAAACTCCTCGTCCTGCAACGCCGCAGTCACCGCATTCGCGAGGTCTTCAGAGACACGCACAATTGGTTCGAGATACTTCACATGAGGATCGCCAGTGGGTTGGCTTTCGGGTTGGGGAACAACAATGTTGCCAATATCGTTGACGGTATAGCCAAGGCGGCGTAGGTGATCGTTCAGGCCCGCGTAACGAATAGCGCTCGCACCTATATCAACACCGCGTCTGTCCGCACCCAGGTCCATAGGCACGCCGATTACACGAATCCGCATAGTATTTTTTCCTCCTGCTCGTCGTTGAACAGTCTGTTCTTTCGATTCTATTATAGACAGTTCTAGATTAGTTTGTCGAGAGCCAATGTAGCAAGCATCAGTACAGCCAAATGGGAAAGAATGGCTATACAGCACGCTTCTCTGCTCTCAGCATAGCGTTACAAGAGGAAATAGAGTGGTCTATCTGGTGGTTCCATCCGTTGTGCAAATGTGTACTATTAGGCTTGAAGCCACCAGAGGTTGGTGTTATACTGAAAAAGACAGCACTCATCGCAGGCCCGCCACGAGTCTAGGCGGGCCTTCATTTGTTATGAAAGTAAGAGAGTGCTGGGAAGCAATGTCGCTTCTCTATGTAATGTTGCATCTGTGACCTTTATCTGGTACACAGTGAGAAGGAATGTATTCATGGCTATTGACGTAATTAACCCCTATGAAGTAGCGGTTGAGCAGTTCGATGAAGCTGCTGATCGCCTTGGTCTTGCCCAATCGATGCGTGCGATTTTACGCAAACCTAAACGCGAACTTATTGTGAATTTCCCTGTCCGTATGGATAACGGTGATGTCGAGATGTTCACCGGCTATCGTGTCCAGCACAATATCAACCGTGGCCCAGCCAAGGGCGGCATTCGTTTTAGCCCGGAGGTTTCGCTTGACGAAGTGCGTGCCCTGGCTATGTGGATGACCTGGAAATGTGCTGTTGTTGGTATTCCCTTTGGTGGTGCCAAGGGTGGTGTAATCTGTGATCCGCATAAGATGTCGCCTGCTGAACTCGAACGTCTCACACGCCGCTATGCGACTGAAATCTCCATTCTGATCGGTCCCGATAGTGATATTCCCGCGCCCGATATGAATACAAATCCCCAGATTATGGCCTGGATCATGGATACGTATTCGATGCATAAAGGCTATTCGGTGCCAGCGGTGATTACTGGCAAGCCGATTGGCATTGGCGGTAGCGAGGGACGTATGGAGGCGACGGCCCGTGGCGTGACATTTGTGACACGCGAGGCTCTGCTCGATAAAGGCATGAACTCCGCCGAATGCTCGGTAGTGATCCAGGGCTTCGGCAACGTTGGCAGCATCACTGCGCGTCTCTTGCACGACGAACTGCACTGCACGATTGTGGGCCTGAGCGATATCTCTGGCGGCGTGTTTAATCTCAACGGCATTGATGTCCATCGTGCTCTACGCTACTCGAAAGAGCATGGTTCGCTGCAAGGGCTGCCCGATAGCGAGCCGGTGAGCAATGCCGAATTACTCGAACTGCCCTGCGATGTGTTGGTGCCAGCCGCGCTAGAAAATCAGTTGACGGGTCGCAACGCTGCACGCGTGAAAGCTCGCATGATTATCGAAGCCGCCAACGGTCCAACTGATCCAGACGCTGATAAAATCTTCAATGCTGCTGGCATCACGGTTATTCCCGATATCCTGGCAAATGCCGGTGGTGTGACTGTCAGCTATTTTGAATGGGTGCAGGACTTGCAGCGCTTCTTCTGGGCCGAGAACGAGATTAATGATCGCCTGGAGACCATCATGAAGCGTTCGTATCGTGCTGTAGCCCAAAAAGCTGCCGAGCAGGAGTGCAATATGCGCATGGCCGCGTACCTGCTGGCCGTAGCGCGTGTGGCCGAAGCAACCGAACTGCGTGGTGTGTATCCGTGAGGTAGCTATCCCAATCACAACACTTGTGCCATGCCGCTCCTGTAGGAGCGGCATGGCACAAGTGTTGTGATTGGGACAAGACTTTTTTTGCAGGGTCCATTCATAGTCAAGGGCATTACTATTTGGAGTGCAGCCAATGCTTTAGCCGTTGGCGCAGGCGGGCAGAGCGTGAACGTTCGTGTGTGGCATCTATGCTTTTCGAGAGAAAAGGGGTTGGTGAGGCGTGAGGGGGAGCCTGATCCACGATAGTTTTTTGCGATAAGCCTCCTATTCCTGGGATCAGTTGTTGAAGTGTCTGTCGCTGGATCTCCATTTTCTCCTGGACACGTTTTCGCGCCTCTTCTGGCGTCATACACATTCGTGCAATGAGCCAACTCAAGGTCAGAAGACAGAGGTTATAGAGACTATGTGCGAGCATTGCGGCGAACAGACCATGATGGAGCATAATCATGAAAAGGAATATACCGCCAAACCAAGACCAGATCCAGCCAATAATGCCCTGATAGGAATGCCCATCGCGAAAATTCCTACAACTTGAGAGAATCGCAGCGCCAACTACCCAGCCATATCGGTTGCTGAAAAAGTAGTCATGTATCTGATAAAAAGTAAAGAGGTCAGCGAGTGGCCCAAAAACAGTGGAATAGAGCCATTGCACCAGACCAAAGGTGATGAAGTTGGCAAGTGGGAGAAAGATGAGCGCACTATAAAAGAGCAACCAACGGTAGATTAGTTCTTCCAGTGGGCCGGCACCTAACCCGGTGAAGAGGTTTTTGCGCCCATTCACAAGCACAATATCAGCATGGCGACGAATTGTTGGCGCGGCGATGCTTGTAATGAGCAGACCTATTATGAGCATCGGCCAGAAAAGAATGGCAATATCATGTAGGTTTCCCGACCAGCCCCAGAATTGGAAAAGTCCGAAGGGAACCAGTCCCGGCCAGATGAGCATAATGAAAGGAATAAAAAGCAAAAAGAGAATGGATGAACATTTCAGCGAGCAACAGCCGAAACGCAGGTTCACGCGTACATTGAGGAGAAATATCGGTTGACCCCATGCAAACTTATGTATAGGAAACATGTTTGGCTCCTTGATCTTTGGTCAAATTACACTTTACGCATATTTCAACAAAAGTAACTACGTATTTGAGTCCCTACATGAACTATACTTGAAGTATAACATATTTATATTTAACAATATTAGTGAAAGAGATGTGTATCATCCAATAGGCGTAATACTCAAAATCCTAAGCCGCACTTCCTGGCTGGCCGCGCTATCCAGGGGACTCCAGGCTTGCTCTAAGGAAAAGATGACCGTGACTTGGGTCTTCTCTGGCAGCGTGGCTATGCGTTCACCGCCGCGCAGAAGGATACCCTCGAAGATCGCATCATTGTTGCCACGTAGGCGTACACGCAAGTGGCGTCCCTCGGTTCCGTTGGTCCAGCGCCTCACCAGTTGCAGGTTATCAATGAGAAAAACTGGTTCAGGATTGCCCGCACCAAAGGGACCAAGCTGATCGATCTTTTTCAGGGTACTCAGCGTCAATTGCTGCTCTGGACTTTTGAGGATCAAATCGACCCACCGCTTGGCTGATGGTGGCGCTACCTCTGGTTCTCTCCCTACGCTTGTTGACTCTGTATCCTCAGTTGCGTGCACTTGAGTAGATGATCTAGGCGCGGTTTGTGCTTGCTCATAGCGGTGCAGGAGATGTGTGTGTAGCTCGTCAATAGAGGCGTTGGCGATGGTGAAGCCTGCCGCCTGGGAATGCCCACCGTAGCGCTCAAAGAGATGAGGACGTGCAGTTTGGAGGGCGAGCATAAGATTGAAATTCTCCTGGCTACGTGCGGAGCCGCGACTGATCTCACTCCCTTGGCTGAGCACAAAGACTGGGCGGCGCGTCTCTTCGGCCAGCTTGCCAGCGGCCAACCCGATAATACCCTCCGGCCACTCTGCTTTCGCACCGTAGACCAGGATAACTGCTTTGTCGGTCTGTTGTTGCACCTGTTCGCGGGCGAGCTTCATGAGCTTTTCGGTCAACTCCTGGCGTGCACGGTTGAGTTCGTCCAGTTCTGCTGCCAGTGCGCTCGCTTCAGCGTGGTCATTGGTTGTGAGCAGGCGCAAGGCGAGATCGGCGTGTTGCATGCGCCCAGCGGCGTTGAGTCTGGGGGCCAGGACAAACGAGATATCACGCTCACGGATGCGGGCGGGTGCCAGCCGGGAAACCTTGATCAGCGCTTGCAGACCTGGATTTTGCGTTTTTTTGAGGCGATCCAAGCCGTGACTCACCAGAGTGTGATTCTCACCCAGTAATAGCGCAACATCGCCAATTGTACCTATTGCCACTAGGTCGAGTAGTTCCCACACATCCTCGGTACAGCCATTGGCTTGATAGAGCGCCTGCGCTAGCTTAAAGGCAATGCCCACGCCGCACAGATAGCGTTCGCCATACGTGCAGTCCACACGCCAGGGATTGAGTATGGCCGTGGCTTGCGGCAACTGCGTGGGTGGATGATGATGGTCAGTGATAATCACATCCATGCCTAGTTCACGTGCATACGCCACTTCATCCACATCAGAACTGCCGCAATCCGTCGTGATAATCAGCGTGGTACCGCGTTGCTTTAACAGGTCGAGCGCGTGCTTGCTGAGTCCGCGTTCACCGAGCAGGCGGTCTGGCAGATAGGTTGAGAGCAACGTCTCTGGCTGGCCCAGGTGGCGCAGCGCACGCACCAGCAGGGCTGCTGAGGTCACGCCGTCGGCATCGAAGTCGCCATAGACAGTGATATGCTCGCCTGTGCTCAGCGCGTGCTGGACGCGTGCCAGAGCCGGTGCCATATCAATCAGCAAGAGCGGGTCGGGGATGTCTTCCAGGCGAGTATCCAGGAAGGTGCGCATCGCCTCAGGGGTGTTGATGCCACGATTCGAGAGCAATTGGGCATGCAAAGGCCCGATGCCTGCGTTTTGAAACGGAGTACATTGCGTCCCTATTAATCGCTCATATATGCCCCAGGGGGCTGATGGAGAAGAAAATGTCTCCACATCTCAATCCTTTGCACTAATCTGGTAATAGGCGGAAAAAGACCGCGTTGCCCAGCAAACGCCCGTGTTCGCTGAGGCGCAACCACCCATCTTCACGCGTCAGTAGACCAGCTTCTTCCACTGGACGTAATCGTTCACCAACGAATGAGTCAAACGACTCACCAAAACGCTCTTCAAAGCTTGGCAAATAAAGGCCACTGGCTACGCGCAGACCCAGGAAAGCCGTCTCAGTCATCTCTGCGACACGGCTGACCTCCTCGCTCTCGGCCAACGGCCACTGGCGCTGTTTAAGCTGGCGGATATACTCTTGCGGATCGCGTATATCGGAGAAGCGTTTGCCGGCGAAAAAGGAGTGTGCGCCTGCTCCCATGCCGATATAAGGCAGGTTGTGCCAGTAGGTCAGGTTATGCTGGCACTGATGGCCTGGCAGGGACCAGTTGGAAATCTCGTAGTTCTCGTAGCCCGCAGCCCGCAAACGCTCGTCGGCGTACTCGTACATATCCGCGCACAAATCCTCATCACCCGGCGTAATGCGCCCCTCAGCAGTCCAGTCAAAGAAAGGCGTGCCCTCCTCGATAATCAGCGAGTAGAGCGAGAGATGTTCGGGGCGTAACGCTAACGCCTGATTGAGTGTCTCTTGCCACTGCTGCATGGTTTGATCGGGCAGCCCAAACATAAAGTCCAGGTTCAGCGAGTCAAAGCCAGCCTGCCGGGCCGCGTGTACCGCTTGGGTAATCTCCTCCGGCGAATGAATCCGGCCCAGCGTTTTCAGCAATCCAGCGTCAAAACTCTGTGCACCCATGCTGAGCCGATTGACCCCAGCCGCACGCAGACCTTGCAGTTGTCCCTGAGTGAGCGTGCCGGGATTGGCCTCCAGCGAAATTTCCGCGTCAGCATCGATGGCGAAGGCTCGCCGACTGGCCTGGAGCAAGCGTTTGATCTGCTCGACTGTGAGCAGGCTGGGTGTGCCGCCGCCAAAAAAGAGCGTGCGGGAGCGTCGTAGATTGCTGTCGGGCAGACGGGCCATTTCGCCAGCCAGGGCAATCTCAGTCAGCAGTGCACGCACATACGGTTCGCGCAGGGGAAGCAGGCCCGCGTAGGTATTAAAGTCGCAATAGTTGCAGCGTGTATGGCAAAAAGGGATATGAAAATAGAGAGAAGCTGTTTGCAACAGTTCTGAGAGAGGCTGTGTATGGGTGTGCTCAACGGCGCTGGTTGTCATAGTTGATCCTGCGTGTGTGTTGTCTTGATAAAACAGAAAAAATGCTGTATCGATTGATCTATTATAGGGTGCGTTTCATTTTCTTGCAGAGCGAAACAGCCCTCTCCACCCCGTGCGCCATTTCTTCGATCCGTTTGAGGATACCGCACTATTATAACATTGTATATATGGAAAGCGCGAACAGGAGCATGAAAACACGCTCCTGTTCGCCCAGTTATGCGAGAACCATTACGCCGGAGGGGGACCACCACCGGCGGGTTGCTGGCTGGGCGGAGCCGGAGCAGCCGCTGGGAGAATATTGTTTGGCGGTAGGTTGTTCGGATCGTTGAACATCTTATTCTGGTCGGGTGTTGTGATCTTCTGATCGGGCAGCGGGAGACTATTGCCACCGCGCTCTTGCAGCCAATTTATCAGCGCATTACCCTTCAGCTCTGTCACGATAGCCGGGGTAACGGGCCGTGCTCCACTGAGACCAGTAATCTGTACAATATAGTACGAGCCATTGCCGAACAGCACTGGGCTGATCTGGTTCACTTTGCGGGCCGAATCGAAGAGCCAGTTCTCTACCGTTGCTGGACCGCCTGGTCCGCTTTCCGAGGAGAGGTACTGGTAGCGTGTCAGCCAGACCAGAGCACCACCCTTTGTGTTTGTTGTGCTATCTTTGGAATCAGAGGCAGCCAGTTTAGCAAAATCCTGGCCTTTCTGGAGCTCGCTGAGAATTTTGTTCGCGCCATCCTTTGTAGGCACGACAATTTGGCGAGCAAGCACCTGATATGAAGGCGACGTAATCATTGGCGCGAGGTAGTTTTGCAGGTTGTCGCGTCTGCCAATGATGGTGAGCATAGAGCGGATATCGCTATCACCGATCCCCATCTGGTTCAGGAAGGTGTTATACCCATTGTTTTGCGGCATACTCGTCTTTAAGCTCGTGAAAGCTCTGTTCACTTGGCTGGCCGAAGGATTGATTTTGGCCTGGATGGCAGCTGGTTGATTCTGCAACCATTCACGGATCAGTTCATCGTCCTGCAACCAAGCGGCGCTATCGTTGCCGATTTGCTGCTGCGTGAAGGTTTGTTTCGCATTTGCGATACTCGTGGTATTTAAGGCGCTGAGCTGGCTTTGCAGCTTTTGATCTTGTGTTTGAGCATCAGCTAGCTTTTTGTTCGCTGCGGTCAGTTGGGTAGTGAGATCAGTGCGCTGTGCGCTGGGACCATCGGGCAGTTTCTTGATCTGAGCATTCAGGTTGGTAATCTGAGTCTGTGTTTGCGTAATGGTCTGGTTTTGCAGGGCGTCCTGCTTCTCCAAATTGGTGCTTTGAGCCGTCAGGCCGTTGGGGCCATACAACTTATTCAATTCAAGTTGCGTTTTGACCGCGACCATGGTGCGATATTGCGACTGAGGGATAGCATGGCCGTTGACTGAGGTAATGGGCAATCCAGGAATAACGATATTGATATTAATCCAGGAGCCAACAAACACAGCCGCGAGAAGAAGGAAAACAAGAGCTGCTGCGCCCCATGTGGCGCGACGTTGTATGCGCACTTTTGCGGTATGTGAAAGATGTGTGCCCCACCCAAAGATAAGTGGTTTGCCATCGCGCCGTGCTTCCACGTGCGCTGTTTGCTTATTGTAGCGTTTGGCGTTCTGGACCGCTTTGCCACGGGGGCTAGCAGGCTTGCGAACGGGACGCTCTGTCGAAGTTCTCATGAGACTCCCCTTCTGCTCAAGGTCGTGGTTGGCATTGATAGAATATAAACACAGCAAAGATAAAAGATCAGGTTCTGTTGTTCTTCAACCATACTTTTACCTTTACTGTGTGCTGCATAAGCGTTTCCTCTACATGCCGCGCATGTGCTCTGCAGTGTAGGGTAGGAGTGCCATATGCCGGGCTTGTTTCAGCGCCACACTCAAACGGCGCTGGTGTTTTGCGCAGGTGCCTGTTTTCCGGCGCGGTTCGATTTTCCCACGGTCAGAGATGTAGCGCTTCATAAAGCGGTTAGCATCCTTGTAGTCAATCTCACGCACATGATCGTGACAGAACTGGCAAATTTTGCGGCGTCCGCCGCGCTCTCCACGCCCGCCGCGCTCACTGCGTTCTCCACGGTCGCGGCGCGGGCCTCCTTCAGGTGATCGTCTTTGCACGAACATTTCTCCTTGTGCCCCTGGTGC
>JBDTBU010000177.1:0-16382 GCA_039923935.1 Ktedonobacteraceae bacterium | reverse complement strand
GCCAGCATCTTTGGGTGCGACCTTGGCCCAAATGTGACGACAGTTGGCTCGCTGGCAACCGTCCTCTGGCTGCTGATCCTGCGCCAGCGCGGCGTGGATGTCTCAGGGCTGGACTATTTTAAAGTTGGCATACTGGTCACTCCGCTTATGCTGGTAGTAGGAGCGTTCACGATCTGGCTGCTTGTGGGAATCTAGCAGCGTCTTGCAAGGAGAAAACTATGCGCATTCTCTGTTGTATCGATGGCACCAATAGCGAGTCTCTCAGCCGGGCAGCGCAGATGCTGACCTCAACCGCACACCTCACCTATGGGCTGGTGTATGTGATCGATGGAGAGTTGCGCAAGGAGATTGAACGCGCTCGCGAACGCTTGCTACGCCGCCCACCAGGCGCACTCTCACCACGCGATCAGCAGATGCAACAAGCGGAACAGGCTTCCGCACAAGATATTCTCGCCGAAGGGCTGCACGCTTTTCCCGGTGCTGAGACGCTGCTACGGCAGGGACGGCCAGAGCGCGAAATCGTCAATTGTGCGGCTGAATGGCAGGCTGATGTGATCCTGATCTCGCCCAGGACCAACTATGGAGGGATGCCAATGCTTGGGCCTAAATCGGTTGGACATGTGGCACGCTTTGTACTGGACCACGCTCCATGTCCTGTTCTGCTCGTTCGTCCCGCCACACACGAGCGCTTTCCATTGCCGCGCTAACATATCCTGGCAATGATGGCAGGCGCGAATCGGTCAAAAGCGCGTGTTCAGGTGCAACTGGGCCTCACAATGCTCGTAGATATGGTATAAAAAAGAATGAGGTAACTCGGCAATAGCATAGTCGAGCAAAAGGAGCACACCGTGTCACAATTAAACGAGAGCAAACCCAGTCTAGAGCAGGTTTCCAATGCGGAACATCTGGCTAATCCGTATGCACTGTACAACCAGATACGCGCCATCAGCCCGGTTTTCTGGGATGAAGGTCTGGGAGGAGCCTGGGCTGTTACCAATCACGAGGATGTCATGGTTGGTATGCGTGACCCGCGTTTTACGGCACAGCGCGTAGAAATTGCAACCGACTGGATACCGGAGGAGATGAAGGCCGTCCTAGAGCAGCCCATCCATGCTCTAGCCAGGCAAATGCTCTTCCTGGACCCACCCGACCATACACGTATGCGCAGCCTGGTCTCACGAGCCTTTACGCCGCGTATGATCGATAAACTGCGCCCGCGTATCCAGCAGATTGTCGATGAGTTACTGGACCCCATCGAGGCAAAAGGACACATGGAGGTCATCAGTGAATTCTCCTACCCACTACCTGCAATTGTCATTGCGGAGATGCTAGGTGTGCCCGCCAAGGATCGTGATCGTTTCGCCGTATGGACGGACAATTTCGGGCAATTGCTGGACAATAGAGGAATGAGCTTTGAACAATTGGTGGAATCGCTAACGGGTGTTAATGAGTTCATGGAGTATTTTCGCGTCATCATCAACCAACAACGTAAGGAGCCGCAGGATAACCTGATGCAAGCCATGATTAATGCGGAAGAGCAGGGTGATGCTTTGAGCGAAAATGAGCTGCTAGGCAACTGCGTGCTGATCCTGGCGGCAGGCCACGGCACGACAACACATCTGATTGGCAACGGACTGCTAGCCTTGTTGCGCAATCCAGAGCAAATGGAACTCTTACGCGCCGATCCCTCTCTGTTGCCGGGTGCGGTGGCAGAACTACTGCGCTACGATAGCCCCGTCCAAATAACCTCACGTACGGCGAAAGAAGACCTGCATATTCAGGGGGTAGAGGTCAAAGCGGGTCAACGGGTGGTATTCTCTCTGGGTGCGGCCAACCACGATCCGGCACAGTTCGCACATCCTGATACACTCGATCTGCGTCGGTCAGAGAATCGGCACATGTCTTTTGGGCAGGGCATTCACTTCTGTCTGGGTGCGCAACTGGCACGGGTCGAGGCCGAGATCGCGTTCGGCAGCTTTCTCAAGCGGTTCGCCAAGCCGCGTTTGGATAGCGAGACAGTAGAATGGTTCCCCAGCCAAGCTTTCCGAGGACTGGTAGCGTTGCCTGTGGCATTTGATTGAATAATAGATACTTGAAAGGTAGAGTAGAACAATTGGAACATCCATTAAAATTAGGCTATAAAGCGTCGGCGGAGCAATTCGGGCCAAGAGAGTTGCTCAACTTTGCAATTGAAGCAGAGAGTTGCGGGTTTGATAGCGTCTGGATCAGCGACCATTTCCAGCCCTGGCGACATACCGATGGGCACGCACCCTTCGCCTTTGCCTGGCTGGGTGCACTCGGCGAGCGCACAGAACGGATCTTGCTCGGCACCAGCGTGCTCACTCCAACTTTTCGCTATCAGCCAGCCATTGTAGCTCAGGCGTTTGGTACGTTAGGCGTGCTCAACCCTGGCCGTATGCTGCTAGGCGTTGGTTCGGGCGAATCGCTCAACGAGATTGCGGTGACAGGTGGAGAGTGGCCGGAACCCAAAGAGCGCCTGGCCCGCCTGCGCGAATCAGTTGACTTGATCCGCCGTTTGTGGACGGAAGAGATGGTGACATTCGAGGGCAGCTACTACCGCACCCTCAAAGCGACCATCTATGACAAGCCCGTACAGCCTATTCCCATCTATATCAGCGCTGGCGGTCCCGTGGCAGCAAAATACGTTGGACGGGCTGCCGATGGCTTTATCTGCACGTCCGGCAAGGGTGATGCACTCTATCGCGACAAATTGCTACCAGCCGTGGCGGAGGGTGCGCGTGCGGCTGGACGTGATCCCGACTCGATTGAGAAAATGATCGAGGTCAAGGTTGCCTTCGACACTGACCGTGAACGGGCTATGCAGGACACGAAAATCTGGGCGGCGCTGGCCCTGCCTGCCGAGGACAAGGTTGATATCCACGATCCGCGTGAGATGGAGGCCAAAGCAGCCACAGTGGCCGATCAGGCGCACAAACGTTGGCTCGTCTCGACTGATCCAGAGGAGCATATCGAGCAGATTCGCCCGTACATCGAACTGGGCTTCACGCATCTGGTCTTCCACGCGCCCGGTGACGATCAGTCGCGCTTTCTCCAACTCTATGCCAAGGAAATTTTGCCACGACTGAGGAAACGCTGGGGCTAAAGCAACGTAGAACCGTACACAGAGGTGGTACAAAGAGGAGTTTCTGAGATGGAAATTCCTCTTTGTACCACCTCTTTTTGTCTGTGATATTGTTCATAAAAAAAGTGTGAAATAGGTAGTTGGAGAAGCGCCAAATATATGTTAAACTGAGCGAAAGTTGGTGGCAGATGTGGAAAAAAACGCACTTATTCATGATTTTTATCAGACTTAGAAAGTGTATTATTGATCGATGGGCACATAGAGGATTCATACGGTTTCCAGGAGGATTAGGTGCAATGAAGCAATGCGAATTTTGCGGGGCCAACCTGCCAGATGACGCCGGTTTCTGTGGCAATTGTGGCAACATCTCCTATCAGGCGTCTGACCAAGCCACGCACATGGGCAACATGCCAACAGCCCAGTTAAGAAACGATTCAAATGAGAACAGCCCGACCATGGCTATGAGCGGAGATGTGTTCAATTACCCTGCAACTGGGCCACAACGCCCTCTCAAACTGGGTCCAACTGAGGAAGAAGAGGAGGAGAAACGCCGCCGCGCAGCTCTCCTGGGCCTAGGACTACCTCTGCTGGCCGATCAAGCGTTTCCTGCCCATGTCCCAACCGTGCAGGGCACACCATACATGAGCCATATCCCAACTATGCAGGGCACACCACCTATGCAGGGCGGGATGCCACCTTCTGCACCAGCGCAGCCTCCTATGACCTTCCCAAAACATCATGGGCATCACCCGCATCACCCGCATCATCCTAGCAAACCGCCGAAAACATCGACTGGTGGCACATCTGGCTGCCTGACGGTGAGCTTGATTATTATCGCGGCTGTTGTGATTATCCTGGCTAGCGTGATCGGTCTGGGCTTGACGGTCTGGACACCTGGCCTCTCCCTCGGTGGCAGTTCTACGGTCACACCAGGCGGCACACTCACCCTCAATGGCAGTCACTTCTTGCCTAGCAGCAGCGTGACGTTGACCCTGGATAGTGGGATACCGCTCCTCTTCGCACAACGTGCAGTACCGATGCGCCAGGCGTACGCACACGCGCAGCAACTCGCTAGCTCTGCACAGAACGCGGCCAACGTGGGACATGTGCTAGACGCATTCCTCGCACCTCCGACAACCAATGTCATCGGGGTAGGAGGAGACGGCTCTTTCGCAGTGACAATTACAGCCGATCCCGCCTGGACATTGGGTTCGCACGTCGTTCACGCGACAGAATCACTCAGCCATCGAATCGCTTCACTACCCTTTACGATTGGCACGCCACCGACTGCAACTGCCACATCGACACCCACGGCCACGCCAACGCCTGCACCTACAGCCACGCCAACCCCGCCAACGTTGAGTTGCGCGGTACCAGGCTTGCTTAATCTGGGTCCAGTCAGCGAGCTTAGCTCTCAGGTTGCAACAGGCAACGTCACGCTTTGCGCGAGCGGCACTGGTACCCTCACCTGGAACGCCAGTTGGGATCAGAATCAAGCCCCCTGGCTACAACTCAATCAAGCCACAGGCACAATCCAGGCTCCGAACGAAGCGGCAGTCACCGTCAACGCCTCACCTGCGAATCTATCAGCAGGCAACTATATCACCACGATCACGTTTACCGGCCAAGAGAGTAACACCACCCAGACCGTGACTGTCAAGCTGGCTGTGCAAACTGGCTGTATTAATGCAACTCCGCCGGAATTAGATTTTACAGGTGTTGAGAAGACCAGTGATCCACAGAGTTCACAGAATATCACGATTACCAATTGTGGCCTAACCAGCAATTGGTTTACAAAAACGGTCAACAATAGTAGCTGGCTCAGTCTCAATCCAGGCAGGGGAACCCTCAATAATGGAGCAACAGCTACCATTGCTGTCACCGCTTCCAATTTGAAGGCGAAACTGAAAGCCAGCAGGCTCCCCTATCGGGATACGATAGTCATCACCCTTGGCTCGCAAACAATCAGTGTACTTGTAACACTCACGGTGCAGCCAGCGCCTGTGCCGGTGCTCTCGGCTAGTCCAAACCCCGTCGATCCTTTTGGCACAGGCACAACATGCACGAGGGAGGTGGGTACCAATAACGATTTGTGTACGGTCATACTTACGAATAGTTCCAGCCCCCTGGATCTGGTATGGTCATGGTCTTCTACCACAACAGGTGTGTCAGTGCAACCCAATAGCGGTACCATCGCGGCGGGTGGTACAGAACTGGTTACACTTGTGGTCCCACACAACGATTGTCAAAATGGCGTCACTTTCACATTTACCGGGCCGGGCAACGCGGTAAATGTCATCTGGAACTGTAACAATGGCTAAGAGGCCAGCAGACACCAGCTTATAACAGTTGGATTAGGGAAAATCAGTTGAGAGAGAGCGGGAGTACGTTATGAACACAGAGAACGATTCGTTGATTGGGAGACAATTGGGTGATTACCAGGTCCAGTCGGGTCTGGGTGAAGGTGGTATGGCTCGCGTGTATAAAGCGTATCACCCGCGTCTGCGCCGTGAGGTCGCAATTAAGATAATTCTTTCGCAGATTGCGACCCGCGAGGGTTTTCAGGCACGTTTTGAGCGCGAGGCCCAGGTTGTAGCCAGCCTGGAACATCCCAATATCGTCAGTGTCTACGATTTCAAAGAAGAGAACAACCTGACCTATCTGGTCATGCAGTACGTGGGCGGAGGCACGTTGCGCGAACAGTTGCGCGGCAATCGTCCCATCGAGCCAACGCGAGCGGTCAACTACACGATCCAGATGGCGCGAGCACTGCACCACGCGCACCAACGTGGGATCGTGCATCGCGATGTCAAACCACAGAATATGCTCATCTCCAGCAGCGACCCCAACCATCTACTACTTTCTGACTTTGGTATTGCCAAGCTGTACGGGGGTGCTGAGGATTCCGCTTTCGCGGAGATGCCCACACGCGCCGCAAACGATTCTGAGTTGACCAATGCCAACCAGATTATTGGTACTGCTGACTATATGGCCCCTGAACAGGCGACGGCGAAACCAGTCGATGCCCGTACGGATGTCTACGCGCTGGGTGTGGTGCTCTTCCAGATGCTGACTGGCGAGGTGCCCTTTCACTCAACATCGTTAAACGGACTGATCTTCCAGCATGTCTATACCGCGCCACCCTCGGTACGCGCAAAGAACCCGCGTCTCCCGGAGATCCTGGCGGAGATCACAGCCAAAGCACTAGCCAAAGAACCGTCAGACCGCTTCCAGACTGCTGAGGCGATGGCTAAAGCACTGGAATATGCGAACATGCACGCGACGAACCCACTAGCCTCGCTCGCCATGAGCAATCTAGCGACGCTACCCTACCAACAGGCTGGGCCAGCCAGCAGCTTCGCCCCACCACAAACTGCCGCACGTCCACCTCAACAGTGGCCCAACACTGGTTCCCAGAGTCGCCAGGATAGCTATAGCACGTTCGATGACCGCACAACAAATGCCCGTTCGCGCGTCACGCATCCCTCTGGCATCGCACAGCCCAACACCAGCATAACCGGCATGCCTATCGCGCAAACGGGCCAGATTGCCCGCAAACGTCCGTTTCCCCTGAGCTATCTTCTGCTGGCTGCCGTGCTTATCCTGGGTGTGGTCGTGCTTGCTACGCGCTACTTTCCAGGCTTTCCAGGATTGTCAGGCAGTACACTAGGTGGGCAAACGAATACTAGCGCGGCTAAAGCGTTTATTGAGGATTTTCACGGGAATGATAGGAGTTGGCAGGTTGGCGACCTGAATGGAGGAGTCACAGCAAGCACACCCGGAGGAGGTGCATATACCATCACTGTACCCCAAAATTCCACAACTTTTCCTTATCCACAGTCAAGTGGCACATTGCCCGATAATTTTACCTTAACGGCCACCATACAACAAACCACAAACATCCCAGATGCTCTCTATGGTATTGCTTTTCACTTTTCTCAGGACAGTAACAGTACTGTCACATGTTATGCTTTTATAGTTAATAGTGGAACCTATCAGATACTAAAATACACAAACAATAGTATCACGCCTGTTTATCAAGGCCAGATTGCTTCCAACACGCTGGCCCATACGCTGCGAGTGGTAGCGCAAGACAATAGTTATTCCTTTTTCATAGATGGAAAGGCAGAACAGTTTGCTATTGGTAGTAATCCAGCAAGCCCGACCTGGAGTGATAGTAGCTTTCATGGTGGGCAACTAGCCCTGCTGCTTGGTAATCCCAAAAATGCAGCACAAGCTGCGACATTTCTAGCCACAAGTGTACAGTTGAGCATTCCGTGATATGCGGGTTTGGGAGGCAAGTCGGCAAGATTATGGTTACGGGCTTTTGCTATAATTGAGAGATTTTCGCGTAAGACAAACAATATCGGAGCGTATCTGTTGGTCTCACACGGCAATGCATCAATTATAAACAATCCCCGTACCATAGTAGGGACACCGTTCATCCACGTCTCGTATCGAGGTGGACGTTCTGCTCACCTTTGCACGCGATGGGTTTGTGTATGATAATTTCGACCATTCTTTGGTTAATGCATACAACGTACGCTATTGCCCCGACTCCTCACGCAGCGGCGCAGCACAATTCCCGCAAAATCTCACGAAGGCCACTGTCGCTCCGCAATACTGACAAACGACGCTCTCCGGCGCTGGCTCTTCTGCGACTGGCGGTTCTGGCTGCGGCGGCGATGTCACGGTGAAGGGTGCTCGGCAAGCATGGCAGTGGGCAGCAGTGGGATGATTGAACGCACCACAGTAGGAACAGTAGAAGCCTTTAGGTGTGTTAGGACGAGCGGGTCTGCTTGGCGCTTGCAGACAATAGGTATCGATGGCCACCCACACATCCTGGGAGAAGTTCGAGTGCGCAAAACCCTGCATCAGCGGCAAAAGCAACAGGGGTGGAAAAAAGAGCGCCCCAAATAACATCCCGGCCAGACCCCCTTGATCCTGGTCCAGCCAATCCGCCTGCCCCATGCCAATGCTGACGCCACCTGCGATTCTGTCAATTTGCACACTGAGCGCACCATGCTCACGCCCGCTCCAATCGTTGCTGCGCATGATCTGCACATACACGCGTTCACCTTGGTTGATTTTCTGGGCCGTGCTATAAGGCTGATGATGATAGGACATTGACTGCTGATTAAAGATCCCAACCAGATAATTCGCTAAGGCGTTAAGGTCGATGTTGCCACGATAGATGCGTTGTTCCATACAACAAGTCCTTCCTTGGTTTCATATGCCACATTATACAAAGTGTCCCTATAGCATAGCAGGTTCACGCAGATCTTGTATGGGTCATTTGTCATATATGAGCCTGCAAAACAATGAAACACACCCTCTTGGCTTTGGAAACGCGAGATGAGAGAAGTTATATGTTACAATAGAATGGTATCATTTTTATTCGAGAAAGGAAGGGAATTATTGGTCGGTGCTCTCTCATTTGCCTGATTCTAGGCAGAGCACATCTTTCACACATTCTCACGATTTTCTGCATGACGTTGTAGTACACCAGGCTTTATCGGCCTGGATTGGAGGAACCATGGCGACTGTCAACGGCAATCCCTCACGTTCATCAATGACCGCAGTTATCTTCTCAAGCACCCTGGGGACCGCTATCGAGTGGTACGACTTTTTCCTGTATGGCACCATGTCAGCACTCGTTTTCCCGGCAGTCTTTTTTCCCACCACCGGCCAATTTATCGGCACACTGCTCTCCCTTTTCACGTTTCTGGTTGGCTTTATTGCTCGCCCCTTTGGCGGTGCGCTTTTCGGCCATATGGGAGATCGCATCGGCAGAAAATCCACGCTGATTGCGACGCTTCTGCTGATGGGCATCTCAACCCTGGTTATCGGCTTCCTGCCCGGCTATGCCACGCTGGGCATTGCCGCACCGCTGATTCTTGTCCTGCTCCGTCTAGGCCAGGGACTCGGTGTTGGTGGCGAATGGGGCGGCTCCGTACTCCTGGCGATGGAGTATGGTCATAAGAGCCATCGCGGCTTCTGGGCCAGTTGGCCGCAGATGGGTGTGCCGATTGGACTGATCCTCTCAACCCTGATTGTCAATGTCGTCCAGTCCGGCGCTGGCACGAGTTTCGTCTCCAGCGGAGCATGGCGCATCCCATTCTTTGTCAGCGCACTGTTGATCGTCATCGGCCTGTACGTGCGCTTGAGCATCAAGGAAACGCCGCTATTCGAGGAAGTCAAAGCGCAAGAGCGTAGGGCAAAATCGCCGATCAGAGAAGCGTTTCGGCATAGCACGCCCGAAATTCTGTTCAGTGCAGGTGCGCGTTTCGTTGAGCAAGCTCCCTTTTACATCTTCAGCGTCTTCGTCATCACTTATGGCGTCAGTAAGCTGGGATTCGATAAAACGCTCGTTCTGAATGCCATTACCATTGCCGCCATTGTCGAGCTATTCACGATCCCGCTTTTCGGCTACCTGTCAGACCGCTTTAATCGGCGCACCTGGTACCTGATCGGGTGCGTGCTCATGGCCGTGTTTGCCTTCCCCTACTTCCTGCTGATGAATAGTGGGTCAGCGGCGCTTTTTGTCCTGGCGGTGATCCTCTCGTTTGCACTTTTCCATGCCTGGGTCTATGGTCCGCAGGCCGCGCTCATCGCTGAACGGTTCGGCACCCGTTCGCGCTATAGCGGTGCCTCGCTGGGCTATCAGCTCGCAGCACCTTTCGCTGGTGGGTTGGCACCAATCATCGCACTGTTGCTGCTCAACGGCAAGACCGATCTCGCCCCACTTGGCCTGAAAGGCGTGGTGCTCAATATCGGCGCTGGTTCCTGGCAACAGGTATCAATTTACATCATTATACTTGGCGTGATCTCGTTCGCCTCAACGCTCGGCCTGAAGGATTTGTCGAAAGCCGATATCTCCGATGTCGATGCGTATACGATCACCGAAGCTGAGCCAGCCGTCTCCGCCGACTAAAAACGGCTACCCCTGGCCTTGTGCCAATAGGACGAACGGAAGCGGGGTTGCCCTGAGTAACCCCGCTTCCGTTTACCCTCAAGCGCTCCTTTTTCTCTAGCGATGGCCTATCTCATTCCACGAAACAGAAGGGCAATCGATGTTGTGTGTTTACAGAGCAAAACTGCATTGTCAGCACGCCTTTAAAGAACTATAATGGTCTTGTTAAAACTATTTTCTTGGTAGGGAGTATAGGTGATGATGACAAACGATATTCGCTCACATTTCTCGTCAATGTTGCAAGCGAAGAATTTTGCTGAGTTTTTTGCTGGAATTGGTTTAGTAAGAGCAGGTTTGGAGAAGCAAGGATGGTCGATTGCATTTGCCAATGACATCAGTAAGCAAAAATATGAGATGTACAAAGGACATTTTAAGAATGCTCAAGAACATTTTCTCGTCGCAGATATTCACAAAATCCCCGCTGAACATATCCCGTCCGTTACGTTAGCAACAGCATCTTTCCCTTGCAATGATTTGTCTCTCGCAGGCAGTCGTAGTGGCTTGCAGGGAGAGCATTCCTCGGCATTTTGGGGCTTTATTCATATTTTGGAACAGATGCAAGATCGAAAACCACCGCTAGTTGTCTTGGAAAATGTCACAGGTTTTCTTAGTTCAAATAAGGGTGAAGATTTTAAACAAGGGTTAGTCGCTCTCAATAATCTGGGATATACTGTTGATACATTTATCTTAGATGCTGCACATTTTGTTCCACAAAGCCGACAACGCCTTTTTATTATCGGGATATCGGAAGAGCTTGGCCCTACCACTTCTGTGCCTACTCTTAACATACCGATCAGCGATACCAGACCGAAATCCCTTGTTGCGTTTATTACTGCACACCCCCAAATTCGTTGGCGTATTCGTTTCTTGCCGTCACAGCCAACCAATTCCCTACGGCTTGAGGATATCCTGGAAGACCTGCCGGAAACAGCTAGCGAATGGTGGTCGCATGTACGAGCAACATATCTTCTTGAACAAATGAGCGTACGTCATCGAATACTTGCTGACCAAATGATAACCGACGCGAAATGGTCATACGGTACTGTTTTTCGTCGTATGAGAAACAAAAAATCGACAGCAGAATTACGAGTGGATGGGATCGCGGGATGTTTGCGCACACCTCGCGGGGGGAGTGCAAAACAAATTCTCTTTAAAGCTGGGCATGGACACTATTACGCTCGCCTTATCACACCACGCGAAGCTGCCCGTTTGATGGGAGCAAACGATTATACTATTACCGTTTCTCTGGACCAAGCTTTATTTGGATTTGGGGATGCTGTCTGCGTTCCTGCTATTGCATGGATTGCAGCACATTATCTCAATCCTGCGATTGAAGAAATCATCCATCGGGATTTTTCTCATCTAGCATTGCAGGAGGCTTAAACATGCTATCTCAGAAGGAATTGCTTCTTGTATTTGAGCTTTGGTACACAAATCAGAAAAAAGGCAACGCTCCTGTTCCTAAAGGTACAATCGCTGGTGCATTAGTTGTACTAGAGCGTTTGACCCATACGTATAATCTGGATTTGGAGAGCCATCTGACTGAGGGCCGTGGACAAATCAAAGGTGCAAGCGGAGAAAATATCAAACGAATCCTCACAAAATTTGGGGAAATAAGACATTTTGTGAGTGAGGGCGGACGCACAAATAGAGGCTTGTTAAGCGCAATCGACGCAATGCTAGCCGCACTCGCGACAATGGATTTGGCGCAGTTTTCGGTTGCTGAGCGCAATAGTAATCTCGAATGTTTCCAGCAATTTCTGGTAGAAAAAGTCAAGGAATTTCACAGCCGAGAGCGTTTGAAATGTGTATATGATCCATCAATAAGCACTTGGCAAACTATTGCTAACGTGCTAGAAATTGCCAAAAAGGACAATAAAGCCGGTCCCGTTGCGCAGCATCTTGTTGGAGCTAAACTGAAACTTCGGTTCCCGGAAGAGCCAATTGGGAGGGAATCCTATAGCACTGCGGATAAACAATTAGGGCGCTTAAGGGATTTTCGCGTTGGCACTACTGCATTTCATGTTACGATGGCCCCAATGTCAGCAGTTTACGACAAATGTGCGCGAAATATAAGCAATGGTTATCGCCCCTACCTTTTAGTCCCGTATAGTACGCTGGTAGGAACCAGACAGATTATTGAAGGAAGCCCTGAAAAGGGCAAAGTAGTTGCTGAATCTATCGAATCGTTTGTTAGTCAGAATATTGAAGAATTAGCGAATTTTTCTGCTGATAGACTTGCATATGGTCTTTTTTGTCTTTTTACAGAGTATAATAACAGAATTGAGGAAACAGAAGCGGATAAGTCTTTATCCATTGAAATTCCGCCAAATCTGGTAAGACTGGCATCAAAAAAGCTATAACTATTCCACCACAAACACTACCTGCTGCTCATCCGCTGGCACATGGTCGCTGCCGAAGGGCAGAACAATCTGGGCGGCACTGATGCCGGGGCGCGTAGTGAGGTAGCTCTGCGCGAGCGGAATAGATGCGCCTTTGATGGCCTGCCGCCACTGTTGCTCCATGCTGGCGGTGACTTTGTAGGCCCACTGACCACTGGCCGCGACGCTGAGGTAGAGTTGCCCGTTGGTACCCTGCTGCTCCACGAGCGGCGCGGCGATGGTGAAGCCACCACGCTCCCGATAGTTCACCCCTAGTACCTGGATGGCCTCGTTGTTGAGCAACTGACGGGCTAGGTCGCTGGCGAGGCGCATGTCGTAGACGAGCACGTTGGCACTGAGACTGACGCTGACGTTGACTTGCGTGGCCTCGCTGCCGACGGGATGGTCAGAGGTGACGGCTATCGTGTAACTGGGCACGCCTGCACGCACTTCACCGGAGGCGAGCAGGGCGTCGATGTGCTGCACGACCTGTTGTTGCAAACTGAGGAGCAGGGCGGCGCGTACTCCGTCCAGGTCGCTCTGAGCCACGATATGCGTCACCTGGGCGTCGCTACCACCACTGAAAGCCGCTGGATTGCTGACGATAACAAGCGGACTACCACAGCAGGAGACGTTGAGTGCATTGGGCGCGAGATTGCCGTTCGGACCAACCTCCACAGCCACGCCAAGCGTACTGACAATCCCGTTCGTGCTGCCCACACGCGGCGGGAGCACGATGGCACGGGCGAGACGCACCTGTATACCGTTGCTGGCAATAAAAAGACGACCATTCGCAACGTTGACGGGCGCGGCACTTTTATTGGTGAAGAGCAAGACGCCGCTAGCCTGCGTGCCGGGTGTGCTGTGCAGGCCAGATGTGGCAACGCTCTGACGGGCGCTGACGGTACCTGTCGCGCTACGATCCGGCAACACACGCGTGGCGAGACTCGCTCGCATAGTCTGTGGTGAAGCGGTGAGCAGGAATGTGTCCTTGAGTTGCTTGGTTTGGACATGCAAGGTGATGGTAGCAACGGGTGACGCACCGAACACTGGGAAGCCCGATGGGAAGATGTTCACACCCAACACGCGTGGCATCAACAAGAGTACAACAAGCACTATTAGCAAGACAGTACCCACACGCAGGACAAGGGGGGCGCGTTTTTTGCGTGTGCGCCCGAATGGAGGTGAGCCGGAGGCTAACGCCGGCTCACCTCCATTCGGGCGCACGGGATGGGACAAACCCGATGCGCTCGCCTGCTCACCCCTTGCATGTAGAGCCGGCGCTAGCCTCCGGCTCTGTGGATTATTCTGCTGGCTATCTTGCGCGTTATCGTCAAGCGCGGCGGTTTTCTTGGGCGCGAGCGGCTCGATGATGTTGCGTTGACGCACGGGAATGTCCTCGCGGTCTTCGGTGGTGCGTACTCGACGTTCGGTGACGGGTGACGCTTCGTTGGGGTCGTCGGTGATACGCGGACGGCGCGGAATAAGGGGCGCATCGGCGTCGCGAAATTCGATGGGCGCGGGCATCGGGCGCGGCAATTGACCCGGCACGCGTGGATGCTGGTCCAGATAGCGCAATTGCTGGCTCGACGCTCTGAGCGGAGGCATGGGACTTGGCGGCGGTAGAGATATGCGCGGCGGCAAAGCAGAGCGTGGCGGCGACAACGGACGTGGCGGCAGTTCGTAAATCTCGAAATCATCGTCCTCAGGTCCACGGCTGAACGCTTCGTCCTCTAGGCGGGCTACTGGTCCATCGATAGCAGATCGAAAAGCGGTGCGGAAGGAGGTCACGTCGGGGAAACGCTGCTCGGCTCGTTTGGCCATAGCACGGGTGACGACGGCCCCCAGTTCGGCGGGTATCGACGCGTCAGCCGCGCGTGGATTGGGAACGGGCGCGTGCAGGTGCATGTTGATGACTTCGATATCGTCGGCATCGTTGTAGGGTAGGTCGCCAGTCAATAGTTGGTAGAGCAGCACACCCAGCGCATAGATGTCAGTGGCGGGCGTAACGACTCCCCACGTCTGTTCCGGGGCCATGTAGTGAGGCGTGCCGGGCACTTGGTCCAACGGAATGGGCACGCCAGTTTGCTGAATAGCCCGCCCTAGCTCGTCCTGCTGAATGGTGCGCACAAGGCCAAAGTCGGCTAGATACGCGTAGGGCGGCCCACTGCGCCGGGACTCTAAAAGGACGTTGGACGCTTTGATGTCGCGGTGGATCAGCCCTTCTTCGTGCGCGTACTCTACGGCGTCGAGCAGTTGCAAGAAGACCGTGGCGACTTCGTGTAGATCGGGCAAATGACGACGCAAATAGCCAGTCAATGTGCCACCCTCGATAAAAGGCATGACGAGGTAAAGTACGCCTTGTTCGTCGCCAAACTCGATCAGAGGCAAGATGTGCGGATGATGCAAACGCGCGATGGTTTTCGCCTCACGCGCAAAACGTCTGCGCATATCGCGGTCCTCAGCATAATCGCCCAGGATGACTTTGATAGCCACGCGCCGACCAAAAGCTGTGCGCTGCCGACCTTCGTAGACCGCGCCCATACCCCCGGAACGGATACGCCGGATGACGTCATAATTGCCCAGTTGTTTGCCTTCAAGAGACAGCATACCGCGTATCGTATCCTTTCTTGTTCTATTTATGCTGGACGAGTGGGTGCACCGGAGGCTAGCGCACCCTCGCCTCCGGCGCACCCCCACAACACCTAACTCCCCCCCAACCCATTCACCGCCGTCGGCGTAGGGTTGGTGCTCGGACCACCCGGCGTCCCATTGTTCGAGCCACCCGGTGTGCCATTGTTCGAGCCGCCGGGTGTGCTATTCGGGCCAATGGTCGGCGTGCCGGGACCGGTGGTGGGCGTGGTTTGCGCGGCTGGGAGTGTCAGCACGGTCAGGGTGATATCGTTGACGGTGGCGGGCATGGTTGTGCCGCTGGACAACTCAATTTTGGCAGCGGCCACGCCCGACTGGTGCAGGAGCACATCCATTGCGCTTTTCTGCGTGATCTTGATGATCTTGCCCTTGATGTTTTGCTGCATCTGCGGGGTGAACTGGTAGACCCACAGCCCTTGCACCTGCATCTCTAGGTTGACCTTGCCGTCGGCGCTGACCATGCTATCGCTGAGCACACGGGGCGTGATCTGCCCGACCAGGGCGTACTGCGCGTTGAGGGCAGGATCGTTCTGCGCCTGCCCCAGCAACAAGCTAATCGCCATCTGATGGGCTGCCAGCGCATCGTAGACTTCCTCATGGCAGGCCACCGTGACGCTAACATGCACCTGTTTCGCTATGTCCCCGGCCTTTTGATCCGCCGTGGTCGTGGGTGTGCAGGCGAACGAGCCATCCACCATCTTCTCAGTGGCCTTAACCTGCTTCTGCAAGCTGACCTGCGTGCTCTGCGCCAATGTGGCAACCAACGGATTCGCCGCCCCATCTATGTCGCTCTGCTGGATCACGCTATTGGTGATCGCGTCCTGGCCCCCTGAGAAGGATGATATATTATTGGCAGAAACTCCAGGAGTACAACAGGAACCACTGATGTCGAAAGCAGGAATATTTCCACCCGATCCAGCGCTAACGGCATAACCAGTTACAATTATTACTCCTGCTGCAGGAATAATAATAGGGCCATTAAATGTTATTGCAACTCCGCTTGCTCCATGTAGGACAGTAGTAGAAATTGTAACATCATGCCCATTACCGTTTAAAAATTTCAATGGTCCCTTTGCCGTTGTCGCGTTAATCGAGCCTGTAGCGTTGCCAGTGGCGGTTTGGGGCGCGGAGGTTGTGTTTAGGACACGGGCCGGAACTTGGCGGCGGGCGTTATCGGTGGTGCCGTTGGGCAGAGCGGTGATGATATAGTTGTTCTGCTCCATACGACTGGCTGGCGTGAGCGTGACCGTCGCGGTGACATGGCTGCCGGGCA
>JBDTBU010000176.1:0-10498 GCA_039923935.1 Ktedonobacteraceae bacterium | reverse complement strand
CTCCCTTTTATCAGCACTTCCATCACGGTCTGATGGACCGCCCCTTGCACGAACTCCCTGTCTTGACCAAAGCTATGATGATGGAGCATTTCGATGACCTCGTGACTGATCGCTCCATTCGCTTCCATGACGCCCAACAATACCTCGCAAAGGCTGATGCCTCCACACCCTTTCTCAATCGCTATCAAGCATCGATAACCTCCGGCACCACTGGGAAGCCGAGCATCTTTCTCGCCGACCCTGCCGAAGGAGCTATTCTGATGAACTCCTTTGCTCGTTCCCTTTTCTGGGGGGGAGCAACACCCAAAAGTCGAGCGGCTGTGGTGACATCAACTGTCGCCACTCAGATGTCGGCACAGATGCCTGTCAATATCAATGGGCAGGAAGCGACACGCTTGCAACTGTCCGCAAGTGATTCCGTGGAGACGCTTGTCCGACGCCTCAACGAGTGGCAACCAGATGTGCTCCTGTGCTACGCATCAACTGCTGCAAATCTGGCTCATGAACAGCGCCAGGGACGTTTGCATATCGCTCCCCATTCGGTCTTTTGCTCAGCGGAGACGCTGACGAGTGAAATGCGGCGGCGCATTGAAGCAACTTGGCAAACACAACTCTTCAATGCGTACTCTCTGACTGAGAGTGGAATTCTGGCAATGGAGTGTTCATTCCATCAAGGGATGCACCTCTTCGAGGATTCCTCAATCCTTGAGGTCGTCGATCAGAACAACCGCCCTGTCCCTCCCGGCACGCCAGGAGCCAAAGTGCTGCTCACCGTGCTCTTTCGCCGTACCCAGCCGCTCATCCGCTACGAAGTCAGTGACCTCGTCCAGGTATCCACCCAGGAGCGCTGTCCCTGTGGGCGTCCTTTCGCTCTGCTTGAGTCTGTTCAGGGAAGGACGCCTGATGTGCTCTATTTCTTGTCTTCCAACGGAAAGGAAGAAGGAGTGTATCCTTACCTGTTTCATAATACACTCGATGCATTGCCAATAAGTGGCTGGCAGGTGGTCCAGGAACACGACGGCTTGCATATCTTCCTGACCGGCGCTTCACAGGAATTGCGTGATGAACACGTACGAGATGCACTGCGGCAAGCACTGACCACACGAGGCGTGATCGTGCCTACCATCGTGATCCACCGCGTGACGACGCTGACCCAGAATGCCAGCGGCAAAGTTTCCATGCTCATCTCTCACCTGCCTCGCCAAGCATCCTAACACAATGTGCAAGCTCGCATGAGTCATCTCGAATTGCTGGATCAACAGTTTTCGATTGCTCGCCACCCGGACATGAAGCGACGATCCCACTAGGCTGAGGTTCAGCCTGGAATGTAGTCTTTCCCGTCTGGTAACTCCCAGATAATAGCTCTCGACTTTACTTATTCCAGTATCTACGTTGTCCTTCGTCGCACACATGGTTTTCTGTAGATCATGTGTGCACACGTATTAAAGGTTAAAGCAAATGATGAGTGCACCATCCCGCAGAACCCAGAGAATTACTCTGGCCGTTTGCTGTCTAGGAACGTTCATGGTTTTCCTGGACAATTCGATTGTTACCCTGGCACTGCCAACAATCCAGACAAGCCTTCATGCACACTTGTCGGACTTACAATGGACGATTGACGCTTATACATTGCCTTTTGCAGCCTTCTTGCTCACCGCTGGCACACTTGGGGACCGCTTTGGGCGCAAGCGTCTGTTCCTCAGCGGGTTAGTGCTGTTTCTGCTCGGCTCCCTGGCCTGCGGATTCGCACCAACGATTAGCTGGTTCCTCTTCGCTCGTGTGCTACAAGGTGTGGGCGCAGCTGCGCTTTCTCCGGGCAGTCTCGCGGTTCTGGCGTCAGCCTTCCCAGATGCACGTGCCCGCGCGAAAGTTATTGGTCTCTGGGCTGGCATTTCTGGTATAGCCCTGGCTGCTGGTCCGCTGATTGGCGGCTTGCTCATCCAATTTGCCGGTTGGCCAGTGATCTTTTTCATCAATGTGCCTGTTGGACTGGTAGCGCTTGCCCTCGGATGGCCAACTCTTGTTGAGTCACGTAACCCCGATGCGCAACGGATCGACTTGCTAGGTCAAATACTCGTGATCGGTGGACTCACCTGTTTGACCATCGGTCTCATTGAGAGTTCCTCTTTAGGATGGACCTCTCCGGCGATCCTAGGCTTCCTTATTGCTGCTCTTGTACTTGTAGTAGCGTTCCTGTTGGTCGAAACTCGTGTGCGTGAACCACTCCTTCCTCTGGGTTTGTTTAAGAACCCTGTGTTCTCAGTCGCCAATCTTGCTTCACTCGTCCTTGGTGGTACCGTCCTGGCGACTGTCTTTTTTATGGCGCAATACTTCCAGTCTGTGCAAGGGTATACAGTGCTTGCGACCGGTCTGCTAACGCTACCTATCACTATGGGCACTTTTGTGAGTGCTCCTATTGCAGGCCGACTCGCCGCTCGTACAAGTCCGCGCCTGCCAATTGTTCTAGGAACCTTGCTATCTGCTGGTGGGATGTTCCTGTTAATGGACTTGCAGCCAACCACCAGCTATGTGAGTATGTGGTGGAAATTAGCCATGCTGGGGATTGGCTTCGGCCTTATGTTGCCTGCATTGACGATATCAGTGCTCGCTGGTACACCCCCAAACCGGACAGGTCTGGGTTCGTCTGTAGCGAGCACGAGTCGTCAGATCGGAGTTACATTGGGCATCGCGGTCCTTGGTGACTTCGTTTTGCAGGGGTTTTCCAACAACATCGTATCCCAACTCGTTCAACGAGGTGTTCCCAGATCGATAAGTGCCGCGATTGCTAGCAAGGTTGCTGCTGCTGGTGCCCAAGCTAGCCAGGTTCCTTTGTCAGGGCGACTTCCGATTTCGCCAGCCGTTCTGCACCAAGTGATAGGTCAGGCATTCGTGGATGCACTACATGGGTCGTTCCTGATTACAGGCATAGCTCTATTCGTTACCTCTTTGCTCGTGATACTCTTGTTCCCGAAGAAGCAGCGTCCAACGACAGAGAGTGTTAAATCGACTGACCCACAGGTGGTCAATGCTGAACTCGCTGTAAGCGCTGGTTCCAAGGGATAAGTGAGTTTTCCAGATCTCAATTTGGTCTAAAGCAAATGCCATGAGATCTGGATTACTTTCTTGAGGTTCTGTAACTAAGTGAGGTTCTGTTTTGCACTACCATCGGCGATGCAAAACAGAACTTCACTGCTGAGTTGACGGAGCACGTCAACTTCTGGGCAACAAGACTTCGTTCAAACAGCAACGGGAGCCACTCTCATGTCCCCACGCGCGGCCTGTACTGAATCGCTTCGGCGATATGATTAGCCTGGATCATCTCGTTGCCAGCAAGATCAGCGATAGTTCGAGCAAGCTTGAGAACGCGGTGATAGGCACGTGCCGAGAGATGGAGTTGTTTGGTTGCGGCCTTGAGCAGCTTCTCACCAGAGTCATCGACGGCACAGAAATCGCTCACTTCAGCCGGACCCATCTCGGCATTACAGGTGAGCTTTGTACCAGTTAGGCGCTGCAACTGGCGTTCGCGTGCAGCCTGCACCCGCACACGAATGGTGGCAGAGTCTTCGGCTTTGCGTTTATCTGCCAGCTTCTCATAGTCGATACGTGGCACTTCAACATGAATATCGATGCGATCTAACAATGGGCCGCTGATACGCTTCTGGTAGCGCATAATCGTGTTAGACGTACAACTACATTCACGCATGGGATCACCGTAATAGCCGCATGGGCATGGGTTCATGGCAGCAATCAGTATAAAATTCGCTGGATAGGTAACGGTGCCCTGAGCACGCGAAATTGTAACCATCTTATCCTCCAACGGCTGGCGCAGCACTTCCAGCACATTTTGCCCAAATTCGGGCAGTTCGTCGAGGAAGAGTACGCCGCGATGGGAAAGACTGATCTCGCCGGGACGCGGTATCCGCCCACCACCAACGAGTCCAGCATGGCTAATGGTGTGGTGAGGAGCGCGAAAGGGACGCTGCAACACCAGGGGCTTGTCGGCGGGCAGCATACCGCTGACACTATAGATTTTGGTAACGTCCAGAGCTTCCTCGATGACCATACGCGGTAAAATCGAGGGTGTGGCACGTGCCAGCAGCGTCTTGCCCGATCCTGGTGGCCCGCTCATCAACAGATTGTGCCCACCACTGGCAGCGACTTCTAGGGCGCGTTTGACATGCTCCTGACCACGTACCGCCGCCATATCCTGACCAAACAACACCAACTCGGTCTCTTCCAAGATCCGCAAGTTCGGCACATACGGCTCGATGCGCCGCTCACCATTAAGATGCGCAACCAACTGGCCCAGCGTCTCTACTGGGTAAATGGTCACACCCTGAACCAATGCCGCCTCCATAGCGTCTGCGGCAGGCACAAAGATCGTGCTCACGTGCTTGTCACTGGCGAGAGCGACCATCGGCAGGATACCATTGGTATGGCGTAATGCCCCATCCAAGGAAAGCTCACCCAGGAAGAGCATCTTGCCCACCTCTTGCTCATCGATCATGATCTGCTGCGAAGCTACTAATATCCCTACGGCTATAGGAAGGTCATACGCCGGCCCTTCTTTGCGCAAATCAGCGGGCGCGAGATTGACGATCACGCGTTTAAAGGGAAAAAGACAGCCACTATTCTTGATTGCTGAGCGAACACGTTCGCGGGATTCGTTGACGGCGGTATCGGGGAGTCCGACAATTTGAAAGGCTTGGAGACCATTGGAGATATCGAGTTCCACTTCGACCAACGCCCCTTCTAAACCAATCACCGCACAACTTTGCACTTTTGACAACATACTCTGTTCCTTTTCTGCCTACCACTACATACCAGACATACATTGTCGATAAGTATGCCTGAAATACTTCAAGAATGCAAGTAATTCTATCTAATAGGAGGAAAGGATAAGAAAAATGGATACAGTCAAGCGACACATCCATTCCACATACGCTTGAGCTAATATCTCCACTGTTTTTCTAAAAAGATCACTTCTTTCCTAATTTTACACGAAAAGCTTGACAGGTCTATACATATTATTGTATATATTCTTTAGAGACATTTCTTAAGGAGTTTGCCGAAGTTTTCTGCTACGAATACTCCGGTACGTTTCTGGAAATGGTGCGCAAGATACCTGCGGAGGGAACCATGCAGTGCAGGGGGTTGCATCCCATAGGAAGATCAGGGAATGGTCTCCTTGAGAGATCTGACCAGATAGCCTTTGCTATTTTTGTCATTACATGCCTTACGGAAAGGAGCATGTATGTTGCAACATCAATTGCGCTCTATTTTGAAAAGTGCTCACGCACAGTTCTTGTGCATGATGCGACCTGTGCGTACACTCTTTCGCGAAAGAATCTTCGTGCCCTGTGTAAGAATTCTGGCCCTCCTGAGCATAGGCGCTATGCTTGGCCTGTTGACCATGACACAGGGAATCCCCAAAGCGTTTGCTAGCCAAACACGCCCACCCGCTGACTGGAGTTTCTACATGAACTCGGCCAGTACCAGCACTGCGTATACTTTTGGCTGCGATCAGGGAAAAGCTGACGCGAGTTTCTCACCCCCTCTGAATAGCGAAGTCGTGCTGGATTTTGGTGGCCAGTTCAGCGACGGCAGCGGGACATTGATGATCAATGGCGTGAGCATTACCAATAGCCAGATTGCGTCTGTGACAGAATCCTTTGCTCAGGGATACTGGGACTGCACTGGGAACGATAGCACATCTGTTATGCACCTGGGTATTGGGACGAGTAATTCATACTACGATGTGAGTTACGCTGGCGGACAGGCATGGGTGAACGAAGTCGCAGCTATCCAGTCGGCTATTAAAACGAAGGGCTGGGCCTCGCAGATTGCAATGCTGGGTGCCGATGACTTAGAACCAGGCTTTGGCGACGCCCCGTCAGCCATTTCCTGGGCACAAGGCTTCGCCAGTGTCAGTGGGTATCTGTATCTCAACTATGGTTCAACTGATGGATGCCCCCAGTACAGTACAGGTAATGGCTCCTGTAATAATGGCTGGAACCAATATGACGTGTGGTATGTCAGTTGGGGATCACCACCAGCCGAGCCAGCACCAGAGATCTATTACTACGCGCAAGCGCAGCAGTGGGCCATGATTAGCCTATATGGGGCACAATCGCAGAGCAGCCAAGGAGCAGTCCTTATGCAAGGTCCGTGGGATGAATATGACCTGGACAGCTCGACTCTGACCTCTGCCCAAGCCTGGGATGCCCTTTGGACGGACCTCAACAATAATTCGGCAACGGCGCAGAGTATGCCCTACGCGATGGAAATTCAGCAGGAGTGATGCTGAGCATGTAAGCGTTTTTAGTGTTCAGGAAGATACGATAACACTCAGGAGGATTTTTAGATGAAGAAACGTGCGCGTGTTCACTCTCATACGTACAACGCAAATAGGCCACGTCTACAACCAGCACCACAAATGCACAAGCGTGGCAATTTTCGCTGGCTCATCATCTCTGCCATCTGCATCGCCGCGTTTGTTTGCCTGATTGGGGTTGCTAGCGCAGCTTCGGCGAGCAGTGGCGCGGCAACCCAGGCCGCGAAAGATCAGAAGCTTCAACGGTTAATAGATGCTGGCAAAACGCATATCGCTGCAAAAACGGGCATCCATAATCAAGCACAAGTAGCCCAGCCCGCGCCAGATCGGCGGGCTGGGATTATCAATATGCACCAGGGTCCATTCTTAACAAGCACCTTTACTGTGCGCAATTTTTGGCAGGGCCAAGTGGGAAACGATTGGGTGTTGGTTTACTCTGGCGCAAAGACCAAAAGCGATGGCAAGGCCGGGTCAGGGGGACTTGTGCTCTATACAGAAACAGCCAACGCCCAAGGTGGCTTCGATCTGCACCCTCTGGGAACATTCCTGGCCCCCAACGGGACCACAGCATTGACCATTGCAGCGGCAAACGGCAATCGCCTGCAATTGAGCAGCGCGAGTGGTGCTAACCTGACATTTGATCTGGTCACACACCAATTCCACTAACCGCTCTCTGGAACACACATGGGAATGCATAGAGTGTGCCCCATAATAGTAGCCAGCCATTCTCGGCATCGGGAATGGCTGGCTATAGTCTTGCAGGCTATGGTAAGCTAATCTTTAAGAGAAAAGTTGTATGAGAAGGGAGTAAAGCAACGGAACAGCATTTAACAGATCGGGCATCGTTGGAACGCGATTGTGCCGTCGAATTTTTCATTGCCGGTGGACCTGGCGGGCAACACCGTAATAAAGTAGAAACAGGTGTGCGCTTGGTTCATCAGCCAAGTGGTGTGATGGTCACAGCCACCGAGCGAAGGTCGCAATATGCGAACCGCGAGATGGCTTTTGAACGCATGGCAGAACGCCTTGAGCGGTTGCAACGTATCAGCACTCCGCGCCTTCCAACGCGTCCAACGAAAGCGAGCCGTGAACGCCGCTTGCAAGCAAAACGCTACACAGGAAAAAACAAACAGCAAAGAGCAACGGCTATTCATCGTGATGAATAGCCGTTGCTCTTTGCTGTCACCCTTTTTCTCTTGCCACATCTCTCTAAAGACACATCAGTCAGAAGCATCTCCCAACGGACGTGACCGAACAGAAAAGACTTGTAATCACGAGCTTGCATGTGATACAACACTGGTAGGTGCCTAACCTTTCATCGTTTTTTTCGCGAAGATTAAGAATAGTGGGGTACAAAACATGTCCAGAAGACCTATTACCATTGAAGATCTCTACGCAATTACTTTTCTCAGCAACCCGCGTATCTCGCCCGATGGGCAGCGCGTTGCCTATGTTGTGACGGAGATTGATGAGCGCAAACACGCCTATCGATCCTCTATCTGGGTCGTTCCCTCTGCTGGCGGCGAAGCCAAAAGGCTGACAGTGGGACCAGCTAACACCGTCAGTCCCGTCTGGTCGCCTGATGGACGCTGGCTCGCCTTTCTCTCAGAGCGCGAAGGCGAGGCTAGCCGAGCTGCTGGCGGGGAACAAAAGAAACTGGGGAAGGACAAGCCGCAAATCTGGCTGCTCCCAACCGACGGAGGCGAGGCGCGTCAACTCACCTTCCTACCACATGGAGCCTCGACCCCCGTCTGGTCGCCCGATAGCCAATCGCTGGCCTTCTCCGCCACTGTTGGCCCGCTGGATGAGGAGACGGACGATGGCAAACCACTGCCGAAAGTCCGCGTGATTGACCGCCTTCTCTACAAGATGGATGGTGCGGGCTATATCTACGAACGACGCTCCCATCTTTTCCTGCTCAACATTGCTGGCGGCGAGCCAACCCAACTGACCGATGGCGATTGGGACGACGGTAATGCAGCCTGGTCGCCCGACGGTAAACAGTTGGCCTTTGCCTCTAGCCGCACAGAGGATCGCTGGCGTCTGCCCGCTGCCGATCTCTATACCCTGACCATCGACGAAGGGAAAGCAGGCGAACTGCGTTGCGTCACTGATAGCACACTGGACTGCGGCTCGCCTTCCTGGTCGCCCAACGGCCAAACTATCGCCTTCCAGGGTTCGCTCAAACGGCACTCTGGCAACCATGTCGATATTTACACTATCGCGGCCAACGCCACACAAGGGAAAGCAACCAGCCTGACGCACGCATTCGAGGGCAGTTTCCAGGACTCGACCAATACCGACGGAAGCTCTGGGGGCGAGCATTCTTCCTCAGAGCCAGTCTGGTCGCCCGATGGCAAGACGATCTACGCTCTGGCCGCGCATCACGGTGCCACACGTGTCTTCGCCCTTTCGAGCAGCGGCAACAACGCGCATCCCGCAACACTCACACCCGGCGATATTCATGTGCGTGACTTCTCCGCCAACCACACCACTAGTCATATGAGTATGTTGATCGGTAATCCCAGCACGCCAGCGGAGATTTTCTCTTGTACGACAAGCTCTGGTGGTGAATTACGGCAATTGACGAACCACAATGAAGCGCTCCTCAGCCAACTCCAACTAGGTACGCTGGAATATATGCCGTACACGGGAGCCGAAGGCTGGCCCATGGATGGTTGGATTCTCAAGCCGCCCAACTTCGATCCCGCGAAGAAATATCCCATGATCCTGCAAATCCACGGCGGCCCGCAGACCCAATACGGCTACGGTTTCTTCCACGAGATGCAGGTGCAGGCCGCCAACGGCTACGTCGTGTTCTTCACCAATCCGCGTGGCAGCAGCGGCTATGGACGCGACTTCGCCTTGGCTGTAACCTGTGCTTGGGGTGATGTGGACTCACTGGATATCCTGGCCGGCGTCGATGCACTGATTGCGAAGGGGTATATCGACGAAACACGCCTGGGTGTGACTGGGGGCAGTTATGGCGGCTTTATGACAAATTGGCTCATTGGTCACACTGACCGCTTCAAAGCTGCTGTCACAGATCGCTGCGTCTCCAACCTAGTCTCGTTCTTCGGCAACAGCGATATCGGTTGGCTCTTCGGTGAAGATCAGTTCGAGACGGTCCCTTGGGAAAATCTCGAACGCTTGCTACAGCACTCGCCAATCACCTATGTGAAAAACATGCATACGCCCCTGCTCATCATCCATAGCGAGCAGGATCTGCGCTGTCACATCGAACAGGCTGAGCAACTCTTTATCGCGCTCAAGTACCTGGAACGCGAGGTGCTCTTTGTGCGCTTCGAGGGCCAGAGCCACGGCCTCTCACGCGGTGGTCATCCCAAGCAGCGCCTGGAACGCCTGCGTCACGGCCAAAATTGGTTCGCCAAATATATGGCGTAACGCTCGTCATTCTGCGAGAGTGATCGTGCTTCTTCTCTCGTTATAAAGGACAGGCTCGAAAACTTCAGCTTTCGAGCCTGTCCTTTATACTAGCGGCGATGTTGCTTGTAACACAGATACGAATAACTATCTCCGCTATTGATGTGCATACGATTTATATCCTATGCAACTAACGCGTACGCCGACTGAATCCCACTCGGCTGCCCCCTACTCGGCTCACACGGTTCACATTCACACGGTTAAACCCTACACGGTTCACATTCACACGGTTAAACCCCACTCGGCGGTTAATGTACACGCGGTTGAACCTTACTGGACGAATGTACACGCGGTTGAACCTTACTGGACGAATGTACACGCGGTTGAACCTTACTGGGCGAACATACACGCGGTCGAACCTTACTGGGCGAACATACACGCGGTCGAACCTTACTGGGCGAATGTACACGCGGTTGAACCTTACTGGACGAATGTACACGCGGTTGAACCTTACCGGGCGAACATACACACGGTTGAACCCCACACGGTTCACATTCACACGGTTGAACCCCACACGGTTCACATTCACACGGTTGAACCCCACACGGTTCACATTCACGCGGTTGAACCCCACACGATTCACATTCACGCGATTGAACCCCACACGATTCACATTCACGCGATTGAACCCCACACGACGGCCAGGCCCCCGACGAGAGTTCATCTGTTGGATGTTCGCATGTGTTCCCACGGCAGTAGAAATTGGCACGCTTTGATTAC
>JBDTBU010000175.1:0-4395 GCA_039923935.1 Ktedonobacteraceae bacterium | reverse complement strand
CGCAAACCAGCTTGTGTGAAAAGCGCGTCGTGGGCCGTCATAAAGACCTCTGGCACGCCCGCCGCCTGCACAAAGTCCAGGTTTTCAGGAATCTCGACCAGTAGTCCCTCGTGCGCCAAAATATACTCAGCTTGTGCACCTCCGCCAGCCAGACCCATCACACGCTGGCCCAGCTTCCACGCACGTACCAGCGAACCTACTGCCTCAACTTCGCCCGCAAACTCCAAACCGGGGATGTTCGAGGGCGAACCGGCTGGTGCGGGATAGAAACCCGCTCGCTGTAGCAGGTCTGCCCGGTTAATCCCCGATGCCCTGACTCGCACGCGTACCTGCTCGCCAACCGGTTCAGGCATCTCAACTTCCTGGATTTTCAAGACTTCCGGTCCACCAGGTTGGGTAATAATTGCCGCTTTCATACAGTTCACTCCTTTGGAGACCTTATCGACAGCAAAACATTTTCTCTTATCATAGCAGATAATGCACATGGCATGGCCCAGAAATATCGGCGATATTTCTGGGCCATGCCATGTGCATTATCTGCTATACCTCATTTATTCCGCTTTGGTTGCTTCCAGATCGATTTCAATCGTGACTTTATCGCTAACTATAGCGTTGCCACTCTCCAACAATCCATTAAACGCTACACCAAAGTCCTTGCGGTTAATCGAGGTTTTTGCGTTCAAGCCCGCACGTTGTTTGCCATAGGGATCTTTGACTTGACCGGCATATTCAGCGTTGAAAACCACCTCTTTGGTCACACCGCGCAAGGTCAGATCGCCCAGGATGCGAAACTCATTGTTGCTGACTGGCTCAACCTTTTTGCTTTTGAATGCGATGGTAGGGTAGTTGTCCGCGTCAAAGAAATCGGAGGTGCGCAGGTGGCCATCGCGGCGCTCATCACGCGTATCCACGCTCTTCACATCAGCTTCCGCTTCAATCCAGGAGTTCGCGGGATTTGCTTCGTCGATCTCCAATTTGCCACCAAATACTTTAAAATTCCCTTTAACGGTGCTCACCATCATGTGTTTGACGGCGAAAGTAACTTGCGAGTGAGCGGTATCAATATTCCAGGCCATGTGTCTGTTCTTCTTTCTATTGTTGTGCTACAAGGTGAGTAGCAGCTTTCTTAACTGAAGCCACTATACCACCCATCACTTTCTTTTGTCAAGTAACTAACAATATATTAGTAAAAACTACTCTTTTGGATGCTACCTCTATGATATAATTGGCTCAACGCCACGAGCGGCACACTACACAGCAAGAAGAGGATAGCGTTATGTTTACGCTGAACGATATAGTCGAAGGCAATACAGATACTTTTCGCTTTTTAACAACGGCACAGATCGATCTTGACCAGGTTTTTTTAGAAGCCCATCATGATAGCCGCATGATTCAGCCGGGCGATCTGTTTCTTGCACGCAAAGGCGAGGCTGCCGATGGGCATCGCTTTATTGCGAAGGCCGCGCAGGCAGGAGCAGGCGCGGTACTCTGCCAGGAGCCAGCGAGCGATGTGCCCGCAGACTTTTTGCAGATCGTGGTGCCTGATGTTGTCAAGGCTCTGCACGCCACGGCTAGGGTGCGTGTACAACGCCAGAAGAGCACGCTTTATATCGGCATCACCGGTAGCAATGGCAAAACGAGCACCAAAGATGCGGTAGCTACCGTGCTCAGTCGGAAGGCATCCACGCACAAAACATTTGCTTCGTATAATCACGAACTGGGTGTACCGCAAACTCTCTTGCGCCTGGAACCGCAGCATCGTTACGCAGTGCTGGAGATGGGTGCGCAATGGGTGGGCGAGCTGACCTGGCTTTGCGAGACCCTTGTACGGCCTGACTGGTCGCTCATCACCAACGTGGGAGCCGCGCACCTGGATTATTTCGGTACGCAGGAGCGTGTGGCCCTGGCAAAAAGCGAATTGGTGCAGGTGCTACAGCCAGAGGGCGTGGCACTACTCAACTATGACGATCCCTATGTGCGGGCCATGAGCGAGAAAACTGTAGCTCGTGTGCTCTTCTATGGCCTCAATCCCGCCGCGCATGTGTACGGCGACGAGATCACTGGCGATCCCTTGAGCGGTCTTGGCTTTACGCTCAATTATCAGTATATACAGCGCCGTGTTCAATTGCACCTGCCCGGCGTCCACAGTCTGATGACCGCCCTAGCAGCAGCAGCAGCAGGCATCGCCGCCGAGATGCACATCGACGAGATCTGCGCAGCCTTGGAAGAGTTGCGTCCGCCTCCGGGCCGCTGCGAGGTCAAGGTTGGACCCAACGGTTGCACACTGCTCGACGACACATTTAATGCCAATCGCCAGTCGATACTGGCAGCTTTGCAAAGCATTGCAGGCAGCGAACTAGGGCGCAAGGGCAAACGCTGGATCGTGCTGGGCGATATCTTTGAGTTGGGCGTGTATGCGCAACAAGAGCATTTTGCCAGTGGCGAGGCTGTTGCGGGTGTGGCGGACTATCTCGTGGCCTTCGGGGATAAAGCACGCTTCTATGTCGATGGTGCGCTCTCTGCCGGGATGAAGCCTGAACAGACCTATTATTTCAGCGCCGATGTTAACAACGCTGCTGAGCTAGAAGCCGCCAAACGTGCCGTCGTTGATCTACTCGTACACGAAGTCCACAGTGAAGATTTGGTGATGCTGAAAGGCTCACACGGTATGAGCAGCGAGACAATGTTGAGTATGTGGTAATTGCCAAAGGTGAAAGAGAAAATAATCAATGACAGAGCACAAGAAAAAGATACGTGTGGGTCTGGTTTTTGGAGGCCGTTCGGGTGAGCACGAGGTTTCGCTGGCCTCTGCTAGCGCTGTACAGGCCAACTTGGATCCGGAGAAATACGAGGTTGTGCCGATTGGCATTACCAAAGCCGGCTCCTGGCTGCTTGGCACAGAGCCGCGTCAGTTGCAGGCAGTAGAACAACAGGAGCACGCGGCAATCGATATAGCCCCAACCGCGCAGACTACAGCAGTCACTCTGACCGGCGATCCCAACGTACGCCGTTTGATCCCCGTGCAGAGTGGTCCCGAACTGGGCAACCAGGGCATGTTGGATGTGATTATCCCGGTGTTGCACGGCACCTATGGCGAAGACGGTTCCTTGCAAGGGTTGTTGGATATGGCTAACGTGCCCTATGTCGGCTGCGGCGTGCTGGGTGCGGCCCTGGGCATGGATAAAGAGAAGATGAAGATGATCTTCGAGTCCGCTGGTCTGCCCAATGTGGCCTATCTGGTCTTCCGCCGCAATGAGTGGGAACGCGTACCCGCAACTGTCCTGGACCGGATCGAGCAACGTTTGAGCTATCCAACGTTCGTCAAGCCAGCCAACCTGGGGTCAAGCGTGGGCATCAACAAAGCGCACAACCGCCAGGAATTGGAGCACGCCATCAACGTCGCCGCCGAATATGACCGCAAGATCATCGTTGAGCAGGGCATCAACTGCCGCGAATTCGAGTGTGCCGTGCTGGGCAACGACGAACCCCTGGCCTCAGTGATCGGCGAGATCGTTTCCAGCGGAGAGTTCTACGACTATAATGCCAAATACATCGACGGCAAGTCCCAGCCCGTTATTCCGGCTGAGATCCCCCAGGAAACCGCCGAGGAGATGCGCTGCCAGGCCATCGCTGCCTTTGCCGCCCTCGACCTCAACGGCCTCTCGCGGGTGGATTTCTTTATGGAGCGAGAAACAGGCAAAATCTATATCAACGAGGTCAACACCATGCCTGGCTTCACCGAGATTAGCATGTATCCCAAGCTCTGGGCAGCTAGCGGCCTGAACTATATCCAACTGCTAGATCGCCTGATCGAACTAGCGATAGAGCGTCACGAGGATCGCCAGCGCAACCGTACGAGCATGTAGACTCTATCCCAAGAAGCAGCAGATTAGGCTGGATGTATCCGACCTAAATTTGCTGCTGCTTTTTGGGACTTTTTCCCATCCCATACGTATTCCATACTATGAAGCCAATCAAACAATGATTGGTTATCCAGATACCTCTGTAAAGGAAATATCGTGTTTTAACGAAAGTGTTGTACATGTTCTGCTACCTACTATATATCGTAATTACTCAAATTTGCTTTTTATGAAGCCTCTGGCTGTTACAAGAGGCTTGCTGGTTCCAAGCCTTGAGTAGTGCCAGCCACCAATAAGACAAGAAGTTCTTCATAGATCAGTTTTAGTATATCACTCCTGGTGGCATATGAACACGCAAACATAAAGCCTTCGCGTCGTTGTTATGCTGATAATAGCACGATGAAAGTGGTTTTGTCAGATACGAATGAGGCAACTATGAAACATTTGGTGTACTCTCTGCTGCTGATCCTGTTGGTCTTATGTAGCGGATGTGGCTGGCCGGGGACGGCGCATCCTACGCTGCAAACGACTCCCA
>JBDTBU010000174.1:0-4318 GCA_039923935.1 Ktedonobacteraceae bacterium | reverse complement strand
GTTGCCAACGTGATAGATATCCTGCTGGCAGCTTCCTTCCGAGCATTGCCGGTTGTGGACGAGCAGCAGCGTTTGATGGGCATAATTGGCACACGCGACCTGATCGCAGCTGGTCTCTTGCCGGTGCGCCGAGGCGTGTTGCAGACTGCGCGTGAACTTGACGACGGGACGGCAGAAACGCTGGAAGTGTCGCTCGAACATGCGCGGCACAGTCCACAGCGTGCGGCTGAGATCATGAATCAGCGCATTCGCAGCGTCAAGCCAGAACTGGCCTTGCGCGAGGCTGCCCAAATCATGCTGGACACCGGGCTGCGCAGCTTGCCTGTGGTTGAGGCGGATGGTCGGCTGGTGGGCATAGTCACGCGTGCCGACCTGTTGCAAGTAGTGGTGACAAGCCCCTTGATGAGTCCCCAGGCAAGTAGCCTGACGCAACCGCTCCGGCACACCCATCCGCTGACGGACACGCCAGTTCAGCAACAGCCAATAACAGCCTATATGAACCTGGATGTGGCTACCGTCGAGGAGCAGACACCACTGGCAGAGGTTATCGACGCGCTGATTAGTGCACCAGTCAAGCGTGTGATCGTGCTCAACAGCGAGCGCCAAGTGCAGGGGATTATCAGTGATGTGGATGTGCTCGCTAGAATGCAGGCCGAGGGACGCCCTGGTTGGCTGAAAGTGCTTATTGGTTGGGCAAGAGGCAAGCCAGAGCGTGTCCCGACTGGCACTTTGCAGATATCAGCGGGCCCAGCCAAGATCGCGGCGGACGTGATGAATCGCGATGTTGTGACCATCTCTGAGAACGCATCGGTCCAGGCAACCATCGAAAAAATGCTCACAACAGACAGGACAGTTTTGCCAGTGGTTGATGTGCGAAACCGTTTACAAGGCACGGTAGGACGTTCAGAGGTATTGCGCATACTTGTAGAGGAATAACTGCAACCTATGACCAAAAACATTGTTTTGAAACCAGGGAAACGTTTACGCATCTTTGTAGGCGAAGCGCAAGAGTGGCAGGGCAAGCCCCTCTCGCGTGCTCTTCTAGAACTGGCCCAACAGCACGGTGTAGCGGGCGCTACCGTGTGGAAAGGGGTCGAAGGTTTTGGACCTGGACATCATCTTTCCACAGACCGCCTGCCGGATATCGCCGATAATCTGCCGGTAATTATCGAGATTGTGGAAAGCGACGAACGTCTTGCCCAATTGCTCCCCTACCTGGATGGCATGCTCCAACAGGGGATGATGACCCTCTCGCCAGTAGAGGTTGTGCAGGCAGGACGTGATCTATGAATCTTGCGACATTGGGATTCACTAGCCTAGTGGGACTGGCTGGGGCCACGGGTGCGCTTGTCCGATACTTGATTGGGCGTTTGGTGGCTGAGAAGATCACCGCAACATTTCCTTTGGGAACACTCCTCATTAACGTCAGTGGGGCGTTTCTGATTGGCTTGCTGTTCGCACTTACCGCGAAACAGATCATCAGTTCGCAGCTTCAGATAGTCCTGGCGACGGGCTTCCTGGGAGGCTATACAACCTTTAGCACGATGTCCTGGGAAGGGGTGCAACTGGCGCGAGGGAAGAACCTGCGCCAGAGCGTGCTCTATTTGGGTGGAAATGTAGCCCTTGGTCTGCCAGCGGTTATGTTGGGCTTGGCGCTGGGAGGATGGCTCTAATGGCGACAGGTATGCTTTCGGTACAACGGCGCTGGTTGGCAGTCTTCTGCGGTGGCTTTGTGGGCACACTGCTTCGCTTGGCTCTGAGCATGGTCATCCAGGGCTGGTGGGGCAAGAGTTGGCCCTACGATATTCTCCTGATCAACATCAGTGGCGCACTGTTGCTCGCGTTGATTACGACGCTAGCAGATGCCACCTTCCTGGTCGGCCCCACACGCCGTCTCTTACTCAACACTGGCTGCATGGGAGCCTATACGACCTTTAGTAGCCTGGCCTTGGGCGATGTGCTGTTATGGAGCAAAGGCCAATGGATTCCTGCCGCGCTCTATCTCGTGCTGAGTTTGGCAGGAGGCGTGTTCGCAGTGTTGCTTGGCGATTGGCTGGGACAAAAGATCATCACACGGTTCAGACACCGCATGGGCGGAATGTCACGCACAAAAGCCTCTCAGACAGAGAACGAGCATTTGGACATCCAGGACGATCTCTTGTCCCCGGAGCACATCAAACAATCCGGATAATCGTATGCCCACGAGCCTCACCCTTCAGCACACGCTCAAGAGCAGCGGGCAGCTCCTCGAAGCCGACCTCGTGACCGATGCTGTTTAGGAGTTGCGCGGGCTTGTAGGGACCAGACAGGCGTTGCCAGATCTCGCGGCGCATCTCCATGGGGCAGAAGACCGAATCGATGCCCAGCAGGTTGACGCCGCGTAAGATAAAGGGCAGGACGGTGCTGTTGAGGTGAAAGCCGCTAGTGTTGCCAAAGGCCGCAATTGATCCGCCATACTTGGTGGTGCGCAACAGATAGGCTAGGGTTGAGCCGCCCACAGCATCGACGCAGGCTGCCCAGGTTTCTTTTTCCAGCGGACGCGTGCTCTCGGCTGAGGTGATGGCGCGGTCAAGGATGTTACTGGCTCCCAATTCGCGCAAATAGGTGTGCTCGGACTCTTTGCCGGTGCTGGCTGTGACCGTGTAGCCAAGATTGTGTAGGATGCTAATAGCGATACTGCCCGCACCACCCGTTGCGCCTGTAACGAGCACTGGTCCGTTACTCGGCTGTAATCCGTTTTTCTCCAACTGATGCACTGCCAAGGCAGCAGTAAAGCCTGCTGTGCCCAACGCCATAGCCTCTTTGAGCGTGAGACCCGCTGGTTTCGGCACAATCCAGTCGGCTTTGACGCGTGCGTATTCGCTAAAGCCGCCATAATGGCTGACCCCCAGATCGTAGCTCGTCACGATCACCTCGTCGCCCGCCTGAAAACGTGCATCGCTGGATTCCTCGACCACGCCCGCAAGATCGATACCGGGCACAAAGGGGTAGTTGCGCACAACCTTGCCCTCTGGGATCGAGGCTAGCCCATCCTTGTAGTTCACACCCGAATAGGCCACTTTGACCAGCACCTCGCCCGCAGGCAAGTCCGCACTGCTCAGCTTTTCCAATGTGGCGCTGAAGCCACTCTCTGTCTTGTTAACGATAAACGCACGAAATGTTGCTGACATGTCTGCTTTCCCCTGTCTGAATGATTTATTTGTTTGTTTTTAAAAAGCCATGAAGTGAAACAGCACATAGGCAAGTAGCCCGATCACGCAGACCGCTACTACAAAGAGAATAAATTGCCACATGACCTGATTTTCTTGCTCACTCCTGCTTCTGTTCTGATAGCCATAGAAATTTTGCTGCTGGCGTGGCTGCTGACGGAGCAGGCGTGGCTCTTCAAACACCTGCTGCTGCTGTTGCCTGCCCCCATAGGATTCCTGGTTTAAGTATTCCTGCTGCTGGCGTTGTCCTTGTCGCTGTTCACGTTGTTGTTGTTGGCGAGCGTGTTCACCCGCCTGTGCTATTGAGCCGAACGATTCGGCTGGATTGGGCTGCGGTTTGCGTGTAGGCTGCTGTGGAGGTAGTGCACGCAAGGGCACTGAATCGCTCAACCGATAGCCATCGGTGGCGCTGAGAACCGAGGTGCCAGCCAGGAGTGCTTCCAAGTCCTGGCGCATCTCCAGAGGCGTCTGGTAGCGTTCGTTGGCGTTCGCTTGCAGGGCTTTGACGAGAATCTGCTCTAACGCGGCTGGCAGGTGCGGATTAAGCGTCCTGATCGGCGGGAACTGGAAAGGCGCGTACTCCCCTGGATCGCGGTTGGTCAACAGGTGATGCAGGGTTGCAGCCAGGGCGTAGAGGTCCGAGCGTGGGTCCGCGTAGCCCTGGTATTGTTCGGGAGGCGCGTAGCCAGGTGTGCCCAGGGCTGTGGTTTTGCGGCGTTGGCTGCCGATCATCGTATTAGCGCGTGCAATGCCAAAATCGACCAGATGCGCGTGTTTGTCTTTTGCCCCAATAATAATGTTGGCGGGCTTGATATCGCGGTGCACAATCGCGGGCTGCTGCTTCGAGAGATATTCCAAGATATCCAGCACCTCTAACGCATACCTCAGCGCGTCTTGCTCTTTCATCGGCTGGTTCGTACGTTCTAGCCAATCTTCCAGGTTTTCGCCCTCGACGTAGCTCATCACCATATAGTAGCGCCTGTCCTCCTCGAAGTGATCCGTCACATCGGGGACCAGGGGATGGGTAAGATGTGCCAGCGTTTCGGCCTCGCGTTTAAAGTTATGCACATCTTCCAGCAGCTTCTCCGTATCGCCGCTCTCCGCGCTCA
>JBDTBU010000173.1:0-2833 GCA_039923935.1 Ktedonobacteraceae bacterium | reverse complement strand
ATATATTTGGCCCTTTTCTCCCAAATCCTCAGCAATTTCTAACAATTACCCTGTTTTGCCCTTTAACATACCTATTCAGAAGGGCTATGCAGTTGCAGAATTGTTGATTTTTTTCTATGTGTGATTTAATTCTTCAAGATCTGCTTGATTTTTTTCCTCAATCACACGTATAGTATTGGCATACACTTGGAAAAGAAAGGATGAACTTCTATGATTGTTGATTTTGCGGCTGTACGCGCTGGTCAGATCAGTTATGCTGACGCGACGCGTACTCTCCAACATGCTGATTTGTGCCACGCGACAGATGAACTGTTCGCTGAACTTGAGTCAGCCCTTGCTCATGCGACAGATGCAACTATTTCGTTCGTACCTCGTGATTCTGCTGCGACAGATGACAACGAACAGGGTTGGACGGTGAGTCATGTGATTGCGCACTTTACATCGACCCTGGAGGGGACTGCTGCTGGTGCGGCAATGTTAGCTCGTGGAGTGAAGCTTGAAGGGCGTTCGCAATACGAGACGCCTTGGGAGAGCCTGTCTACCCTGCGGATGGTGAAGGCTCGTCTACAGGAAAGCCATCGTATGTGCAATGCTTTTCTCAGTGCTTGGCCCGACGAACCCCATCTCGATCTGACCGTGGAGTTTATTCCTGCTTTCGGTCCAATGAACGCCATTGGTCTCGATGCGCTTGGTATCGCACATGCTCAACAACACCTCGATCAGATCCGTGATGTTGTGCGCCAGGCCAGCGCTGCTTAGAAAGCTCTTACTCCCGGAGGGACAGGCATGGAGTGCACTCTGTGTCTGTCCCTTCCGTTTTTTCTGGGAAGCGGGCTAGTGGAGAGGGCCGAAATCCTCTAGCTGTGCTATACTTGTCATAGCCACAAGATAGTGCGTCAAAACAGCAGCAGCAACGCCATTTTTGTGTAAGATAAGCGCTATAGCATGAGAAAGAGGCACAACATACTATGAGCAATATACCCGTTATCATCGGCCACCAGGATACGCTTCTCAGTCTCTATTTGCCGGATCGCGGTTGTGGACGCGATTTCTTTGAACGCAGCACCATTGGTCATCTTGACCTGCCGCGTGCACAGGAAGGCGGCATTGCTGGCGGCTTTTTCGCTGTGTATGTGCCCAGAGATCCCGCCTTGCCTGATATTCCCAATGAGGGTTTGACAGTCTCTGCAACTGGCTACACAGTGCGCTTGGCCGATCCCCTGGAACATGACTATGCCTTGCGCACAGCTATGGCGATGGTTGCGCTGCTTTTTCGCCTGGAGGATCGCTCGCAGGGTCAGCTCAAAGTTGTGCGTAACGTTGCTGAGCTAGAGCACTGCCTGCAAACGGGTGTGCACGCTGCGATTTTGCACTTCGAGGGCGCGGAGGCCATCAATGCTGACCTCAACTCGCTCGAAGTCTTCTATCAAGCTGGTTTGCGTTCGCTTGGACCTGTTTGGAGCCGTCCGACTATTTTCGCGCATGGTGTGCCTTTCCAGTATCCGGCCTCACCTGATACCGGACCAGGCTTGACCGACCCTGGCAAAGCATTGGTCAAAGCGTGTAACCGCCTGGGCATTCTGATTGATCTTTCGCACCTCAACGAGAAGGGTTTCTGGGATGTGGCACGCCTCTCCACAGCGCCACTGGTCGCAACCCACTCCAACGTCCACGCGCTCTGCCCAACCACGCGCAACTTGACCGATAAGCAACTGGATGCTATTAAAGAGTCAGGCGGCTTAGTTGGCCTCAATTTCGGTGTCAACGACTTACGTGCAGATGGCGGACGCGACGCTAACACGCCGCTTGAAGTGTTAGTGCAGCACATCGATTATCTGGTTGAACACCTCGGCATTGATAGCGTGGCCCTCGGCACCGATTTGGATGGCACAACCATTCCCACGGAGATCGGCGATGCGACAGGTATGCCCAAGTTCATCACTGTTCTACGTGAACATGGCTACGACGACGCAGCCCTGCACAAGCTCGGCCACGAGAACTGGCTGCGCGTGCTGGCGAAAATTTGGCGATAAGCGAGAGAAACAGCCAGACATGTGGAAACGGCACCGCCGTTTCCACATGTCTGGCTGTTTCTCTCTGGAAAAATAACCTATGCCCAGCGAATCAGCCCCATATCGTGCTTACTCGCCAGTGCTGGATGGGTAGGCAGCACGCGCACACCGTAGGCGATGCTGCCGCTGCCCGTCGGTTGCAGGCGCAGTTCGTAGTGGTACGAGCCGTCCTGCTCCTGGCGTATGTAGCCCATGGGCAACTTCTCCTGCACGGTGATCTGCTCATTCTTTGCCTCACCATAGACTAGCTCAACATTCAGATCGTTGGGCGTCAGCCTCGGCGCTTTGATCCAGACGCGTACAGTGATCCCTTCGCCCAGACTGAGTTGCCCGTCGCGCTGCCCGTCGGCGTACACTTCCAGGTTCGGCCACGCTTGTAGCACCTTGCTCTTCCAGGCCGCCAGGACGCGTGCTTTCTCATAACGCTTCTCTTCCACCTGCATACTTTGCTGGATCTCTGGCACATAGAAACGCGTAGTGTACTCTTTGACCATCCGGCGCATACTGAAGGCCGGGGCGCATGTGCGAATGGCCTCACGCATCAGAGCCAGCCAGCGATGTGGCAGGCCATCCTTGCCGCGCTCGAAATAGGCTGGGACAATCTCGTTTTCTAGCAAGGCATAGAGCGCTAGACTGTCGGCCTCGTCCTGAGCGTTCTGGTCGTGGTATTCGCGCTCTTCACCGATGGCCCAGCCGTTCTTGCCGTTGTAGCCCTCGTCCCACCAGCCATCCAAGATACTGCAATTGGGCAGCCCGTTGAG
>JBDTBU010000172.1:0-11652 GCA_039923935.1 Ktedonobacteraceae bacterium | reverse complement strand
ATCCAAGCGACCATTGAGATACACTGGCAAGAGATCTACAATCTGTGCATGGTTTTTCGGAATCTGTGCGGTCATCGGGTTGCATCCTCTCTCGCATCCAAAAGCACGCGTAATGCGCGTCGGGCATTGCTCAGACGGCTCTTGACCGTTCCAACAGGAACCTCAAGGATACTGGCCGTCTCCTGGTAAGACAGTTCTTGGACAAAAATTAACTGCAGCACCTCACGATGCACAAAAGACAGTTGGTGCATGGTCTGCGCCAATTCATCGCGCTCCACACTCGCCAGAACACACGCTTCGGGTTCCAGGTCATTCGCGGGCATCTCTGCGAGTTCGGCAAGATCGACCAGGGGCAGTGTATGCTGACGTAGCGTATTGTGCGCCTGACGACGAGCAATCCCAATCAGCCAGGTCAAAACCTTGGAGCGCTCCTCGAAGTTGCGTGCACTCTTCCACACAGCCACCAACGTATCTTGCAACAATTCTTCGGCCAGCCCATAATCGGGCGTGAGCTGGAGCAAATACGCGAAAAGCGGACGCTGATAGAGCACATACAGTTCGGAGAGCGTTTGCCGATCTCCCCGCGCAATACGCCGAATCAACTGGGCGTCATCCGCGAGCGATTCACTGGTCATCCAAGTGACCCCTTGTAGCGCCAAAGACTCCACGTACTGTACCTCTCTTTACCAAGCTCTTATTTCCTTTTCTATGTTATAGGTAGCAGAATCACACGCAAAGGTTCATTTGTTTGTGGTAAGAACATACAGAGATGGGGTGACAAACGGTTGGTGCCGTTTGCTACCCCATCTCTGTATGTTCGTTCTACACGTTTTCGCCTACTTACATGTGGGCGCAGCGGGACCGAGATCGGCGCCATAACTGGTGATATTCCAGTCACCAGTAGCGTCCTTTTGCAGTGTCAGGGTAAGCTGATATGGTTTGTTCAGCTTACTACGCGAGACCATATAGGCATAGCTCTGAATAGTCCCATCTGAGATACTCGTCGCACTACCATCCACTTCGGTATAGTTCGTAATCTGACCATAACAATGATCGTCTTTCTGGGCCATCTGCGTGAAATCGCTCTTGCTGAGTTGCAAGGTTGCAGTGGCAGAAAGAGCATTGTACGCATCCTCGTAGTCTGCACTCTGGATATTCGAGAGAAACCCACTTGCGGCACTTGCGGAGGGTAGAGCGGCGTTCGCAGCTATGACAAATTGTGTCACCCCATAAATCACCAGCACGAGCACGGCTCCCATCACCAGAAGCAGCGACCATCCGCGCCAGGTTTTGGGCTTGCGCATCTTACTTGTCTTGTGCTGCGGACGCGCCACACGGGGCGTCACAGGCGGTTGATCGATACGTGTGCGCGTCATCCCTGGGGGACGCTGCGGGATCACCGACTGTCGTCCGGTGAGATCCGAGAAACGGTGCCCTGCCGTCGCGGAACGGTCCAGAGGTTTTTGCCCTTTTGTTCCTGGTCCCTGTGGTCCTTGCATGTTGCATGCCTCCTCGTAACAAGAAAAAATTCTAGATGGAGAAAAAACTAGGGGTGCAGCATAATGACACCAGCGAGCTTGATATGGGCCTGCTGCAACTGCTCCTGGGCTTGTTTAGCCTGAGCACGCGTCGTCTTGCCCATAATCACCGTCAACACCGTCTGTTCAGCCAGAGCACCAACTAGCGATGCATCTGGGCCGGATAATACAGGCGCACAATGATAAATCACAATGCCCGGCTGCTTCTCAGATGCGGCCACGATCTCCCGCACTCCAGTGGTGACTGCTTCCAGGCGCGGGGAGAGCATCAAAGCGGTACCCTGCTCCCGGATAGTTCCAGCACTTAGCACACGCAGACCAGACACAAACGTGGGCTGCAAGCACGCGGTAATGCTTTGCATGGTGAGATCCTTTTCTTCCAACAGTTCACTCAAACCAGTACTCGGTGCCAAGCCAAAACACTGCCGCACACTCGGCGTTCGCAAATCAGCATCAACCAAAACGGTTTCTGAACCGCTCTGAGCAGCTACTATAGCGAGATTAGCCGCAACAGTCAACTGATCTTTATAGGCCGAAGCCGATGTAATTAACAGCGTATGTACCTGTGACCTGAACGTGACCCCTGGCTCTTGCACAGCCGCTCGTTGTTCGCTTTCCCAATGAAAGCGAATATTGGCAAAAAGTGTATAAAACGCCTGGCTGTAGGCGGCTGCATTTGCATAGTCGGTAAGCAAAGCGTGTTGCTCATGTGAGTCTGATCCCACGACACCAACTCCTCTAGCTCTCTATGAACGCAACGTGTCTAAGGAGAACACGTTGCAGTACCTTCTTATGCCGATTTGGCAAACCGCTAGAACACGTTTTGTTGCGCCAAATCGGAGAGGAGGTATTCTTGTCCCATATCTGCTTGTCCCATTTTTTCATCGACATCCCGTCAAACCACTGTACCTTGTTAAACAACTGGCTGGCTACGGGTTCGGGCGATACGACCAGGCGTAGGAGCATGGGGCACCTCTCCATACACTGGCAACTGAAAAAGATCGGCAACATCCTCTTTGGTCCGAATACGGTCATCCAGATAATCCAGCAGAAAAGCCAGCGCAAGAGCAATCGCCAGCGCGACCACCACAAGCAGGATCAGCAGTGTGAGCTTACTGGCCGACGAACCAGGAACCTTGCCTGGTACGGAAGCAGCACTGATCACACGGGCAGAAACCTCCGGCTGAATATAATTACCCGTTGCGGTGCTACGAGTAAAATTGGTCGCGACCACATAGTCCAGGTATTGTCCTATCCGAGACGAACTAAGCTCACCTATCGCGTTCGCAATAGCCCAGGAACCAGCCGCCGTACTCCAATTGACGCTAATCGTCACCACACTATGCGAACGTGTAGAGGTAAGAGCGCTTGCGATAAGGCTGACAGTGCTATCGGTAGGATTTTGCCAGTTCGTATTTCCCAAGTCGGTGCCGGGATAACGCTGCTCTATCTCGTTCATATCCTGCCCAATCTGATGAGAGATATCGGTGCAAAACTCTCTGGACGACAGGATGGGACTCATGACCAGCGTATCCGCAAGTGCTTCTGAAACTGTCACATTATCGGCTGGATTGGGATCACCTTTGGTCGTCGCATCCAGACCGATTTGCAAAGAAATGTTGGAATTATAAGCAGTCAGAGCACCCGGTATCTTACGCAACTTGTAATACTGATAGCCGGAGTACGCAGCTACCACTCCTACAATCAGAGCAACTAACCAGATATATCGCCAGATAATTTTTGCATAGGTCCGTAGTTCCACGGCTTCTATTCCCTTTCATTATGCATTGCTGAGCCAAAAACGGGGACTGAATCACCCTCTGTATAATCCTCTACCTGGACACGCTGCTCCTGCATTTTTGTCTCGATATAGTGCAGAATGCGACGCTGGAAACGCGGTGTATCAAAAGCCAGAGCGTGATTGCGAATGGTCTGTGGATCATACTGACGCTCGTCAAACGAGGCCAGCACACCCGCCAAGCTCTCAACCGTCTGCTCACGGAAAAACGTGCCAGTGACACCCTCGACCACTGAGGACAAAGCTCCACCTGCTCCATAGGCGATAACTGGCCGACCAGATGCCTGGGCCTCCAACGGTGTAATCCCAAAATCTTCCTCACCTGGAAAAAGGAAAGCACGACAATGCGCGAAATATTCCAGGACTTCCGCATCCGAGAGTCCGCCTAGGAAGGAAATTGTTGGCCCGGCCATAGCTTTGAGCCGCTTCTCGTCGCGCCCTTTGCCAATCACCACCAGAGGCAATTGCAGCTTATTACAGGCCTGGATCGCCAGATCAAAGCGTTTATAGGGTGCGAAACGCCCCAAAATCAGAAAATAATCGCCTAGCTGACTAGCTGGATCAAACAGAAAACGGCTAGCCTCGACTGGCGGCGGAATCACCTGCGCCTCGCGGCGGTAATATTTCTGGATACGCTCAGCTATCACTGGTGAGTTAGCGATAAAATGATCCACTCGTGCCGCGCTGGCCTGATCCCAGACACGCAGCCACGTCATCATAAATGGCAAGATGCGCCGCGCCATCCCGCCCAATTGCTCACGTTCAACGTACTCGTGATAGTTCCAGCACCAGCGCATCGGCGTGTGGCAATAGCAGATATGCAACGTCCCCGGCTTCACAATCACACCCTTCCCAAAAGCACTAGAGCTGCTCAAGATCAAATCATAGCCGCGCAGATCCAGACTCTCCATCGCAGACGGATAAAACGGCAGATAAGGCTGGTGATGTTTCATGATAAAAGGAAATTTTTGCATAAAAGACGTGCGAATATCCATTTTCTGAAAAGCCGGATCGACGCGCTTGGGGTCGTAAATCGACGTATAGAGAGGAGCATCAGGAAACAGCTCATGAAGTGCCAGTACTACCCGTTCGGCACCACCCATCTGATTGAGATAATCGTGAACCAATGCGACCTTCATGCTTAATAAGCTCCTCGGCTGAATAGCACCGATGGAACAGTGCGTAAGAGAATCTGGTAGTAGAGGCGCAACGACCAGTTTTCAATATAATAGAGGTCCATCAACACACCCTCGTCGAATGTCAGATTACTACGTCCGCGCACCTGCCACAGACCAGTCATGCCGGGCTTCATTGCCAAACGCCCTTTCTGCCATTCCTGGTACTGCTCTACCTCTCTCTGAAGAGGCGGACGCGGCCCAACCAAGCTCATCTCACCTTTGATCACATTGAGTAACTGAGGAATCTCATCCAAGCTACTGCGGCGCAAAAATTTGCCAATTGCAGTGACGCGCGGATCATCCTTCATCTTGAACAACGGCCCCTGAGCCTCATTGTGTGCCAACAACGTGTGTAGCACCTGTTCAGCATTTTCCTGCATCGTGCGGAATTTGTAGCACCGAAACTTGCGCCCATTCAACCCAACACGGGGCTGCGAGAAAATCGCTTCACCAGGTGAGGTCAGCTTGATAATCAACGCAAAGCACAACCAGATTGGCAAACCCAACAGGAGTATCAGTACCGCGCCTACGATATCCGTCAGGCGCATCACTCCGCGCTGAATCGTATTCAACTGTTTCTGCTTCACGCCCAGCAGTGGAATGCCTTCGATAGCCTCCATATCAATGCGTGCCAGGCTCAGCTCATAGAGTTCTGGTACTAACTTGAAAGACGCGCCCAGCCGCTCACACAGGCGCACACTGCGAATAGTCTGCAAATGGAGTTCCGAAGGCAGCGCGATAATCACCTCATCGACCTGCATCGAACGAATCACCGTCGCCAGATCATCCAACGTACCCAACATTGGGAAGCGCCCAAAATCGCCCGCAGGCTCGTGCATATCGTGTAGAAAACCAACGATAGCATAGCCCAGGTGGGGAGTCGCCGCGATATGCTGCATAATCATCTTACTTAGGCGACCAGAACCAACCACCAGCAGGCGCCTCTCACCCATTCCCATACGATGGAGCATACCCATCAAAATCGAAAGGACCATTCTACCCAGACAAAGAATTCCGATGGCACTGAGCCAGATGAAAGGCACCAGAAGGCGCGACGGACGTGGTGGCTGGAAGACAAAGTAATAGGCCACCAGGACCGAGAGGCCAATCGTCAACGAGGTGACTATCAACCGTACCTGCATAAACAGATTGCCCGCCAAGCGCACCGAGTAAAGTCCGCGTGCAACAAAAAGCAGCAGCGCCCCAATAATGATACCGATTTCTAGCGGCAGGAAAACCCCAATATTTGTAGGTACATCTTCTCCCGATACCGTATTCTGGCCAAACACATCGGTACGCAACTGTGCTATCAGATTACTATTGAAGAGCCATGTGTTGTAGCGCACATAATAAGCCACTTGAAAGGCTACATACAATAAAAGCGCATCTACGACTACCGTCAAAGCGATTTCAAACAAACGCCACTGCCGGAGATCTTTACGACGGGCAGAGATTACCTTGGTAATCTGGCCAGTGGTGCCTCCAGTAGAAATCTCTGGGATATCGTTTTGCATACTATTGCCATTTTGTCCGCTTGTCTGTGATACTTCGCTACTGTCCACGAATTGAGCCATATCTTAATTTTACTCCTTGCCATTCGGCATAAGAGACTCTCATTCTTTGCCAGAACGGGATAAGAATTCGTTCTCATCTCTCGTCATCAGAGATGATCCTTTGCGGTGCGTTACATGCAATGTTACAGCTTGTTCGTACACGGCGATAGTTTGTTGGACCAGAGCAGCGGCTGAAAAACGCGCTCGCACCGTTGCTGCCTGAGCCTTACAATGTTCCCGCAAAGCGACATCACTGAGTGCTCTGTGCAGAGTTGCGGCCATAGCCTCAACATCGTGAGGATCGACGGTCAAGGCAATTCCCATTCCTGCCTCAGGCAAGCTCGAAACAGTAGAGGTCACGACGGGTATGCCACAAGCCAGCGCCTCTGCCACAGGATAACCAAAACCTTCGTACAGCGAGGGATAGACAAAGGCCGAGGCTGCATGATACCAGAGCGGCTGCTCAGCATCGCTCACAAAGCCTGGGAAAAGAACCTCGTTCTCCAATCCTAACTCCTGTACACGAGCAAAAATAGCTTCGTACAGCCAACCCTTGCTACCCGCTAGGACTAACTTGATCTGTGTGCCAGTCGTCTCACGCAAACGCGCATAAGCATCCAGCAGGGTAGGAATATTCTTACGCGGCTCTAACGTGCCCAGATAGAGCAGAAATCCCTGCACTAGACCCTGGCGCTCGCGAAAGGCCCGCACCTCCTCATCAGTCACCGGATGACTAAAACGCTTATCAAGACAGGGGTAGACGGTAACAATGCGTTGTGGAGATACTTCCAACAACTCAGTTAGATCTCGGCTAGTACTCTCAGAGACAGCGATAATCATGGCAGCCCGACGCAGGCTACGCACTGTAAAGGTGCGATGATAGACACGCTTAGGGCGTGTCAACACTTCCGGCATACGCAGAAAAGCTAGATCGTGGAGTGTCACAACTCCAGCGCACCTGCGTGGTAAAAATTCCGGCAACACATTGGCTGGCGAATGTAATACCTGGATACCGCGCTGGCGAATCAGCGTGGGCAGCGTCAATTGCTCCCAGGCCACACGCGCAGCCGGGTTACTCTCAGACCAAGTGGCAGGCACAAATTGCAGTTGTGGATGCTGCACCCCCAGTTGGGCAACAATCTCTGGTCCATTCACAAAAATAGTATACTCATGTTCACCAGGATGCAGAGCCAATTCATCCAGAAAATAGCGAATATAACGGCTAATCCCACCATTACGATAATTCTGACTAAACGAGAGTAATTGAGCATTAATACCAATATGCATACCGTCTCCTCACCATGCGGATTCGCCTTCACTTACGCGTAAAATCCCTGACAGATCTACGACGAATCTGGATTTGCCTGGGTAACAGTGTCAACCTTTGCTAGGCTCTAGTATACTATGCTGACATTAAACCGTATACGAAAACTACCCATTTGGCCTGCTCTAGCAAGATAATACTCTTCACAGAGATCGGCCTAGGAAGCCCATCGCTTCAGGCCGAGGAAAAATGGCAGATCGTTCTCCTTGCTGGTCTACTCCTCTCTTGTATTCTACCATTCAAAGGGGCAGAAAACGCTGGGTCTGGCATACCAAAAAAGCATGTGCGTTGCGTTTTTCTCTACATCGGTGTATGATAGCCGAAACTTTCAGGAACTGGTAGGGTCTGTACCCCCCTGGCGAGAAGAGCTTTTTGTCACAAACGAAAGGCTCATGGCAGGTGTAATCTCTACATTACGGGAGAAAAGTGCGTGGCGAAACTACTTCGTCTCGATGTTGCACAGCTAACCGATGTTGGCCGTAAACGTGACCATAACGAAGATAACATGGCGTATGTCATCCCCAAAGATCCAATGGCGATGGCACATAAAGGCGCGTTGTTCATTGTGGCCGATGGGATGGGTGGACATGCAGCGGGAGAGGTGGCCAGTGAAATTGCTGTGGACACGGTCAGCAATGCCTATTATCAGGACGATAACGACGATGTGCCAACGTCGCTCTTACAAGCTATTCGACGAGCTAACGCGGCTATTCAGCAGCGTGCAGCGGAAAATATGCTACGCAGCGGCATGGGTACCACCTGTGTTGCCGCTGTGTTGCGTGGAAATATGGCGTATATCGCCAATATTGGCGATAGTCGGGCCTATTTAGTCCGTCAATCGCGCATCCGACAGGTTTCCCAGGATCATTCATGGGTTGCAGAACAGGTGCGTGCTGGCCTTTTAACGGAAGAACAGGCACGTATTCACGCACAACGCAATGTAATCACGCGCAGCCTGGGCACACAACTCGAAGTAGATATAGACATTTTTCGGGAACAACTGGAAGAAGGCGATACGCTGATACTCTGTAGTGATGGCCTTTCTGGCCTGATTAGTGATGAAGAGTTACTTCACACTATCGACCAGTTTGGGCCACAAGAAAGCGTCTATCATCTGGTTGAACGCGCTAACGAGAACGGTGGACCAGATAATATCACCGCCATAGTCGCACAGGTACAAGATCTCGGCGTCGAACCACCGAATGTGCGCCAGCCAGTCCTGGCTGGCGGTACTGAACTGAGCGACGCGGACACAGCCCGCTTGTTTGCATTGATGCCGGGGGCTATTAATGCAGCGACTCGTAACGACGAGATCCCTCTGCCGGGCAGCCCATTCCCCTCTTATACCAGTGCCAGTGGACCGATGATCTCATCAGAAAGCGCTACAGATCCGCGACCAGCCGTGCGCTCCCAAAAACACCATGGGCGTCTCTTCTATCCGACCATTGTCCTGCTGATTCTCTTTGTCCTAGTGGCAGCCAGTAGCAGCGGGTATTATTTCCTGCATATGAGCCAAATGGTCACTTCGACACTAAGCAGCGCGGATCAGTTAATCACCCAAGCCAGTGGCGAATTGGCTAATCGTCCGGCTCAAGCGCTGCAAGACCTAGCAACAGCCCAACAACAGTTGCACACGCTCCAGAACCTGGATGCCAACGCAAGTGCTCGCCAGACTAGCCTGCAAGCACGGCTGGTCACGGAAACCAAAACGGCGATTATAACATATAACCAGGAAGCGAAAATTGCGCCGCTTCCCTGTACGAACGCTGCTCCTACTACATTGAATGCGAGTACAACTGGGACACAGCAACAGACTGCAACGGTCCTGCAATCCAACAACTCGGATCTCTACTATACCTTGGGGCAGAATGGCACAATCTACGGGTTGGTTTCAGCCAATAGCCTACAGCCTGCTTTCACGCTTTCAACGCCAAATGCACAGATCACAAATATGGTTGGAAGCGGAGACAAAATCTTCGCGTTGAGTACACAGACCGATACCAATGGTCTGGCAAGTTATAGCCTCAATCTGCTGCGCCCAACTATCAATATCACGCTACAATCCATGCAGTCGCAAGCTATCGACACATCCCTGACCCAGGGGGGGAGCATCCCTAGCCTAATTACCGGATCGGATAATAACGCCTATGTGATTCTCTTCTCAAAATCTAATCCTAACACTGCCGTGATCGCGAGCTACAACCTGGGCGCGAAAGATGTCTTGACCATGACTCAGAAAAAATTGATCTCGGTTTCAGACGAAATTGTCAGCGCCACGGCCTTTCCGAATCAACTTTTCCTGCTCCTCGCGAACGGCTCAGTACTCAATTTGCAAATCAACGCTGCTGACGCAACACTCGCGAATCCTACGCCAGTCTTGATCAATGTGCCAATTTTCCAGCCTTTGACAACAGGAGATCAGAATTTTACGGCTACGACGCCAGTGCCAACAGTGCCCTTGATTGTGCCAAAAGGCAGCCGTCAGTTGACTATTCCTATGCCTTCAACAACCAATCCGGCAACGTTAAACGCGGGTTTTGTGAAAACGGATGGCATGACACATCTCTTTATCGGAGATCCGGCCAATCACCGCGTGCTAGATCTGATCATCCAACCCGCAGCTTCCAGTGGAGGGCCGGATGTGACACCAACCGCCAGCCCGACCAACAATACTCCTGGGAATAGTGTGACGCTCAATTTGATCCAGCAATATGTCTCGCTCAGTGACTTCAACACGATTAAGAGCGTGGCGACTAATCCAGGTGGAACAATCGTCTATATTCTCGGCCAGAACGCACAAGGCATCCAGAACTTGATAGAGGTCAGTGCTGGCGCACAACAAGCTTGTATCTCCTAACTATACAGGGTGGTCACGTTTTTGCATATCGTGCCAAGAACACGAGATGGAGGCTAGCTCCCTCTCTATATGCAAGGCAGAAAGAGGCTAGCTCCAGATAATTGAGATGAATCATCTGGAGCTAGCCGCATTTGGGGAATGAGACAGGCAGCCGCATTTGGGGAATGCACGAGCAGTTCTTGGTGTTGTAGACAAAACAGCAGGACAGCTAACATATACGTCGTATTGATTGAACAGGTTTCAACCTATTTAGAAAGGCAGTAGTGAATCGTGGGTTTTGAGGTGTCTTATCGCACGCATACGTGTGGTGAACTGAATAAAGAGCATGTCGGTCAGCAGGTAACTCTTGCTGGCTGGGTAAACAGGCGACGTGACCACGGCGGCCTGATTTTTCTGGATATACGCGACCGCTATGGGATGACGCAGGTGATCTGCGACCCCGAACGCTCGCCAGAGGCGCACCGCATCGCTTCTGAGCTACGCTCAGAATATGTCGTGCAAGTCAAGGGCAAAGTCGTGAACCGCCTAGCGGGTACAGAAAATTCTCATTTAAGCACAGGCGGAATCGAGATCACAGCAGAGCAGATTAGCACGCTTAATCCTGCCCGCACAACACCATTCCCTATTAATGACGCGATTACCGTGGATGAAGCGTTGCGCCTGAAGTACCGCTACCTCGATCTGCGCCGTCCGAAAATGCGCGAGAATATGATGTTGCGCCACCGCATCGTCAAAATCATGCGCGACTACTTGGACGAACGCGGTTTCCTGGAAATCGAGACGCCCATGCTCATGAAAAGCACACCAGAGGGCGCACGCGATTATCTAGTGCCCAGCCGCCTCTATGCAGGCGAGTTCTACGCGCTCCCCCAATCGCCTCAGCAACTCAAACAGTTGTTGATGGTGGCTGGTCTGGACCGTTACTTCCAGATTGCTCGTTGCTTCCGCGATGAGGATCAACGCTCGGATCGCCAGCCAGAATTTACCCAGCTTGACCTGGAAATGTCTTTTGTCACTGAAGAGGATGTGATGGGGCTGATGGAGGGTCTACTCATCTACCTGATTGCGCAAACGACCAGCAAACGCATCAAACAGCTTCCCTTTCCGCGCCTGAGCTTCAAAGATGTGATAAATCGCTATGGTACCGACCATCCCGACTTGCGCTTCGATCTACCTCTGGTGGAGATCACGGACCTGGCTGCGGCGGGTAGCTTTGGCGTCTTCCAGAGCGTGCTGGCATCCAAAGGCATGATTAAAGGTATACGCGTGCCCGGCGCTGGTGGGTATAGCCGCAAAGAGGTCGAGGAACTGACAGCGTTTGCACGCCAACTGGGTGCTCAAGGGCTTGTTTCCCTGGCTATCAGTGCTACCAACGAGATCAAATCGCCGTTGACCAAATTCATG
>JBDTBU010000171.1:0-13880 GCA_039923935.1 Ktedonobacteraceae bacterium | reverse complement strand
CTGATTGGGCGAGCTTCGGCATGACAGAACTTCATGCCGTTGTAATTACCGGGATTGTGCGAGGCTGTGACCATCACGCCTGCTGGGTAGTTGAATTTGCCCACGGCAAAGTAGAGTTCGTCAGTGGTCGTCATGCCCAGTTCGATCACGTCCACACCCTGGTCGGTGAAGCCACGGATCAGCGCGGCGGCGATCTGTGGCGACGAGACACGCATGTCACGCCCCACGGCGATCTCTGGCACTGCTAAATGCTGAGCGGCAGCTCGCCCGATGCGATAGGCTACCTCTTCATCAAGATTTTGTCCATAAATGCCGCGAATATCGTATGAGGTAAAAATGTTCGGGTCGATGTTGACAGGTGAAGTATTCATGAATGTGTGTTATCCCTTCTATCCTTCCATATTTCCAGTAAAACCCACGGTGTTCCTGAGTTACGTGGATCAAAAATCTCGCTAATTTCCACAAAGCCAGCTTTGGCGAAGGCTTTGCGGGCAGGTGTGTTAGCCATAGCTGTCTCTGCATAGAGACGTGTAAAAGCAGGTTGCGTGAAAAGGTACTGGGTGAGCAAGCTGATTGCCTCGGCTCCATAGCCTTTGCCCCACTGGCTTTTGTCGCCGATACCCAGACCTACTTCAGCCTGGTCAGCACGCTGCTCAACGTTAAAATACGTGATCGTGCCAATGGGAAGGTGTTGCTCGTTTTCAATAATCAGCCAGAATTGTCGTCCGTTGCCACGCACATAGCTACGCTCAAAAACCGACAGGAAATCCGTCAACGTTTGCGCGTAGGGTCGGTGCGGATCGTGACGCCAAACCTCATCGTCACGTTCCCAGTGAAAGACAAAACGTGCGTCCTGTATGCGAGGTCGGCGCAGCCAGATGCGCTGTCCATGCAGGTTCAGCTCTGAGTTCTTCTCCTGCCCTCTAGAAGTTTTTTTTTGTGTATCTGTCATATTTCGGTCCTATCCTATAGGAACTTTCTATGCTCTAATCGTGGATAAACCGGTAAAGGCTCGCCAATCAACGGTAGCGCGTAGTGCATAAAGGCAGCAGTGACCATCGTCGCGCTGGCGTCCAGGTATGCCTCTGGTACAATTCGCTGGACATTGGCTACCTCGCTGAGAGCGGCCAGCCCAGTGGTGCAGCGGTACTCCGGCTCGTCCTGACGCAGCAGTACGACCATTTTGTCAGTCTCACCAGCCAGGATCGCCTGTACGCCTGCCTGTCCCACCAGATGGGCTTCTGCACGGTCAACGTGCGAGACACAGAACGAGGCCATGCGCTGCAAATCGCCCGGTTTATCGAAGCGTGCTCGTAGCTTTACGTGTGTCTTCACTAATTCTACCAGATATTGCGCCGCGCCGCTTAGCAAGGGATGCTGAAAAGCGTCCATCCCGGCCTGACCAGCCGCGCCCAAGGCTTGCCCCTGCTCGTCGCGTAATGTTTCCGCCGCCACGACCACTACATAGCCGAAGCGTCGATACGCCTCCTCAACCTGTGTCAGATAACGGTCAGCGTTGAAGACTTTTTCGGGTAACAGCAGAATATGCGGTGCGTCACTTTCATCGCGTTTGCCCAAAGCAGCCGAAGCCGTTAGCCAGCCGGCGTCTCGTCCCATTGTCTCGATAATCTTGACTGGATAGTGCCAGGGCATCGAGAGCGTGTTCATCGTCGAGTCCATCGTGGCCATGGCGATAAAACGTGCCGCGCTGCCATAGCCTGGACAGTGGTCCGTTAGTGGGAGATCGTTATCGATAGTTTTTGGCAGACTGATGGCACACAACTCGTAGCCTGCTGCCTGAGCCGCTTGAGCGATGCGGTGCGTTGTGTCAGCCGAATCGTTGCCGCCGATATAAAGCAGTGCGTGAATGTCATAGCACCGGAAGATCTCGATCACGCGCTCTAGGTCGTGCTCTTGCAACTTATAGCGGCACGAGCCAAGTGCGGCTGAAGGTGTGTGCATCAGTTCCGACCAGATGGCGGTTGGTTGCTGGCCGAGATCGACGATATCCTCTTTCAACAGTCCCTCAATCCCATGCCACATCCCGTACACCTGCCCAATGCGTGTATCGGCCAGAGCAGCCTCGACAGCGCCCACCAGAGTCGCGTTAATCACCGCAGTCGCGCCGCCCGACTGCCCAATAATCAGATTGCCGTGTGTTCCCAAGCGAAAAATCCTCATCCATTTAAAGTAGTAAAGTGCCTTTAGCCATTATAGCAATTCGCGTTCGTGTGCGTCGAGGAAGATGGACCTTTGAGCAGAAGGAGCATTGCTCTTTTGCTTTCCAGAGCAAGAAGAACAAGATTGCTATAGTGTTACTACCTCATCCAATATTTCGTTATTGTGTGATAGTATCATTGCAATATGTGTATTGATGGGAAGATAGCATATGCCATAGTTGTAGCTGCTTTCTATGAATCGTATCCTTAATCAGAAAAAATATGGAGTGTTTTTATGTTGAAACGCTTACCTGTGTATTTACCGGGAATAGCCGTTTTTAGCTTTGCGCTATTTGTACGTATTATTTATAATATAACAGTAGCACATGGGTATATACCAGAATTTGATGCGGGCTATTATCATACCATTGCGCTCCATCTTAATAGCGAGCATTGTTTTTGCCTTCAGTCTTATGATCACACGACGAGCCGTGCTCCATTCTGGCCTTTTGTCATGGCGATTATTTACAGATTGGTAGGACCATATAATGCATATCCACGGCTTTTTTTGTGCTTTCTCGGTTCTGGCACATGTGTGCTCACCTATCTCTTTGCCAGAGATATTTTCAATAAGAAAGTTGCGCTAGTAGTAGGGATACTTGCGGCACTCTACCCAGGACTGTTCATCTATGACGGATGGCTCTACTCAGAATCAGTCTATACATTTTTCACTATGGGCTTTGCTTACTCATTATTTCGGATGCAACGGAGCTTGCATGTTCGTTGGATGGTCAGTTGCGGTGTATGTTTGGCATGTGCTTCTTTAACACGCCCCAATGGTATTGGTCTGTTGTTGCTTGTGCTGATTTGGACATTGGTTATGCTGCGTTCTCGCACCATTTCCTGGCGCAAGCTTGTCCAAGGCATACTGGTAATCTCCTGCCTGACTTTTGGTCTGATTGCTCCCTGGACGTTCCGCAACTATCAGCAGAATCATCATTTTACCTTGGTAGCGACTGGTAGTGGTGCTGTTATGGCTGGATCTTATAATGATACTACAGTCACCTCAACCATGTTTGGCTATACCGCTATGTGGCTACCATTGGGGACAATCCAACCAGCACCTACTAATTATACAGAGAAAGGTTTGAATGGTTACGCCTATCACTGGATGCTGACACATAAGGGGCAAGCGCTCTATCTTTTCTCCCAGCATTTTGTCAATATGTGGAGACCGTATACATCTGAGGAGGGGCTACCAGTTAGGGAGTTTCCTAACCGCCCATCTTCGCAATTTGTTTGGTACTTGATGAATACCACCCCTTTTGTGATTATTCTGCTGGCTGCTTTTGGTTTAGTGGTAACGATACGTGCGAAATGGAAAGAACTTCTTGTGCCTTGTCTCATTATAGGGTTGACTATCATACTTTGTATCATTTTATATGGGAGTTCGCGTTTTCGTGCGCCAATTGAGCCATTATTGGTCTTGCTCGCTGGTGGCGCGGTCTGGTCGCTGACATCAACTGAGCCGGGTACGTTACGCTCATGGTTTCATCGGAGAAGCAAAGCAGTGGGATCTAAAATTGAGGTTCATATGCCGGAAGGGAAAGCTCTATCTCTTCCGATGAGATAGCATTACCCCGTGTGCAAGTTTTTTTGAAATTACGCTCAGAACAAGAATTTGCACACGGGGTAATGGTAGAACAGAACCATAGAAACATGTTTTTAAACAAGAAGCGTGCTACAGGTAACTCGCGAAGAAGGCTAGCACACGCGCTTCGTACTCGTCCTTGTGGGTGTGAAGTGTGCCAGCATGACCACCGCTGGGGCAGTCCACTCTTGTTTAGGCTTGACCAGCAGCAGTGTAAAGTTGGAGTGCGCCAAGTGGTCGGTGTGGTTGTATTTGGATCGTGTCGCGTTGTCGGGGGATGGCAGCGTTTGCGTTTTTGTTGGAGAGAGTATCCTGTGCATATTCTCACTTTCGCCTGTTTGCCCTCTATTGTAACACATACTTGGATGAGATTGTAACGGCTCCTGGTGTGGTTTGCTTGCTACATTGTGCAATTCATCGGCATCGTGCACAATCTCCTTTAAGCTGCGAAGGCAGTAGGTAGTTCACCACGTTGATAGAGGATAATGCCATCGTATTTTACATTCTCTATGAAAGGCGGGTTCCATTCCTGGCAAGTGCGTGAAGAGAGCATTACATTCACTTCGCGCGGTGCTTGTAAGTGTTGATCCTCTGCCAAGCCCATCGAATGAGTAAGAGCTAATTCTTGGGATCGGATGGAGCTTCGATCACCATCAAAAACGGCAAGTAGATCGACATCGCTGGGATCAGGCTCATCAAGAGAGCGTTCTTCGTGCCGCGCAACTGATCCATAGAGAATGATAATGAGAATATCAGGATGCCGTGAAACCAACATCTCGATCTTATCTCTGACGAGATCGCTCGTTTCGCTATCTAACCAGGGAGGAATGGCATGGAGATTTTGTTGCATGGCTGCTCTCCTTAAATCTGATAATCCATCTCGCCATTCCAGCCCTGGGTTAGTTCTTGATGCTGGACCAGGGCTTCACCACCCTTGACCAGCAGCTCGGCAGGCTTGGAGGCCACGACTGAGTTAGGCGGCACTGATTCCAGGACCAGGGCCATTGCGCCGATCTTGCTGCCGTGTCCAATGGTTACAGGCCCAAGGATGGCCGCGCCTACGCCAATGGTCACATCGCTTTCGATGGTGGGATGGCGTTTGTGCAAACGGCCAGGTCCGGGACGCCACCAGCCGGTTGCACCCAGTGTCACTTGGTGGTAGAGCATCACATTATCGCCGATTACCGCTGTTTCGCCAATTACTACGCCTGCGCCGTGGTCGATAAAGAAGCGTTTACCGATTTGCGCCCCCGGATGAATCTCGATGCCGTTCGTCAGGAAACGCGCGAATTGTGAGATAATACGCGGAATAACGGGAATGTGCAGCTTATAGAGCGCGTGTGCGACACGATGATAGCAGATCGCCCAGAAGCTCTGGTAGAGCAACGCCTCACAAATATTCTTGCAGGCCGGGTCTTTTTCAAAGATCACATCAAGAGCATCCGGCCAGATCGTCCGGCGGCGCGGCGTCTTGCTGGGAGCCTGGATAAAGATGCCAGGAGGAAGTGCGGGCAACTGGCTCAGTTCATCTTCACCATGTGCAAACATGCTGGTCTCATCAGGAATGTGTTGTGACATACTGTATGTGCTACCTCTGTTCCCCGTTTCTCGAAAATGTGATTGAGGGTTGGTTCTTCTGTTTGGAGTGTATGGCAGCCGAGCGTGCATTGTCAAGGGGCTGGATTTCCCCAGAAAAAGCTCAGAAAACCTCTTGACAGCGTGCACATTGTACTCTATACTGTGGCAAGTAAGAGATGTTCTGAACGATCCTTCCCAGGAAACTGAGGATGGACCACAAAGACGGTTTCACTCACCACAGTGAAACGGTTTCAGATAGCTTTGCATGGTGACCGTAGCTCAATAGGTGGAGCTCTGGATTGTGGCTCCAGTGGTTGTGGGTTCGAGCCCCATCGGTCACCCTTTTTTGTTTTCCCCGCTATAGCCTCACGATGATTATCCCCAGTATATGCTATAATACAACCCACAAGGGAAACCATGTGGATTTATGAGTATCGGCTTCCCTTTTTGCCGTAATATTTCTCCTATCCCTCGTAACAGAAAGAGAGGATTGTGCATGCAATGGGCTGTTGCCTCTGCTGCGTTTTTGGCCTCGGCTGTAGAATTTGTTGAGGCTTTTACTATTGTTCTGGTGGTCGGCGTGACTATGAACTGGCGTAGCTCGCTATTGGGAGCGTTTCTTGCCGCTGCCACGCTCGCCGCTATTATCGCTACCTTTGGCGTAGCTATCGTGACGCTAGTGCCTCTGGACGTTCTGCGTCTGATTGTTGGTATTATTCTGGTCCTTTTTGGGTTGAAGTGGCTGAAGAAGGCCATTTTGCGCTATGGCGGCATGAAGGCGCTGCACGATGAAGAGGCTATTTTTGAAGAGCATATGGCCGAGATCCGTGAGCGCGGCGAGACACCGGAAGCGCGTTTCATGCCTTTCGGCGTGGCTCTATCCTATAAAGCGGTCCTGTTGGAGGGATTAGAGGTGGCCTTTATTGTGATCACCTTTGGCAGTAACGCTGCGGCAACTATAGCTCAACGGTCCAGCGGTATTACTTCCGCAGCCATCGGGGCCGCTGTGGCGGGTGTGTTGGTGATCCTCCTGGGAGCTGTGGTGCGTGCTCCACTGACGAAAGTGCCTGAGAACACTCTCAAATTTGTCGTGGGCATTATGCTGACGAGCTTCGGTACTTTCTGGGCTGGCGAGGGCTTCGGCGTGAACTGGCCGTATGCAGATGCCTTTATTATTGTTCTGGCTGCTCTTTACCTGCTCGCTGCGTTCGTCCTGGTGCTTTGGCTAAAACAGGTTAAAGTACGTCAGACTCTCCAGGCTAGTTCGCAGAATGCGGCTGTCCACACGTAGAGATAGGAAGAAGTAGCTTATGAAAATAATCAAAGCGATCTACAATTTTATCGTGGGTGACATGGTGATCCTGATCGGCGTGCTTATTACGATGGCGTTGCTGGCATTGTTCAGCTACGTTCCGGCTCTGTCCATGCTAAAAGTGGCGTCCGGCGTCATCCTGGTGGTGGCTGTGTTGCTCATTTTGTCGATCACACTCAACCGCGAGATCCGGGCCAAAAAGTAGTCGAGAACAATGATATGTTTCTTGGCAAAGATTGTTCTAGCAAGAAACATATCATTGTTCTCGACAGAGGTAGCCTGTCAGTTTTGGTGCTTCTGAAAACATCTAGAGAAAGGAAGTCATTTTCCATGTCTCAGTTGGAAACTGTATCTCGCGAACTCATTGAAGCTCATCAACTCGCACGTCTCCAGGTGGGCCTTCAGCGCATACTTCCCAGCAATGCCTTCTATGCTCGCAAATTGCTGCCTTCCCAAGGAAATCTGATCTTGGAAAACCTCAAGGATCTTCGCAATTTCCCTTTTACCAACAAGCACGAGTTGGTCGCGGACCAGGTGTTGTACCCAGACTTTGGGAGTAATCTCACCTATCCACTCGGCCACTATGTACGTATGCATCAGACGTCTGGGACGACTGGCCGACCTTTGAAGGTGTTCGATACACAGGAGAGTTGGGACTGGTGGGCGGATTGTTGGACGACAGTTTATGAGGGCGCGGGTGTGACGCGCGATGATATTGTCTATTTGGCCTTTGGATTCGGTCCATTTATCGGTTTCTGGGCGGCCTACGAGGGCGCAAAGCGTTTGGGTGCACTGACTGTGCCGGGCGGCGGTATGGATTCGTTGCAGCGCCTACGTGCCATGCAGGAGATAGGGGCGACGGTGCTGGTGTGCACACCGAGCTACGCGTTGCGTCTGGCAGAAGTGGCGCAGGAGCACGGCATTGACCTCAGTTCGTTTGCTATTCGTGTAACGATTCATGCGGGCGAGCCAGGAGCCTCGATTCCTGCGACACGTCAGCGTATTGAGCAAGCTTGGCACGCGCACACCTATGACCACGCCGGTATGACCGAGATGGGGGCTTATGGCTTCTCCTGCGCCGAACAGCAGGGGATACACGTCAACGAGAGTGAATTCATTGCTGAGATCATCAGCCCCTCTACTGGCGATCAGGTCCAGCTTGGCGAGGTGGGTGAACTGGTGTTGACAAACCTGGGACGTTGGGGCTATCCCGTTCTGCGTTATCGCAGCGGCGATTTGGTGAGACATGGTGGCTACACATGCAGTTGTGGACGCAGCTTCCTCTACCTACCTGGCGGTGTGTTGGGGCGTGCCGACGATATGCTGATTGTGCGTGGGGTCAATGTCTATCCCTCAGCTTTGGCCGATATTCTGCACCGTTTCCCAGAGGTGCAGGAGTACCGCATCATTGTCACAAAATCTGGTATGTTGGACGAGATCACTTTGCAAGTCGAATGCCCGCCAGAGCTAGTGCCCAGGTTGCAGACGGAACTGCATCTCGCGCTAAACTTGCGTGTACCTATTGAGATAGTTGCGCCTGGTAGTCTACCACGCTTTGAAATGAAAGCCAGACGTGTTGAAGATCGCCGTGCTCGTATTTCATCAGAATGAACGTGGGATGCAGCACAATAGGTTCAACTGATTGTGCTGCATCCCACGTTCATTCTATGATGTTTACCGATTGTGCTGGTCGCGCCACTTTACTAGCTTCTCAACGGCCTCGAAGTTCCAGGGATCGCCCATACCGAGGATCAGATGCGTTGCTCCGGCCTTCACGTAGGCGTCGCGGTCTGCATCGCTCGTGTCCTGCTGAGTGCCGCAGCAGCGTTCAATCGCGCTGGGGTCGCGCCCCACCTCAGCACACCACTTGTTCAGCACTTCCATTTTGTGCGCGATCTGTTCCGTGTCGCCAAAACCGTGCCACAGATCAGCGTATTGCGCGGTGAGTTTTAAGGTGACTTTCTCACCGCCGCCGCCGATCATGATCGGGATGCTGCGCAACGGTTTGGGCACATCGACTTCCCAGCGTTGCTTGATAATCTCCAGCGATTTGCCCAGGGCCGCTAAGCGACTGCCCGCTGTACCAAAATCGTAGCCAAATTCGCTGTAATCGCGCTCGAACCAGCCAGCACCGAGGCCCAAGATAAGCCGACCATTGCTGATATGATCGACAGTTTTAGCCATGTTCGAGAGCAAGGCTGGATTGCGATAGGTGTTGCACGTCACCAAGCAGCCCACTTCGGCGCGTGTAGTTAGCGTTGCCATCGCGGTAAGCATGGTCCAGCCCTCGAAATGCGGACCATTCGCCTCGCCGTAGAGTGGGAAAAAGTGATCCCAGTTCCAGATGGTATCAACACCTAGCTCCTCAATCCTCTTGACCGCCTCCGCGAAAGACTGGTAGCTTGTATGCTGGGGATGAAGCTGTACCCCAACGCGTATGGGACGTTGTGTCTGTGTCATAAAAAATAAACCCTTTCTCTCATGCAGTGTGCGGGCATTGCATTCTCGTATTATTTTAAACACACTTTCTGCTGGTTTGCAAATGCTAGTGTTTCCTGATGTCTTTAAGCGCAGCCAAACGGTGTATCGTATCAAGCGTTTTATTGGCCCAGATGGCATAGCGTTTCCCTAGCGAGGTGCACTCCCCTGCGGTATAATAGCCAGAGGAACGTGCGTTTTTTAGTGTTATTGGAACAGTTCGCCGCCCTGTCGAAAAGCAGCTTTCGGGCTACTGAGGAGATAGGTGTTTTAAGGGAAAGGAAAGAAGGATAGTGAAGAATGCAGAATGAGATCATTTCCCATGTCAATCCAGTGCGTTGGGGCGTGCTCAGCGTGGCGAATATCGCCGTGAAACGCGTGATACCCGCACTCATAGCTTCGGAGAGCGAAAAACTGGTTGCGGTGGCGAGTCGTAATACGCAGCGGGCACGCGAGCTTTGCGCACACATACCCAATGTGCGTCTGTACGAGAACTACGAAAGCCTGATTGCTGACCCGGAGATCGAGGTTATCTATAATCCTCTGCCCAATAGCCTGCACGCTGAATGGACAATCAAGGCGCTGCTCGCTGGGAAGCATGTGCTCTGCGAAAAGCCGCTGGCCGTGACCGCAGAACAGGGTGCACTGATGGTTGAGGCGGCACGTAGCAATGGAAAGATGCTTATGGAAGCGTTTATGTATCGCTTCCATCCACAGACAATCTGGGCGTTAGAGCAGATAAAAGCTGGGCGTCTGGGCGAAGTTCGACTGGTACGCGCCTCGTTCGATTTTAATATTTTTTCGCCACCGCGCCCGCACGATATTCGCCTACAACCTGACCTGGCTGGCGGTTCGCTGATGGATGTTGGCTGCTATGCCGTCAATTTCTGTCGCGCCGTCTATGGTCGCCCGCCCGTGGCTGTGGCAGCTCGTGTATATGCTGCTGAACTTGGCGCGGTAGAGCATTCGACGAGTGCTGTGCTTGATTTTGGTGATGGGCGCTTTGGTCAGATCGATTCGAGTTTTGCACTCCCTGGCCGTCAAATTGCTGAAGTGATTGGTGAACAAGGCTCGCTGACTATTCCCGCTCCCTTCGTGACTGGCTACCACGAGACCGAGGTTGTGCTTTCCCTAGAAGGCCAGACCATCCACCAGACGATTTCAGCAGCCGATGCCTATCGCCTGGAGGTTGAACATTTTGGTGCCTGTGTGCGTGCTGCAACTCCGCCCGCATTTAGCCTGGACGAGACTCTTGAGAATCTGGCGACCATCGAGGCCATTTATCAGTCTGCCGGTCATCGTTGGCCGATGGATTAAAACACTTGAACAATTGGGGTCTGAGTGCGTAATGAAGATAGGGAGAAAGGGTTATATTGTTGAAACCTCAGACTCACAATTCTCCTCTTCTTGCGTGACATGCTCGTCAATCTCGAAACCCATGTCTGCGAGCATTTGCCAGGTCTCCTGATAGGTTTGCCCGTTCGTCGTGAGATAGCCGGAGACGAAGACCGAATTCGCTGCATACAATGCCAACGGTTGTAGCGAACGCATGTGCACCTCGCGTCCGGCGGCTACGCGCAACTCCTGTGCGGGATTGACCAGGCGCATCAGGCAGAGAATGCGCAAACAGTCATAGGGGCGAATGTAATTTTTGTCAGCGAAAGGCGTGCCTTGCATGGGCAGGAGGAAATTGATCGGGATCGACTGCGGTTCCAGTTCACGTAAGGCTAGGGCTACGTCGATAATATCGTCCTCGTTCTCGCCCTGGCCGAAAATCGCACCTGTGCAGAGCTTTAAACCAGCTTTACGGGCTGCGAGCAGCGTGTCGATGCGATCCTGATAGGTGTGTGTTGTGCAAATCTCTGGATAATAGCGTTCGCTGGTATTCAGGTTATGGTTGAATTGCTCGACACCCGCCTCGTAGAGCACACGCGCCTTCTCCTCAGAAATAAGCCCCATACTACAACAAATAGCGATATCGACTTCCTCTTTGATAGCGCGTACCGCCTTTGCTACAAAGTTGACTTCGCGATCTGTCGCGCCGCGTGTACTGATGACCATGCAGTAACGTAGGCATTTTGCCTCTTTAGCTTGGCGTGCACCTTCCAACAGCTTTTGCTGACTAACCATCGGATACCGTTCGATCTCGGCAGTGGAGATGCGCGATTGTGAACAATAGTGGCAATCTTCGGGACAGAGGCCGCTCTTCGCGTTCATCAACATGTGCAAATGGACACGCTTGCCGCAAAAATGCTCGCGTACACGATAGGTCGCGCCGAGCAGATCGAGCACGCGCTCATCCGGGCAACGCAGCACTGTCTGGCACTCGTCCCTGCTGAGTTGTTGGCCTGCGATAACGTTCTCCGCTAAGGTGTGAAAATATGCGTGATTAGTCATGATAATTCCTTTTCACTTTCGTTTGTGCACTATCCAAGAACTTGCAAATGTTGCTCGATACATGCCAAACCAATTTTTGTACGATGAAAACGACGATCTTCCGGATTGTAGCATAGCTGGGCATATTATAGCATGCAGCGTTTAGGAGCGTAGGCGAGATCATAGAAAAAGCTGTGCAAAACATCTACCCACCTCCCACAAGTGTAACAATTTCCAGCTTATTTCCCTCGTGTAACTCAATCTGCTCAAATTCACTACGCGTAATGATTATTCCCTCCATTTGCACAACTACATGCGTGGGCGTGACGGCAACCTCACGCAAGAGGTCCGCCAGCGTACTTCCGCTTTGCACTTCACGCGGCTGACCGTTCGCGATGATCGTGATCGTCGTTCCAGGTGTGTTGGATATTTCATCCATAGCGGTCCTTTCCCTCGTTTGTGATAATTGTACACAACTCGCGTACCGCGTGCTCTATGTTCGGCACATCTAAAATCGCTGAGATGACGGCTATTCCATCTGCACCAGCCTCCATAACCTGCTGAGCGTTCGCACTGGTAATGCCACCAATAGCGAGCAGTGGAAGCGTTAGGCCCACGCGTTTCAGGTTGCGCACCAACTGAGGGCCGCTGGTAGACTCTCCAGGATGGGAAGATGACGCGAAGATGGTGCCCACAAGCAGGAAGTCTGCTCCATTTGCAACTGCTGCACAGGCTTCTTCTTGCGAATGAACCGAGGCACCGAGCAGACATCGCTCGCCTACAAGTTGACGCGCAACGGTGAGCGGTAAACTGTGAGCACCAAGCTGAAAGCCGTCTGCGCCTGCTGCTAGCCCAACATCCACGCGATCATTGACGATGAACATGGCTTGGTATTTCTGGCAGAGTGGACGCAGCACACTAGCCAGGGTGTACAGATGTGCGGACGAGAGCGTGTGTCCGCGCAATTGGAGCATGGTGACGCCCGCAGCCAACGCTTGCTCCACTTTCTGGATCAGGTCGGGCTTCTCTGGATCAGTGACTAGGCAGAGTTGTGGATACTTTAGTTGTAACGTGCTCATCGAAAGCTCAGCTTCCCACTTGCGGTAGGCCAACCGTAGGGCTGCTTGCTGTGGCGTGGGCTTGTCTGGGAATACGACCCGCCAGATAGGCAGCGCGTCCGGCCTCGACGCCTAATTTCATTGCCAGGGCCATCTGTATGGGATTCTGCGCTTGAGCTACGGCTGTGTTTACCAGACACGCTGACGCGCCTGCTTCCATAGCCAGGGCTGCGTCAGAGGGCACACCTAGCCCTGCATCGACGATGACGGGTACGCGGGCCTGCTCAATGATAATCTGGATCTGATGCAGATTTGGCACGCCCTGACCAGAACCAATTGGCGAACCCAACGGCATGACTGTCGCCGCACCAGCCTCCTGCAAACGCAGGCACAGCACCGGATCGGCATTGATATATGGTAGCACGTCAAATCCTTCGTCAGCCAGAATCTTTGTGGCTTCCAGTGTTGCGATAGGGTCCGGCAGAAGGTACTTCGCGTCGGGAATGACCTCCAACTTCACCCAACGCGGTAAGCCCATAGCGGCAGCGAGCCGGGCCGTTTGCACCGCCTCTTGTACGGTCTTACAACCCGCCGTATTGGGCAAGATCACATACTTGCTCTGATCGATGTAGTCGAGCAGGCTGGGCTGCTGCGGGTTGGAGAGATCGAGTCGTCGTAACGCGACAGTGATAATCTCCGCACTGCTGGTTTCTAAACAAGCACGCATTTCCTCAAAGGTGCGATATTTTCCGGTTCCAAGCAGCAGCCGCGAATGAAACTCACGTGCGCCAATTTTCCATGTGTCCATCTCTTGTTCATCTTTCTCTGCTATGTGTCTGTTACTGGGATTGTATGGCGTTCAGTATATCGCGTGTCGCAGCAGCAATATCGTCAGCACTGACAACTGCCGTAATCACCGCAACACCAACCGCTCCTGCCTGTATCACCGGACTGACGTTTTGCACAGTGATTCCACCAATTGCAATCAGTGGGATGGTGGTACGCACCGCCAGTTCACTCAAAAATCTGATGCCGATGGGTGCACCTGCATCAGATTTGGCGCGGGTGGCGTAGATCGCTCCCACGCTGATATAGTCGGCACTGGCAGCTATGGCGGCTTCGGCTTCAACTTGGTTACCTGCCGAAATACCTAGGATACGGGCTGGCCCCAGAAGCTTACGCGCAAGCTGCACAGGCATATCGTCGTCCTGACCAAGATGCACGCCATCAGCGTCCACCGCCAAGGCCACATCGATGCGATCATTCAC
>JBDTBU010000170.1:0-3241 GCA_039923935.1 Ktedonobacteraceae bacterium | reverse complement strand
ATCAACAGTGGATTTGTATTATTGATATGGACATAGATTCGGCGTTTGATCGGCAACGCGGCAAGCTGGATCAGACTGCCCTCTGGCCCTCCTACCGGCAAGTGTCCCATCTGTGCAGCGGTTTTCGCACCAGTACGACTCTCCTGCATCTCATGCTCGCTCCAGAATGTGCCGTCAAACAATAACGCGTCACAGTCGGCCAGGAGTGCTTTGACTGGCTCTTCTAGCAACGCCAAACCGGGAAAATAGAGTAGGCATCCACCAGTCTGCTCATCTACGAAGCGATAGCCGACCCGATCCCCAGGTTGGGGCGTGGCCTGCTCGCCCATGTAGAGCGGCGGATGCCCATGCACTCCGCAGGCAGCATACTGTAGACCACTGGGCGACCCGTCGGCGTAGCACAACGGCGTGAGTTCACTGGCCGGTTCACGCCAATCAATCTCGCAATACTGGCGTAAGGCTGGGAGCAAGGCCAGTCCATCTGTGAGTGCTTGGCGCACAACTGAGGTTGCATAAATAGTACGACGTAACCCTTCACGCAAGATCAACAAACCAAGCGTATGATCGAGATCAGCGTCAGTGAGAAAGACACCCGCAATGCCGCTTCCACGCGTGCTATCTGATGGTGGAGCCAGTGGAGGGAATGCTTCGATCTGTTGACGAATATCTGGCGAAGCGTTGAGCAGGAACCAGCGTTGCCCGTCCGCACTCAATGCAACGCTCGATTGTGTGCGTGGGTGCGTGCGGAGTGTGCCCTGTCGAACTCCCTGGCACTGCCGACAATTGCAATTCCACTGAGGAAAGCCTCCACCAGCCGCAGTCCCTAGCAAACGTACATGCATTTTCCATTATCTCTCTAATGCTGAGAGCCATACGAGTTTAGCACAAACGCTCCAAACCAGCATGGCTTGATCTATTGTTTCCGCCGCTTACTTAGAACCTGCATATGCGGTACATTCCATGCTAACACTAATCACTTCAAATTTCGGTTTGATCCATGTGGACATGTTTAATCTCTCCTCTTGGCAACGATGTGCAACAATAACGGCATCAGTAAAAAAACCTGTTCCATAGTGGGCAATGAATCTTTTTAGGATTGCTTACTCTTCGTAGAGCGAGATCCTCCTACTTTATAGTATAAAGCGGGAACAAAATGGCCCTCAATCGTGTCCTATCCCAGGCGTTGGGTCTGGATTCTGGGTTGGACTCGGATTTGGATTTGGATTTGGGCTTGGGTTCGGATTTGGATTTGGGCTTGGGTTCGGACTCGGATTCGCTTGCACCGGCTGGTTAGGTGCATCTGGACCAAGGGAGACTTCGTTGGCCGGAACCCAGCCCTGGCGATGGTTATAGTCGATCTGGTACCAGAGATTGCTGGTACTGTCCTCAGTCACGGTATAGCCTGAGGCAAACAATGCACCAATGGGCGCGTCACCAAGGACCATCGTTGCGTCAGTGGTTGGACGACCATAGATGAGCGGTTTGCTGCCACCGCTCATAGTAAGCGTGACCAGTATACCCTGGCCTTCCACAGCAGCACCGCGTGGCACTGCCAACCAGGCCAGGCTAGCATGTGCAAACAGATTGGTCGGCGAGGCATGGGCTTGATCTTCTTTCCCATACCAAATCTGGTACATCGTGTCCCCACTTCTGGCGGGGTCTTTCTCTTTCGCAACATAGTAATAACTGTTATCTGGCTCAACACTGTTCGTAACGTCCGTAATGTCGGCACTTCTACCTTGTCGGATAATGCGGCTCGCCTGCGTGCTGGGGGCAGTGTATAAATAGAAAAACCCGAAGTTCGCACGCGTCTCTCTTCCTTGTGAACCAAAGGGATGCTGGTCGCTTTTCGGCTGGAGCGTGAAAATGTGAGGAGTTGTGCCAACATCAGGCAAAGCAACCCCCTGATTATGGATAAGCTTAAAATAGTAATCCCACAGCCAGTATGGCCCAGGATCGACGTGGTTGGGCGTGGCAGTTGCGGATGGTGCAGGGATGGTGCCATGTGCCACGACGTGGGCGCGATCTAGTGGAAGGTGGTATTTCTGGAGCAGATAGGCCACCAGTTTTGCTGAGGCTAAATATTCGGTGGCATTATACCAACGGTAGCCTGTGGCATCAAAACCGGCGTTCTCGATCCCGACAGAGTGTTGATTGTACCAATAGTTGCCCGCATGATAACCGATATCCGTTTCGTGGAGAACCTGATAAACGGTCCCATCACTATCAACGATATACTGTACGCTAGCACCACTATTAGGGTCTTGAAAAACATTCAGCGCGGATGGCGCTGTACCCTCGATATCGTGAATCACGATCTGGTCAATGGCATAGTCGTTGGGACGTTGCGCACTCTCATAAGTGCAGGGCGCGTTTTTGGCGGTCACATTGCAATCGAAGGTCTGTGGTGGCAGAATACAGTCCACTGCGCCAGCGTAATCAACTTTATTGTCAAGTGTACATCCAACTGGGAGTTGGCCGGTTCCTCGTACGCCAGCGGAGGTTGTTATATGTGGATGTACGGCCTGGGGAGCCAGTGTGATCGTTTCTCCATGATCGTCTGGCGCACTAAAGCCCTGATTCAAGATCTTATAGACGTTATTGGCATACATCAGCGCCGTCGAACGCGTCGTAGAATCGCTGTACACGGCGACAGATCCATACCAGTCGCTCAAGCTGCTTGGCAGGCTGTGTGTGCTGGAAAGTTGGAGCGCGTCGTCGCGTAAAATCGCAGCCCCGCCACGAATGTTGGACGGCAAATCGAGTTTCAGTTGGTCCACACTGAGCTTGAGTTCACTGGCAGCTCGACCCAGTGTATCCCGATGACGATTCTTAACCAGATGCATACAACCAAAGCCATTATCCACACTCGGATCGCCGTCCTGATCGCTCAAACGACCCTCCATGTAACAAATCGCTTCTAGCAATGTCGAGGGCACACCAAATTCGCGAGCAGCCTGCTCAAAAGCCTGGCTAAGTGGACCGGGTACGCTCGCCACATGGGAACCTTGCGCCTGAGACATTCCAACCTGCTCATTGGCAAAAGGCGCAAGCAGTATCAGCAAGAGCACAATCATAGATAAAACAACCCAGTCAGCGAAAGCGTGATTTTGTCTACGCATAGCAAATATTTCCCTCTCAACGATGATGACCCTCTTTTTCTAGAGTACCAGATTGCCGTAATAGCAAAAGAGAGAGTGGGAGAACAAGCGGAAATTAATTTCCGCTTGTTCTCCCACAC
>JBDTBU010000169.1:0-6053 GCA_039923935.1 Ktedonobacteraceae bacterium | reverse complement strand
CACAACCTCAACCTGGATACCTATTTTGCTTGCATAGTTATCGGCGTCTCTGGCGGTGAGAATATGCTGGCCTAGAGGCCATGCAGCAGTGATCGGTATATCGGCGCTGATGCTGCCATGCTGGTCGCTGACCACATTAGGTGCGCTGGGCGCAATTTGACCGTCCAGCAGGATAGTAATGGCTGAGTGATTGGAAAATTTCTGGCCGCTTATATGCAGAATGGTGCCATAAGAACCAACTGGTATGCTTCCAATCGTGTATGTGCTAGAAATGCTGATTACCGGTTGCGGACGTGTCAGCACATAGGCCAGGGCACCGCCTCCGCTTGCCGTCACGACGACCGCTGTCGTAATAATTATAATCACAATCCATTTGGTTGCGAGTCCCCCAGCAGCTTTTGCAGCCACAGCTTGTCCCGCGTGACCAGCCTGAGCGACGTGGCCAGTATGGGCGGCATGGCCGGGGATATAGCCCGGTTGAGCAGTGTGGCCAGGGGCAAAATGGTTGGCACCAGTCGCAGGGAAATGTGCGGGAGCAGCGTTGCCAGGCATAGATGGTGTGCCTTGTAGCGTAGGGATAGTACTAGGTTGTGGAACTCCCTGGATGGTTGGCAGGTGAGGCAGGGGAACTGCTTCTGCTCCGGCCACAAGTCCCAAACCTATCAGACCAATTTGCCGATTTCTATACTCTTGCTCTGCTTCGTTTGGATGGGATTGGATATGTCCCAATTCCCCTTGCACATTGGGTCCAATGGTAGGCAAGGGAGTTGTTGGAGGGAACGGCGTTCGTCTATTTGAAATGAACGTCTCTGCCGCGCTCACGTCTGTAGGTATGGTTAGCATCGAGTGTAGCTCGTTGGAAGGAGTCAGCAGATGAGACGGTGTACCACATTTGCGACAAAAACGTGCCTGCGGTAGTAATTCCAAGCCACAGGTCGTACATGTATCCATCTTTTCGTTCCTCTGTTTGGATGGGGGTTTCCTGATACTCTACTGTGTACACAAAAAAGAGGTGTTTCTAACGAAAGTATACGTCCATGTATGTTTTTTTGTCAATGGAATACTTCATACTCCCACTGATGTTTTGATAGAAGAAATACTCCATTTATACAAGCTCAAATCCCTCATTCATCGTCGTCTGCGGTGGCTTGTTGGGTGAGAATGTGATGGGTTTGTATTGGGCTTTGGGCTTTCAAGCACTATTCACCAGAGCGTTTTTGGTGTATAATAAGCAACTTGAATCCAGAAATACGAGATGTTACACAGACGCTACAATTATAGCCCGGACACATGCCTACATATCGCTCGGAGAGGAGCATGAAATGACCACGATAAGCTCGATTGCACGAGGACGCTATCATATTTGGACGGTTGGTTGTCAGATGAACCAGGCCGACTCACAGCGCATCCAGACGATCCTGGATGAACTGGGCTGGGAAGAAACTGGCATGGATCAAGCTAATCTGGTGATACTCAATACGTGCAGTGTGCGTAAAGCGCCCGAAGAGAAAGCGCACAACCAGCTCGCACAACTGAAACACGCCAAGGCGAAACGCGACGATCTGCTGGTCGCGCTGATGGGCTGTATGATTGGCAATCAGAAGACTATTGATGAGTTGAGCAAACGCTATCCACACATCGATCTCTTTCTGAAGGTCGAGCAAGCCGATATCCTGCCGCACTTTCTCGAAGAACGTTGGACGCCGATTTCTGGTGCGGGCTGCCTGGATGTCGAGTTTATGGCCCCCGACGACGATGCAATAGCGAGTGCACCCACGCCTACTCAACCAACTATTGCGGCCTTTAACCTACCGCTGACTGGCAAGCGCACCGTGCTGCCCATGGCGATCACACCCAAACCCGGCGAACGTATCGCGCACTATCCCACCCAGATCGAGCCGGCCCAGACCAGCCCAACCGCTTGGCTGCCGATTGTGCTGGGCTGCAATAAGGTCTGCACCTATTGTATTGTGCCCTATCGACGTGGCCGCGAACGCAGTCGTCCGGTGGACGAGTTAGTGACTGAGGCGAGTATGCTGGTCGCGAAGGGAGCCAAAGAGCTAACGTTGCTGGGCCAGACCGTCGAGGCGTATGGTCTGGACCTGCCCGCTCAGCCCACTCTGGCCTACCTGATGGAGAAACTCAGCGAGATCGAGCATTTGAAGCGCATCCGCTTTATGACCTCTTATCCGCGTCATATGACCGACAGCATGATCGAACATATGGCGCACCTGCCCAAGGTCTGCGAGCATCTCAACATTCCAGTGCAATCAGGTGATGACAATTGCCTGAAACGCATGAAACGTGGCTATACACTGGATGAGTATCGCGAGAAGATTATCAGTGTACGCAAACTCTGGCCAAGCATCTCGCTCTCGACCGATATCATCGTCGGCTTTTGTGGCGAGACCGAAGAGGAGTTTCAGCACACTCTGGACCTGCTTGCAGAAATCCGCTTTGACGTGGTGCATGTTGCGGCCTACTCGGTGCGTCCTGGCACTGTCGCGGCGCGTTGGGAGGACGATATCCCCCTGGTGGAAAAGAAACGCCGTTTGCACGCGCTCGAAGACGTTCAGGCACAGATTGGGCTAGAATTGAACCAGCAGTTGGTAGGCAAGGTTGAAGAGGTTATGCTGGAAGAGACCAACGCCAGTCATGGCCGCCAACAATGGAAGGGTCGCAACCGCACTAACAAATGGGTCTTTTTCCCACAACCCACCGAAGAGGCTGGCGAAGCACCGCAACTGCAACCAGGCACTATCGTTCAGGTGCGCATCGAGAAAGCGACATCCTGGTCCTTGCAAGGTTGCGCATCTCCGATGTGACAGGAGATTTCGGCAGAAGGGACTTGCGCAGTTGGGGTATAATAGGCAAGGTAATATATCCTAACCTGCATATTGTCGCCAGGGGGTGGGCTTCTCGCCTGAGCTTAAAACAAATTGAAACAGACTGAAATGGAATGTGGCATGTTGTCGCCAGAGGATGGGTTTCTCGCCTGAGATTGAAACGCGGATTGAGGAGGAAAAGATAGACGGCACAAGCACGCATTCCAATGTTGGGGTTAAAAACGGATTGAGGAGGAAAAGATAGATGGCACAAATACAATCAGCCGAAGAAAAGGCGCGGCTGAAGAAACAATGGACCGATCTGGCGATCAAACAGGCTCAGACTAGCCAATGGGACGAGGCCGTGCTCACCAATAAGAACATCCTGCAAATGTTCCCTGGCGAGACTGAGGCGTATAATCGTCTCGGCAAGGCGTATAGCGAACTGGGGCAATACGCGGACGCACGCGAATCGTACTCGCAAACGTTGATCTATAACCCCAAAAATACCATTGCCAAGAAAAACCTGGACCGGCTAGCACTCTTACAGGACAATCCGCCGCAGTTGGTTCATATGGGCACAGGGCGGATCGATCCGCAGCTTTTTATTGAAGAAACCGGTAAAACCGGCGTCACTGAATTGCTCAATCTGTCTGCGAAAGGCATTCTGGCGCGGGTCGCTGTCGGTGATAAAGTGCATTTGCGTGTGATCGGTCACACGGTTCTGGTGCGCAATGGAGCAGATGAGGATCTCGGCCAGATCGAGCCACGCCTAGCCAATCGCCTGATTAATTTCATGGAGGGGGGCAATCGTTATGCCGCCGCCGTTCTGGCTATGGAACATAGCCAGTTACGCTTGATTATTCGCGAGGAATATCAGCATCCTACGATGTTCGGCAAAGTCAGCTTTCCCTCACAAGGTGGGGGCGGCGAGACCATCCGAGCGTATATTAAGGATAGTATGGTACGCCGCGACCGTGGTGACGACGATGACGATTTGAGCGGCGATGACGAATACTACGACGGGAATGACGAAGCCGAAGATATGAATGAGGTCGATTTCGACGATGCCGGTGAAACGGAAGAATAAGCAGAAAGGAAGCAAATCATGAATAAAACCAAACGTGTCGCCTTGCACAAACATCGCGCCTCTGCAAAAAAAGCAGAGCTGAAGCGCAAGGCTGAGAAAAGCAGTGGCACTCCCGCCACAACAGCGCGGCGCTAATCGCCGCGCTTCCCTTTTGGACAAGCGGGTCTCGCCCATATATTTCCGAGAGTAAAACAGATGAGCGGTTCTCCATCTCCTATATCCTCGGCCTCGGTCCGCAATATCCTGACCTTACTGCTCTCCCGCGACGCCCATCTGGCAGCGGGAGGTGAGGGTCTGGAACGACGTGTCACCTGGGCCATGCGTATGCGTGCACGTCTTCCGGCGTTTGAAAGCGTGCGTGGGGGAGAACTCGCTCTACTTGGTCTTGCCCAGTTGCGCCGTCTGGACGAGACACTTCCCCACCTGCTCAAAAGCTTGCACAAAGAACGCGTTGCAGCAGTCGCAGTAGCCGGACCTTCGCTCGAAGCCTTGGGCGCAGAAGCTCTTGCCAGTGCCAATCAGCTTCACCTGCCTCTGATCCTGCTGCCCCTCAACGCTCCTCTAGAAGAGATCGAACGCGATGTGATTACGTTTGTGGTGAGTTTTCGTGGCGAAATCGAACGACAAGCGAGCGATATCTCGCACCAATTGATGCAACTTAGCATTTCTGGCGCTGGCATTGCAGGTGTCTGCACCCATCTGGCTAAAGTCTGCAATAAATGGGTCATTCTGCAAAATGTCGAACACGAAATCCGCTTTCAGGCCGCTCCCCCTGACATGGAAGAGCACACGCTCCCCGACGATTTGAGCGATGAGTCACTCCAAAAACATGGCTTGACACAGGTCATGCTGCCGATTCAGATTCCCCATGAAGTTGTTGGATATGTCTCGCTGATCGGCTCAAACGGCGACTTTGACCACCTGGAACGTCTTATTTTGGGTCAAGTTGCGCCGATTCTCTCCCTGGAATTCGCCCGCGAACGCGAACGCAGCAATGTTGAGAGCCGTTACCAGAGCGAGGCGTTTATGGACGTGTTGCAGGGTACCTATCAGCAAGCCGAAGAGATGCTGGCCCGCGCCCGCCTGCTGGGACACGACTTGGCCGGACCACGAGTCGTCGTGCTTTTCGAGATTTCCCCCGATGAAACAGCCTATACAGCTAGCGGACCGCACGTCCAGTGGAGCAAACATCTGCATGGGGAACTGTTGCGCACGTGGCCCACCGCCTGGATCATCCACGAGCCACGCCGCGTCATGGCGCTTCTGCCCTACGCCAAAAATGGCAGCGGACAAGTAACAGATGCGGCCCAGGCAGGTGATCAACTGGCTATTCTGAACAGTCTGGAACGTGTCCAGATCCGGCTACATCCCCGTAATGCACGCCATACACCCTTCTACACTGGCGGCATTGGCCAGATCGCCAAGGATGTCCAGACCATCCCCCAAGCCTGGCGCGAGGCTCAGCAAGCCCTGGAGATTGGTCGTCGGCTCTTTGGTGAGGGCAAACTGCACTCATTCGCCCGCCTGGGCATCTATCGTCTGCTCTTTCCCCTCTATGGCGAACAAACCCTGCTGGACTTCTACCAGGAGACGCTCGGCCCGTTGCTCGATGTCGATAACCGCAACAATCAGGCACTCTTAGAAACATTGGAAGGGTTCTTCCGTTGCAACGGCAATCTGAGCGAAACCGCACGTTCGATGCATCTGCACCGCAATTCGCTGCTTTACCGCTTGGGCCGTATTGAAGAACTGCTAGGCCGATCTCTGGAAGACGCCGAGATGCGCCTCTCTCTGCAAATCGCCCTCAAAATTCGCGTTTTGCTGGAACGTTAAAAGCTCCGCTACAACGAGGCAGCTTAACCAAACTGCTCATGCAAGAAGGCAATGGTCCGTTCCCAGGCAAGGCGAGCGGCCTCGGCTTCGTACTCCGGGCGATTCGCTTCGAAGAACCAATGTTTGGTCCCCGGATACGTAGAGAAGCTGGCCTGCCTCCCCGCAGCTTGAAGATCCTGCTCCATCTCCGAGACTGACTCAGCCGGCTCGAAGGGGTCATTCTCCGCGAAGTGGCAGAGGTAGGCCGCCTTCGCGCTGTGGTAGTCCAGTCCGGGATAGGAGGCATAAAAGGTCACGACTGCGGC
>JBDTBU010000168.1:0-3675 GCA_039923935.1 Ktedonobacteraceae bacterium | reverse complement strand
ATATTCGAGATGAGGTGGCGCGATATTTCCAGTTCCTTTGAGAAGAGGACTAATGCTGCCGTAGACTGTTTGGGGATGAGTATCATCTAGCCAAAGTTCTTCCAAGCGTTCCTCATCAAGAAATCTCGTAGTAAGATTGGCTTGCGGGTCCAGATCGGCTACCACAATGCGCAGACCCAAATCAGCATACATCCAAGCCAAATGATACACGAGCGATGTTTGGCCCACATTACTGTTGTTATTGAAAAATGCAATAATTGGGATACTCATGTTTTTCTCCTCACTGTTACAAAGACATTATGATTGCTGACTTTAAACTCTGGAGGAGGATTTTCATTCCTTTGTACACTTTGATCCTATTTAGTCGCCCCATTATACCCTATTTCTTCTCTTGACAGTATGATTTTTACCCTATAAACTACACATCAGAGCAAACAATATATCCGGCAGTGAGCAGGAAGAGTAGGCGCTATTCCCCAACAGAGAGAGAAGACCATAAGCTGCAAGTCTTCTTGGGATGAGATGCGTTGAAGGTCGCCTGGGAGCCGTTCGATGAATAATCACGGGACGCCCGTTATCGCGTTATTGAGGATCATCACGCTTTATTACGGATGTTGATCGAAACAAGGTGGTACCACGAGTAATTATACATACAAGTCCTTTCCTCGTCCTTGGTGAGGGAAGGGCTTTTTATTGTAGCTGAGAGCAGAGTTTCTGCGGAATAGCTGTACAAATAATTCGGGAGAAGACATGATCGAGCAGGAGAAGACCGCGCTGCCCAAGGCGTATGAGCCGCAAGCGGTTGAGGGCAAATGGTATCGTTTTTGGGAAGAGAATGGCTACTTTAAGCCGCGTCCAGAGGCGGCGGGCAAGCCGACATTTGTGATTAGTATGCCGCCGCCGAACGTGACTGGGGCGCTGCACCTGGGGCACGCGATTACGGCGACAGTTGAGGATATTCTAATCCGCTACCACCGTATGCGCGGCGACGATACGCTGTGGGTGCCAGGCGAGGATCACGCGGGCATCGCTACACAAACCGTCGTTGAACGTCAGCTTGCTAAAGAGGGCACGGATCGTCACAAGCTTGGGCGTGAGGCGTTTTTGGAGCGTGTCTGGCAATGGGTGCATCAGTATAAGAGCCGCATCCAGGATCAGCATCGGCGTTTGGGTGCGTCGTGCGACTGGTCACGCGAGCGTTTTACGTTGGATGAAGGTCTCTCGAAGTCTGTACGCGAGGTTTTTGTGCGTCTGTATGAAGAGGGACTGATCTATCGTGGTGAGCGTATCATTAACTGGTGCCCGGTCTGCATGAGCGCACTCTCGGACCTGGAGGTCAACCATGTCGATACACAGGGCACGTTGACCTATGTGCGTTACCCGCTCAAGCCGCTTGAGGGGCAGGTCAACGCTGCAACTGAGTACATCAGCGTGGCGACGACACGGCCAGAAACCATCCTTGGTGATACGGCTGTGGCGGTCAATCCCAAAGACCCACGCTACACCAAGCTGATTGGGCGGCTCGCCATCCTGCCAGTGGTCGGGCGCGAGATTCCGATTGTGGGTGACGACGTTGTGGACCTCAGCTTTGGCACAGGCGCGGTCAAGGTCACGCCCGCGCACGATCCCACTGACTTCGAGATTGGTCAGCGCCACAATCTGCCGCGTGTGCAGGTGATCGGCTTCGATGGCAAGATGACGGCTGAGGCTGGACGCTACGCCGGGCAGGATCGCTATGAAGCCCGCAAAAATCTGCTTGCAGAACTCACCAGCCTGAATGTGATCGTGAAGATCGAAGAGTACACGGTGCCTCTGGGCCGCTGCCAGCGCAGTGATACGCCAGTTGAGCCACTCATCTCCAAGCAGTGGTTTGTGAAGATGATGCCACTCGCTACACCAGCAATGGGCGCGGTCAAGGCTGGTTTATTGCAGATCGTGCCGGAGCGATTTAACAAGACGTACATGGATTGGCTGGAAAACATTCACGACTGGTGTATCTCGCGTCAACTCTGGTGGGGCCATCGCATCCCGGTTTGGTACTGCGACGAGTGCGGCGAGATGACCGTCAGCCGCGAGGATGTCAGCGCGTGCCCACACTGCGAGAGCGTGCAATTGCGTCAGGATGAGGATGTGCTGGACACGTGGTTTAGCTCATGGCTCTGGCCGTTCAGCACGCTCGGTTGGCCGGATATCACAGCCGATGTGCAGCGTTACTACCCAACGTCGGTAATGGAGACAGGCTACGATATTATCTTCTTCTGGGTGGCGCGTATGGTTATGGCTGGCATCCACTTCCTGGGTGTCATACCGTTCCAGACCATCTACCTGCACGGCCTGGTGCGCGACGCCAAGGGCGAGAAGATGAGCAAATCCAAGGGCAACGTCGTCGATCCGTTGGAGATCATGGAGCAGTACGGCACCGATGCCCTGCGCTTCACTCTCGCCACTAGCAGCACGCCGGGCAACGACATGAAGCTCGTGCCGGAGCGCATCGTGGGCAATCGCAACTTTGCCAACAAGATTTGGAATGCCTCACGCTTCGTCATGATGGCGACAGCAGATGTCTGTGAGGGTGTGCCATCCATCGAGGCTGTGGAGCCTAGCACGCTGGCGGATCGCTGGATTCTGCACCGTCTAGCGCGGCTGAGTGGCGAGGTCACGCGGCTGCTCAACGAGTTTCAATTGGGCGAGGCTGGACGCCAGATCAACGACTTCTTCTGGTCGGACTATTGTGACTGGTACGTCGAGATTGCCAAGGTCCAATTGCAGCAGGGCGACGAGGCCACACGGCGTGCTACTGCTGGTATCCTGCGTGCTGTGCTCGATCAAAGCCTGCGCCTGTTGCATCCCTTCATGCCCTTTGTTACTGAAGAAGTTTGGCAGCACCTCTACCGCACAAGCGTGGCTGATCCAGCGCAATGGCCTGCCTCTGCTCTGATCGTCGCCGCGTGGCCGCAGAGCAATCTGGGAGCTTTGGACGAGAGCGCAGAGAGCGAGTTCGCGTTGTTGCAAGAGATCATCGTGCGCATCCGCGACGCCCGCAACCAAGCGAATGTCGAGCCAGCTAAACGCGTCCAGGTCATTCTAGTAGCGGGCAGCCAACTCGCCATGCTCAAGGCTCAGGCCGCGCTGATCGAATTTCTGGCGCGTACAGAGCGTCCCCAGTGGCACGCGCAACTTGCAGAGAAGCCGGAACAGGCCATGAGCCTGCTCGCTGGTACCATCGAGATTTACCTACCCCTGGCTGGTCTGCTCGATCTCGGCAAAGAGCTAGCCCGCCTGGACAAAGAGATCGTCGCCACCGAACTGGAGATCGCACGCGGCCAGGGCAAGCTCGCCAACGAAGCGTTTGTCACCCGCGCCAAACCAGAGGTTGTGCAGAAAGAGCGCGAACGCTTGGTTGAATTGGAGGAACGTTTGAGCAAGCTGCGTGAGAGGCGGGCAGAAGTGGCAGGATAAATCAAAAATAAGTCATAAGAGAAGCAGGACAGTTGAGTAGTACTTAACTGTCCTGCTTCTCTTATGACTAGAAACTCGTTTTTACCGCAGTTGATTACATATCATCTGCGTCGTGAGAATGAGCGAGTATAGCCAGCAGAGGCACCAAAACATTCGCTTTGGGTGTACCCCAACCAGTTGCGGCATCCCAGCCTTTTTGTGCTGAGAAACCGGTGA
>JBDTBU010000167.1:0-29805 GCA_039923935.1 Ktedonobacteraceae bacterium | reverse complement strand
CTAGTGATGCAAAATACACGCACTTTCTAGTGTGAGAATCTCAAACGTAGGATTAATCGGGATAGGCAAGCGTTATCACCATGCCATCTTTGGCGGCCCGCGTATGTGTGAAGATACGCCGGGCCGCTTTCTCTGCCTCGCGGGTATCTGTGATCTTCGGGCTAAAGTGCGTCAGCACGAGTTGGTGTGCTCCCGCTTTGAGCGCGATACCCGCCGATTCCTCGGCCAGCATATGTGCGTTGGCTTGCGCCTGGGGCAAATCCTCCGGGTTATCGTACATACTCTCGCAGATCAACAAATCTACGTCTCTGGCAAAAGTGCTCAGTTGCGCGGTTGGGCGTGTGTCGGTAATCATGGCGAGCGAAAGGCCGCGTCGAGCCTCGCCCAGCACTTGTTCTGGACCGAACGTCTGCCCCTCGTGCTCAACAGTCTCACCGTGTTGCAACTTGGACCAGAATTGCACCGGAAGTCCCAACGCCCTGGCCTGATCCGGCAAAAAGACCGGTTTGCGTGTGAGTTCCATGCGATAGGCCAGACAGGGAATACCATGAGCGGCAGAACAGCAGGAAGCATGTAGGTCGCCTGGCAGCATAAATTGCGTGCCACCCTGTAATTCGTGGATATTGATGGGGAACGGCAGGCCAGCCGCAATACGGCGCAACCCCTCGATCACGTAGGTAGTGCCCGGTGGACCGTAGATCTCCAACGGCTCCGTTCTGCCCGCGTGCGCGACCATAAACAGCACACCCGGCAAGCCCGCCACATGGTCAGCGTGCATATGCGTCAGGCAAATAGCGCCCAGTTGGCGAAAGCCCCAACCTAGCGTCTTCCAGGGCACTTGTGTGCCTTCTCCACAATCAAGCAAGACCAGATTTGAGCCACACCGAACCAAGGCACATGAGAGCCAACGCCCTGGCATAGGCATCATGCCGCATGTGCCCAGTAGACAAACATCAATCATCGTAATCCTTCAACTACATGGTATTCAACCTGGCATACGCTCACACCTGTCAACAATCAGATGCCTTTCTGGTACGCCCAAGCAAGCCCGACAACCACCGCTGACATCGCCAGTATAGTGGTCAACGCCACACTGATGATGACAAAGGGAATATTGGCGCTGGCCAAAAAGAGCGCGAAAATGATCCAGAATACAGCGAAAACGCCTATCAGGTATTTCCAGACAACAGGTTGTTTCTGCTTTTGCATAGCTGTGCTCCTGCCCGCTAGTCTGCCAATCATCCATGAACATAGTATAGCATGGAAATGGCCTCTTTCTTGTGTGGACAGAGCACCCGCGCCGGCATTGCCCCATACACATTCCTATCTCAGCGAAAAAACCTTGCCATCTTCCGACACTATCGCATAGAATACGTAGGGCAAATCGCCAAGACAGTTTGTAGGAAAGTGGAAAGCGCCAGTTAATGATATCGCCAAAAGAAGCACAACGGGAAAAGAGCAGGGTAGCCCTCTCTTCAGTGGGGGCTGCGATTGGTCTAACGGGGATCAAGATTGTAGTGGCTGTGCTCACTGGCAGTCTGGGCATTCTGGCTGAAGCAGCGCACTCCGCTCTGGATCTGGTTGCGGCCCTCATGACTCTTTTCGCGGTACGCGTGTCCGACAAACCAGCCGACGCAACACATAACTATGGTCACAGTAAAGTCGAGAACCTCTCGGCCTTTCTAGAAGCTGGTTTGCTCCTGCTGACCGCGCTCTGGATCATCTACGAAGCCATACAACGTCTGCTCTATCACGAACAAGCAGTCAATGTCAGTGTTTGGGCCTTTGTAGTGATGATCGTCGCTGTGATCGTGGATTATACACGTTCACGGGCACTGCTGCGTGTCGCGCACAAACTGGGCAGTCAGGCGCTAGAAGCTGACGCGCTCCATTTTAAAACAGACATCTGGAGTTCCCTGATGGTGATCGTAGGTCTAGCGGTGGTCTACATCGGCCACACCTGGCGCTTACCTGCCTGGTTGGCTCAGGCCGACGCAGTAGCTGCACTGGGTGTCTCACTGATCGTCATTTGGGTGAGTATCCATCTCGCCAAAAATACTATCGACGCGCTACTCGACCGCGCTCCGCAAGAGGTGGATGAGCGGATTGTAAATAACATCCAGCAACTCAAGGATGTGAGCGAAGTGCGCCGAGTGCGTGCCCGCCGAGCTGGCAACAAACTCTTCGCAGATGTCGTAATTACCGCGCCTCGCACCCTGACCTTCGAGCAGATCCACGAATTAAGTGAACGTATAGAAGATACCACAATCAAAGCAGTCCGGCACATCGCGGAAACCAGCGAAGTGGACGTGTTAGTTCACGTTGAACCAATCCAGAGCGCCAGCGAAACCATCACCGACCAAATCTATTATCTGGCAGAACGCCACGGTATACACGCGCACGATATCCACGTACGTGAGGTCAACGGCGAGCTAGAGGCTGATTTCGATCTGGAAGTGCAGGCCGGTCTGGACCTGCAAACTGCCCACGCGGTGAGTACCCGCCTGGAGCAGGCCATCCTGGCAGATAATCCACTTTTGCGCCGCGTCACAACCCATCTTGAGGCTCCCAACACTGCCATCGAGCATCGCCAAAATGTCACTGACCAGTACCCCGAAATTGCCGCTCGCATCATACAAATCACTGACCAGATTGCGGGCCAGGGCAGCGCACACGATGTACATCTCTACCAACCGTTCTTCTCCATAGCCAGCAACAACATTACAAACCTGGCAACACGCGAAGAGCTAGACCTCGTGCTGCACACCATCTGTGAGCCACACATCCCACTCACCCAGGCCCACTTGCGAGCTGAGGAAATTCAGCGTGCCCTGCGCTTGGCGTATCCCGATCTTGGCTCGGTAGTGATTCATACAGAGCCACCCGAAGAATATGTTGGCTGATTTTTCTCCACAAGACCGCCAAAGGTTTTTGAGCCTGTGCAACAAACTCGATAGAGCAATGTGCACAGGTTGTGGTATGATAGGGACACTTCAAAAGAGGAGGAGAATCATGGATTTCTCATTACGCTTAGACACGCTGGGCATGTTGGAAGTGCGCTATTTACGGGGAAGAGAGCGTTATCGCGACTGGCCCCCCTTTCTCATGCTTGCAGCCTCCCGGCAAGCGCGGGTCCTGGCTTATCTCAATCGTGATGTGATCGAAGAGCTTCATCAGCAGATCCTAGCGGTTGAAGAGGCAGCAGGATTAACAATGGATGACGATGATGATGAGGACGGCGAGGACGATGAGGACGAGAATGAGTCAGATGACGGGAGCGAAACGAAAAAGGTCACATCCAAAGAAACAGATAGCGTCAATGGCCTCTCGCCAGCCTTCGCTCAAGCTCTGGAAAAACTCAACGATCTGGCTCGCCAACGTCTGCCTGATGGCAGCAACCCAATGAGCCAGGAACTATCCGTCTTGCGCGATGCAACACTCCAGGGCCACGAAGATGAAGACGAGGATGCATTAGAGCAGTTACAGGACGCCTTTGTACAAATGATGGAGGTTGTACGCGAACTCGCAGAGGAACTCTCTACCGATGCGCTCAAATTGACGGGGCGCTTGCGTTGTGCACGTACCGAAGTGTTCTTTACCCAGGCTGAGACTGGGGATGATGACGACGAGGACGATGGCGAGACGGAAGAGAAGGACGGCGAGGACGATGATGAAGCTGGGCAAGTCACGCTCGCCCTGGTCCTGCGCCTCTACGAAGAGGGTCATACCCGGCCCGATGATCTTCCAGCAGCGGAATTACAATTGGACGTGGACGACTTTGAGCGCCTCCACGACACCCTGGATGCCGCCATCGAACGCGAACGCCGTAGCCGCCGGCGGCGTTAAACCGCCTCAAAATCTCATCAATTCGTTTGGGAGATCTGATCTCTCTGAAATAGAGACCTTTTTCTTTGTTTTGTCTGGAGGGGCACCCTTTATCAGTAGGAGTGCTCTTCTGTTTTTCCTACAACAATAATCGTAGCTACAGTGTCATCTTTGCCGAAGACCGCAATTCTTGAGATTTTACAAATTCTTTACACATCTTTCATTGACATCTCATATGAAGACGCTATAGTTACGAATAGCACCAGAAAGAAAATCGTAGCGAAGTAAACCTCCAAAGGGAAAGAACCGATGAAAAAATTCACGCTGGCAACGCTTATCATAGGAGCCTTTATTCTCTTTAGCCTTCTCTCTAACCATACAAACGTGCTTGCACTGCTCCCAAATAGTTCGAATGATCCAGGCTCACCCGCTTTTTCTTCCACAGCCAGTAGTGTGCCACCTGCATCTGGCGCATCAGACACTCCCAATGCAACCAGCACAGCCAACGCTCTCTATAAAGATGGAACGTACACAGGAATGGTCGCAGACGCGCAATGGGGCAATGTTCAGGTCCAAGTCGTCATCCAACATGGCAAAATGACGAGTGTTTCGTTTTTACAATATCCTAATGAACGGAATAGATCAGTTGAGATCAATGGGTATGCCGATCCACAACTCACCAGTGAAGCGATTCAAGCACAAAGTGCCACCGTTGATAGTGTATCGGGGGCCACTGATAGCAGTGAAGCCTTCATGCAATCCCTCACAGATGCACTCTCGCAGGCACAGGCATAGATGAAACAAACGCGCCTCATTATGGGTATGCCTATCACGCTCGAAGTGGTGGATGCAACGGTTACACGAGACGATCTGGATCAGGTATTTACGCTTTTTACCTCTGTTGATGACACATTTAGCACCTACAAAGAGACAAGTGAAATCTCACGTATCAACCGGGGCGAACTTCTTGCGGCACACGCCAGCGCACAGGTACAAATGATCCTGGCCTTGAGTGAACAAACAAAAAAAGACACACACGGCTATTTCGACATTCAACGTGATGGGATCTCCGATCCTTCAGGGATTGTCAAAGGATGGGCTATTCAAAATGCTGCACACATGTTAAGTAGTCGGGGATTTCACCATTTCTATGTTGATGCCGGTGGAGATATCCAGGTAGCTGGCAACAACAATGGCAGGCTTTGGCGCATAGGTATCCGCAATCCATTCAATCGCAGTGAAAACGTCAAAGTACTTGCCATCACAGATCTCGGTGTCGCTACCTCTGGCACCGCTATTCGTGGCCAACATATCTATGATCCGTATCACCGCAACACACCGATTCCAGATATCGTCAGTCTCACCGTCATCGGTCCCAATATCTATGAGGCTGACCGATTTGCCACGGCTGCGTTCGCCATGGGAAGGAAAGGGATACAGTTTATTGAACACAGAGAAGGCTTTGAAGGATATATGATCGATGCTCAGGGCAGAGCAACATTCACTAGTGAATTCGAAAGGTATGTGCTACGCGAATCATGAAAAAAATAGACGCGTTCTTAGATCGAATAACCATGTATCGGTTGGTACTATATGTGCTAATTGCTCTGATTGCTATAGCAACGCTTCTCGCATCCTTGAAACTGCTGCATTTTGCTCCACTCTCGCTTCTGCTCTCAGCTACCTTTCTGGTCGTCATCTGTTGGGCAATGAATACCATCTGCGCTTTCGTCTTGAAAATCCCAACCAACTTGGAATCAGCCTTTATCACCGCGCTCATTTTAGCGCTGATTGTCGATCCTGCCCAATCGCCAGGCGGTTTTCAGTTTCTTGGCTGGGTTGCAATCCTAGCCATGTCTTCCAAATACCTTCTCGCTCTACGCAAAAAACATCTTTTCAATCCCGCTGCTATTGCAGTCGTGATTACGTCATTCGCTATGGGTGGAACAGCGAGTTGGTGGATAGGAACGGCCAGTATGCTCCCGGTTGTACTCATCGGAGGCTGGCTGATTGCACGAAAATTACGCCAGGAAGAGATCGTAGGGATTTTTTGTGCTGTCGCGCTTGCTAGTGTCTGTCTTTTTACCTTTATACAGGGGAAAACGCTCTCAACAGAATTTCTCCAATTACTGCTCCAGTCCCCACTTTTCTTCTTTGCATCCATTCTATTAACTGAACCACTTACGGCTCCGCCTACCAAAAATTCCAAAAGAATCTATGCTGCACTTACTGGTATCTTATTCGTTCCCCTCGTTCACGTAGGCCCAATCTACTCCACCCCAGAACTGGCATTGGTCGTCGGCAATATCTTCTCGTATCTAGTCAGTTCGAAGCAGAGAGTCGTGCTCAAACTACAGAAAAAGCTCAAGGTAGCGCCAGAGATCGTTGATTTCGTGTTCAAACCTTCGCAACCTTTGGTATTTACCCCTGGACAATATATGGAATGTACTCTTGAGCATCTTCGCCCAGATAGTAGAGGGAACCGCCGCTATTTTACGCTTGCTTCATCACCCACGGAAAATACCGTTCATCTAGGTGTGCGGTTTTATGAAAAAAGCAGCAGTTTTAAGCGTGCGATGTATTGGATGGATGGCAAGACGAAAATCAACGGAGCACAGATTGCTGGTGATTTTACACTCCCCTCAAATCCTGCACAAAAACTGGTCTTTTTAGCTGGAGGCATTGGGATTACACCCTTTAGAAGTATGTTGAAATATCTCCTTGATACGCAGGAAAGGCGCGATATTGTGCTTTTGTATGCCAATAAAACAGCACAAGAGATCGTTTATAAGGATGTCTTAAGCGCAGCCTATGCAAAATTAGGTGTGAAAATATTTTATACCCTGACTGATACCGCTGTTGTTCCCCACAATTGGACGGGCTTTGTGGGGAGAATAGATGAGCAGATGATTATGCGGGCAGTTCCAGATTATCAAGAACGTACATACTATATCTCTGGCCCACCGGATATGGTGCAAGCATATGAGCATGTACTGAAAAATATGCACATAAAGAGTAGCCAAATCAAGAAAGATTTCTTTCCTGGACTTGTATAAAGCCCATTGGTCAGGCAAGGCTCACTGTTACCATTGCCGTCAGCACTTTTTGGCACCTTTCTGTATCCTAAGCATAGAGGACAAAAGCGGGAGTTGCTCGCGATATAGACCTGCGATGCGAGCAAATTGAATCCAAATACGAGCAACTGTTCTCTCATTACCAAAAACAAATGTTTTACGCTATAATCCGTCTAAAAGGAGCTTCGCATGAAGAAATGGATGTGTCTCGGTATTGTGGGCCAATTAGTCATGTTGCTACTGCTGCTCAGCAGATCGTCACCAGCGTTTGCTGCTTCTCGCGCACACAACATACAAACAACGACGATCATGTCTACAGTGGCAGAGGGCAGGGTTAGATGGCATCGACCTTGGAGGTTTGTGCATGCGAGCAATCAATATCTCCGAGGCCACTGTACTGATAGTTGGGGTACAAAGTCCTATCGAGGAAATAACATGTCAAATGATGGAAACCGGGGATATAATGGGGGATTGAACCAAGATAACAGTGGCAACGATGGGAACCAGCTCATCAATCAGGGCAGAACGAGGGGGTACCAGGAGCATAATCAATATCTCCAAGGCTGCATTAGTGTCGGAAACCGCACATACTATCTGGGAAACAATCAGGGGAATGGCGGCAATGGAGGACGCAATACCGGGTTCAACCAGGATAACAGTAGCAATCGAGGAAATCAGCTCATCAACTAAGAGATGTGTACTTGCATGTTAAAGAAGAGAGATGGGAAAAGTGGTATGGCTGTGTTATGGAGAAAAAAGGGCATGTTATGCGTTATCTGTGGTTTTTTGCTCACATTACTATTCTTGCTCAGCAGACTATGGTGCACCTCTGCGACGACTGCACAGGCGACTCGTGCACACACGCACCTGGTGACAATGGTGAAGCACGGTAAAAAAAGTTGGCTGCCTGTGACTGCGCCAGGGAATATACCCTGGCCGCCTTTGCCTGGGAGTAACGCCCAGGTCAATAGCCAGAATTTGCAGGGCAGCAACAGCGCTCCGAGCAGTACACTCAGCGTGGGAAGTAATCAAGGGAATAGTGGCAATCAGGGAGAAAACCACGGCTTTAATCAGGATAGCAGCAGCAATAGAGGAAATGCGATAAGTAGTCAGCGCAAGGCTATCGGATTGCAAGCGAATAACCAGATACTTCAAGGAGACAATAGTGGTGGGGATAGCAGCACATCTACTATAGGCTTTGACCAGGGAAACACTGGGAACCAGGGGTATAATACAGGGCTTAATCAGGATAATAGCGCCAACAGTGGCAACCAAGTAAATAACCAGGGAGCTGTGATTGGCACCCAGATTAATCACCAGGGAAGCGATGTAAACAACGATGGGAGCACTATCCAGCATCAGATAAACTATGTCTCGTTGCTACCTACCATTCAACTCCATCTCGGTCTTACACCACGCCCCCAGCTTTCTTTACGAGTAAACTGACCTGCATAGAATTGAACCGCTCATCCCTTCACACCGGAAGCGACAGCGCCTTCGATAAAATAGCGCTGAAAAATGAAAAAGAGCAGCAACACCGGCACAGTATTAAAGACCGAGCCAGCAAGCAGCAGGTTGTACTGCGTATAGTGGGCGGATTTGAAGAAAAATAAGCCCACTGGCAGGGTATACATATCTTGCGTGCCCATAGCCACCAGAGGCCATTGAAAGTCGTTCCACGCCCCCTGAAACGTCAGAATAGCCACAGCCGTGATAGCAGGTTTGACCTGGGGAAGCACAATTTGGAAGAAGGTGCGTAAACGCGAAGCTCCATCTATACTGGCCGATTCCTCCAATTCCTTGGGCAGTCCTTTCATAAATTGTACCATGATAAAAACCGAAAACGGCTGCGCCATAGCTGGCAGGATTAGCGCAAAATACGTGTTGGCTAGGTGCAGATTGTTGACCACGAGAAACTTGGGGATCAGCGTCACGGCAGTGGGAATCATCATAATACCCAGCGTGACCAACAGAATCAGTTCCCTGCCGCGAAACTGCATACGTCCAAGCGCGTAGCCAGCCATCGCAGAAAAGAGCACGTTGAGCAGCATGGCACCCGCAGCATAAATAAACGCGTTGAGCATCCAGCGCAGAAACAGCGGATTGGAGAGGATAAATTGATAGTTGTCCCAGATCCAGGGCGCTGGCAAGACAGAAGGGGGAAAAGCCAACACATCATGCATCGTTTTAAAAGAAGAGGTCAACGTGAGGATCAATGGCCCAATCGATGTGAGAATAAAGATCCCCAGGAAAAGATAAACGATTACACGCCACCAGCTAAATGGTCGCCGCTCCGACCCATCAGCATGGATTGAGCCGTCCCGTACCCGTACCTGTGTCATGCATCTATCCCCTTCTTAGCGTCTGTACCTATAGTTTTTTACATATCTGTATTGTCATGTTTTACCTGGATCAAGCAAACGCTGCTGTGTGATGGTGACAAGAAAAATAACAATGAAGAGTATCACCGACATGGCAGCGGCCTGCCCAAAGCGGCCATTCACGAACCCTTCATTGTAAATCTCCAATATCGGCGTCAACGTGGAGTTAAGCGGCTGGCCAGCAGTCATAAATTTGGCCTGGTCGAACATCTGGAAAGCGCCGATGGTGCCCAGCGCAGCCACCAGGAAAATCGTCGGACGCAAAAGCGGCACAGTAATATGCCAGAAGGTCTGGAAACGGCTAGCACCATCGACTCCGGCAGCTTCAAGGACTTCTCTGGGCACATCCTGTAAAGCTGCCAGAAAGTAGATCATAAAAGAAGCGGCAGTGGTCCAGATATTGAGCAACATGAGCGCGGGCAAAGCCCAGAAGACATCGTTGAGCCAGTCTGGCCCTTTGATATGTATCAGCGATAAGATGTAATTGATGATGCCATCTGGATTGTAGAGCCAGAGAAAAATCAGCGAGGTGGCAACAGAGGAAGTCACCGCCGGAATATAGAAAGTCGTCCGAAAGATGCCACGGGCACGTCCCACCGTTTGCAGAAGAAGGGCCAGGATCAAAGCTAGAATGGTTTGCCCAATCACCACGAAAAAGGTAAATTTTAGGATATTGAGCATAGAAGTCCAGAAATCGCTTAATAAAGGGTTGGAAAGTTGGCTGAAAAGAGCACGATAGTTGCGTAGCCCCACAAAGACTGGAGCAGTAAAGCCAATATCCACGCGAAAAAAACTCAAGCCGATACCGTAAAGCGCAACAAGGATCATGAAAACAAGCAAAACCAGGAGATAGGGAGCAAGAAAGAGATAGGCCATCAAGGTATCTGCACGTCTTTTTGAGTAGCCACCGCTACCACGCATAAGCCGTCGTCGCCCTTGTGCGGTCAATGGTGGCGCACTGGCTACCGATTCCCCCTCTGATTGAGTTTCCATACAGCTATCCCTTCTCACGTCTCTGCGCAAAGACTCTCAAACGACAACGCTTCTTTCTTTAGCTTACATCCTCAGCGAAAAAAGCAAGCAAGCTGTGTTTTTTGTAAGGAGCGAAATGATCCGCTCACCCTTCCTGCAAGGCATTGTTGACTCTGATAGCGGCGTCATTCAAGGCTGACTGCGGATCTTGCTTATTGAGCAGGACCGCACTGATGGCATTCGAGACAACAGTATGGATGGTGGTATCCAGCGCACCGTAGTCGTCCGCGTAGCTATAGGGTGCGGCATCGAACAGCACCTTAAAGTCGGGATGCGCCGAGAAGTAGGACGCGTTGGCAAGGCTTTTCAGAGTGGGCAGCGCAAAGCCCGCGTTGAGCTGGCTCTCTTGCACGGCAGCGCTCGTCATGTACTTGATAAGCTCCCAGGTGGCCTCTGGATGTTGGGTGCCAGCATACGCGGACCAGGCGTTGGTGAAGGCCAGATTCGCCCGCGTGCCGTCTGAGGCAACTGGCAAGGGCGCGATGCTATACGGAACCTGTGAATAGGTCGAGGAAAGATAAGGGATAAGCCAGCTTCCCTCGATCACCATAGCAGCACGTTGCTTACCAAAAGCATCACCACTCCACGGCGCTCCCACGGCTGTAGGCTGCGCTCCGGTCTGCGCCTTGAAGAAACTGTCATAGAATTGCAGAGCACTGACGCCCTGGCGGCTGTTAAACGCTGCTTGCGTGCCAGCGTGGTTGAGGACCGAGCCGCCTGCTGTACGCAGGAACGCGCCCCAACGAGAGAGGTCAGAGGATAAAACGGCCCCATAGACCGAGTTGGTGGTACCGACGTTACGAGTCAATTTTTGCGCGTCACTCTGCATATCATGCCATGTCCAGTTTGGGCCAGGGACAGCGAGTCCGGCTGCCTGGAACATCTGCTTGTTATAGAAGACACCCAAACTGCTCCAATCCTTCGGCAGACCGTAAATCTGGCCGCTATTACAGACAAATGGATTGAGCAAAGACGGATAGTAATCGCTGGCCTTGATGCCATCGCGAGCCATATAGGGTGAAAGGTTGAGCAATTTACTCGCGCTAATGTACTTGCTGGACATCGCAGAGAGCAGATAGAAGACATCAGGCACCGTGTTGCTAGCAACATTGGCACGCATTTTGGTGGCATAATCGCCAGGGATAGGCGACCAGTTAATTTTGATGGTGGGATGTAATGCCTCGAAACGCTGCAAGTTTTGCTGGACAAGCGCGTCCTCTGATGGGGTTGAAGTGCTGCCAGAAACAGTCAGAGTAATAGAACCGTGTTCGGGCGCAGCGGCTGCGGTATTGGTACGACTGGGGCAAGGGATGTAGCTATTGCCACTCGCGAGTTCTTGCCGCGTTATGCCGTTATTTTCCTCACGATTGCCGCTACTCCCACTGCCGCATGCATTGAGAATCAGCATAAGCACGAGGGATAGAGCAAGAAAAATGGCTCTCAATTGTCTCATAATACATCTCCTGCTGCTATTACTTTCTATCTAGCGATGCTCCTCTTTTCTATGAAGGAGATTATACTGATCCTGAGAGCGAACGCGTGTAGATATATAGTAGTATCGACATTGTTCCCGACAAAAAAAGTGGTTGCGTTCGTGGGTCTGTGAGGCGATGAAAAAATCTTGGTGCGAAAGTAGTGCTTCCTGGCAATATAAAAGCGGCTCCAGTGACTTGTGACGCTATTGGAGCCACTCTCATGGTATGGATATGCCGAAGGGGGAAGTGGCTTCCATTGCTCCCAAGGGTTCCCGGAAAGTCGTCGAAGAAAAATGCAAGCGGTACATGCGAAGAGGAGTTTCATTGTTTAAACTCACCCTATAATACTCGACGAATAACATTGACTTCCATCAATTCTTATGGCTATACTTAGCAAGGAATGTAGTTTAACAGAGTTCGCAACAAACGTAGTACGGCCTATCGCTCCCAGGAAAAGAGGAATCTATGTACGACTATGTAATCGTTGGTGCCGGGTCCGCAGGTTGTGTGCTAGCCAACCGCTTAAGTGAAGACCCCGCAACCACTGTCCTTCTGCTTGAAGCAGGGGGAGCCGATGAGGCGCAAGAAATCCACATCCCGGCTGCCTTCTCGGCTCTATTTAAATCTGCGCTCGATTGGGCCTATGAGACAGAGGAACAGCCCCATCTAAATAACCGTAAACTGTATTGGCCCCGTGGCAAAGTTCTGGGTGGCTCCAGTTCCATCAACGCCATGGTCTATATGCGTGGTAATCGCCGCGATTATGACCACTGGCAAGCATTGGGCAACGAAGGATGGGGCTACTCGGACGTACTCCCCTACTTCAAAAAGTCCGAAAATGAGGAGCGGGGAGCATCCGAATATCATGGAACCGGCGGTCCTTTGAATGTGACAGACCACCGCACACTCAATCCCCTCTCTCACGCTTTCGTCGCAGCAGGGGTAGAAGCGGGCCTTGCTCCTACAAAGGACTTCAATGGAGCTGAGCAGGATGGCGTGGGCTTTTACCAAGTAACGCAAAAGGAGGGAGTACGCCATAGCGCCGCAGTCGGCTATGTACATCCTATCCTGAGTCGCCCGAATTTCACCTTGCAAACCGGCACACTGGTAACAAACGTCATCTTCGAGGGCACACGAGCAATCGGCGTTACATGTATTCACGATGGCGAAACCAAGCAGATCAAGGCGAACAAAGAAGTCATCCTCTCCGGAGGAGCAATCAACTCGCCTCAACTACTCATGCTCTCCGGCGTTGGCCCTGCCAACCTCCTGAAATCACTGGGTATCCCTGTCGTCGCTGATCTCCCTGGGGTGGGCCAGAATTTGCAAGATCATCCAGCAATAGCCGTACTCTATTCTACCGCGCAGCCTATCTCGTTGGCACATGCGCAAACGGCTGAGAACCTTCAGGATTTCGTCGATAATAAGAGGGGGCCGCTGACCTCAAATGTCGCAGAAGGTGGAGCTTTTGTCCGCACGCAAGCCAACTTGTCTATGCCCGACGTGCAATACCATTTTGCACCTGTGTACTTTCTGAATCATGGTTTCACGGTACCAGAAGGGGACGGCTACACGATAGCGCCATGTGTGTTGCATCCAAAGAGTCGTGGCTATATCGCCTTGCGCTCGACGAATCCCGCCGAAGCACCTATCATCCAGCCGAATTACTTCGCTGACAAAGCCGATATGCAAACACTCGTGGAAGGTGTGAAGCTTGCTCGTACCATAGGTGAAACGCAAGCATTCGCGTCATTCCGTGATAAGGAGACGTATCCTGGTCAACAGGCGCAAAGCGACGAAGACATTGCTGAGTATATCCGCAACAACGTAGAAACGCTCTATCACCCGGTTGGAACATGCAAAATGGGCAACGACTCAATGGCCGTAGTCGATGCGCACCTGCGGGTACGCGGCGTCGAGGGTCTGCGTGTGATCGATGCCTCTATCATGCCAACCGTCGTGGGCGGCAATACCAATGCCCCCACCATCATGATCGCTGAGAAAGCAGCCGACTTGCTCAAAGGCACGTCATCCGTTGCTATGTCGGCCTCCGCCAAGTCAGCATCTGCCAAACACGATTAGGTGTCCTGCTCAACTTGCTGATCTTTGTAATAAAAGAAGCATGTGCCCTGGTCGCAACCCAGGGCACACGCTTCTTTCATCGCTTTTAGGATGGAAGCGTCGGGAGATGCTCTAAATGATCTTCGACAACAACGAGAGAAGCACTACGGCGTGTACGTTTGGTGAAGACCCTGCGTGTAACGTTGCGAAACTGGTTAGGCAGCGTCTTCAAGAAATGCGGGTGACGCAGCACGTAGCGCGTCAGAAACGGCTGGAGCGATTTCCAGAGGCTGGGTACCTCACCAACCTCACCCGAACGGCTGGGATGATCGAAACTCTGGGGGTCTGCCCAACGTTCACGTGCGTAGATATCCCCTAGGCGTTCAAAGGTCGCGGCCTCGCCTGGAACAACCATAGCCAGCGTCTGCATATATTCATGGGGCGTCTGCGAACGTCGATTGGAGAGGCCAGCCCAGCTTGCCATCACACTGACCCGGCCATAGATCTGGCTGGGCAGGCTCAAGCCTTGGAAGAGGCGCCGCCACCACAGGCTGAAGTAGAGCAAACCACCCAGAATAAACACGGCTAGTACCAGCAGCACAATCCCTACATCCATACGGATCTGAGTAGCCCCAGAACCAGTATCGCCCGACCCACCGGAGCTACCTCCATTGAGGTCTGTAAGCCGATTACGTTCCGTCGTTCTTCCTGATGTAACGGACCCAACGGGAGTCACATTGCCACTGGGATCGGTAGTGGACGAGACCAGGGGACGAGCGAAAGTTGTGAAGCTCGCGGACGGCTCGAAATTGATCCAGCCATAGCCAGCGAAGTAGACCTGCGTCCAGGCATGGGCATCGACGCCATGAATATCCCACAGATCCGTCTTAGGGTCGAATTTTCCACCAGTATACCCAGCGGCCACACGCGCCGGAATGCCCAGTTCACGCGCCATCAGCGTCATTGCTGTGGCAAAGTAGTTACAAAAGCCGCTCCGTTGCTGGAACAGGAACCAGGAGGTAGCCTCTACACCAGGCGGCGGAGAAGTGATGCTGAGATTGTAGGTATAGTGGGCACGTAGGTAGGATTCCAGTGCAACCACCTTCTCATACATCGTCGGCGCATTCGCGGTAATTTGTCGAGCTAGCGCCCCAATACGCTTATCCAGATTCGCAGGCAATTTGGTATAGGTTGCTACCACGTTGGGCTGATAGTACGTTGGCGGGACTGACGCATCAGAATTAGGAGAAATCGTGGGCGAAGCTGCTGGCATCGGGACGGTTTCCAAGGTCTGTACATCAGCGTTGGAAACATACGAAGTCACGGTATAGACATCGCCAGCGGAGAGCCGCCCATTCTCACGTAGCCAGGAAACAACTTGCTCATCAAATTTGCCTGAAACCAGTTGGACTGCCTGATCCGAAGAAGCGATCTGCGAAGCTCCAAACAGATACGCATCCTGTTCACCAGGCGCGTTGATGACCGTAATGGTCTGGTTGACAGCACGCAGATCCCGCGAGCCATCATACGTAATCGCGCCAGCTTTATTGGAGTTCTCAACTTGTAGGCTATTGTACCAATTGCGCCCGCCATCGTATTGATCATAGGTCAACGAGATCAAATACTGGCTACCATCGGTGGTTTTCACCTGGAAAACCGGCGTGTCGGTGAGATTGGGATTACCACCCAGCGTCAGCGAATTTGTAAAATTCCCGTGGTTTTGGGGATTGTTTCCACCACTTACAGGCAGCAAACGGTTCCAGATATTCTGCGCCTGCACCCAGGGGTTGTTATTGGCAGTCCAGATTTGCGAGGCTTGTAGGTTCATATATCCCCAGGGCAGCACCCAGGAAAAAACCAGAATGCCCAGCGAGATCAACGCGCCCGCCTGCATAAATTCCCAACCCAGATCATCTGAGCAGCGCAGACCCTGGCGTCTCCAACGAATCGAGGCTTGGTAGAGGTTAAAACGTAACAACAACAACAAGGCCGCGACCAGGAAAACCACCAGGAAAACCACATAGCCAGCGTCTACGATGCTCAGGTTAATCAAGAGCACCACTGCATTGGCTAGGAGCATCAACCAAGGACTACGCGTGCGATAGACCAGCCAGGCGCTGGTATAAGCCAGGAGGAAACCCAGCGCGAGAATAAAGAACAGAAAGATGGAATTGTCATTGCTGCTGCCCCCATTCAAAGCTAGGAAGAACCAAGTATGCATGTTCGCAAGCAGCACGCGGGCATGGCCGGCATAATCGGCGCTGCTTGTTTGCCAGAAGGCAAGCAATAGCCCCAGCACTACGGCCAACAGATGGGACAGCAAGCGCGGCACACGAGGTTGTTTCGCCGCGATCATCCCAACAAGCAACCCCAGGGCAGTAAGCGGGGTCAGTAAATTGAGATGATCTACCCACTGCACAACCTGGACAGACCAAATACCGCTGTACACCACGAGGGCCAGCAGAAAAAACGAAAACCAGCCCTCGGCTAGGCGCAGACGGGCGAAAATCGTGCTTGCCTCAGGGAGATGTCGGCCTTTCCCAGAGCCGCCGTCTGGCCGATTTTCACTAATAATCTTTGCGAGGCGGTCTACAGTTGCGTCTTGCATCAGCGCTTACCTCCGTAATGCATAACGTGCCTCAGGAACTCGTTCGAGCGCTTCGCTCAAAGAATCCTGACATTTCACGCGTAACACAGGTACACCAGCCCCTTCAAGCAGAGCCAGAGTGTCTTCATCAGTAGAACTTTGATCGAATGAAGCGGCATCAAGGCCAACGACAGCAACCTGGACACCCCGACGCTGTAAATGGCGCACGCCATCATGCCAATCCCGCGATTTCGAGGGCGTAATAATGATGGCGACAGTATTTCGTCCAAAATGGATGGCATCGACAGCCAGAGCCTCTTTGAGATCTGGTCCTGGGCCGGCAGTGACAACCGCCAGCATTTCCAGCATACGCTCGATCTGGCGATCTCCACGATCTAGCGAAAGAAATTCACGGTGCTGGGCATTGACGATCATGCCCAGAGAGAGATCTTGCCGCAACATGTACGCGGCTACAGTCGCGGCGATGGTGACTCCATATTCTTCAGTCGAGTGCTCGCCCTCGCCCGCCTGAACCGTGTTGTGTAAGTCCAGAAAGATCCAGGCATCGATGGCTGGATCGAGATCGAACTCTTTGACCATCAACTGATTAAAATGCGCACTGGAACGCCAGTGGATGCGGTTGAGCGCATCACCATGTACGTATTCACGAATAGAGGTGGCGTTGGTGGTCATCTGCAAAGCGTGGCGCGAGATGCGCCCGCGTCCTGGCAACCCACCAGTGAAAAGCACAAAATTGCTGATCGGTAGCACATGCGGCAGAACCAGCAGATCGCGTGGAGATGTCAGCACGACCCTGCGGCGAAACATCCCAAAGGGGTCGCCGCTGGTAGCTATCACTGGTCCAAGCTGAAAGCGGCCACGCTGCGTGCACAGCGTACGCGCACGCCAGGTGGCCCGTTTACGCCCGCCCATGCTAGCAACGTAGCCAGCGCGGTGTCCTGGCAAGGTCGAGCCATCGGCAATCTGCACCCACAATTTGGGCAATACGCTGACATTATCCAACATCAGGCGTTCATCAAACATCTCGCCCACCTGCACGCGTGCTATGGCTGAAGCTCGGCGAAAGATCATATTGTGCAAGCTAAAACGCGCCCAAATCCATGAGAGCACGAAGAGCAGCAGCATCACGTACGTCAGCACATACAAAACGTGCCAGCCGCTACTAATGGAGAAAAAGGCTAGGACTACTACCATGAGAAATGCTTGCCAGGGCCGCATAACTTAGCGCCCCTTTCCGCCCACAACTGACGCGCCAGGCACGGGTATCGTCATGAGAATCTCGTCCAAGATGGCCTCAGAGGTGATACCACGCACGCGAGCGGCAGGCGAGACAATGATGCGATGGGCCAGGGTAGCCTTGGTCAACAACTTCACATCGTCGGGAATCACATAACCACGCCCGCGAATACCCGCGAGAGCTTGTGAGGCCCGGAAAAGCGCCAGCGAACCACGCGGACTAGCACCGAGATAAATATTGTTATGGCTACGTGTGGCACCGGTCAATGAGACGATATATTCGCGAATAGAGGGATCAACGTGAATAGAGCGCACCTGCTGCTGAATCTGGATCAACTCTTCTGCACCCATAATCTGTTCGAGATCGTCGAGAGGATGATGGAACTGGTGGGTATCGAGAATATTAATCTCATCCTGCATACGAGGATAACCCAACGTAATATTCATCATGAAACGGTCCAACTGCGCTTCTGGCAGCGGAAAAGTACCCTCGTACTCAATTGGGTTCTGCGTAGCCATGACAATAAATGGATCGGGCAATTTATACGTCACGCCATCGACTGTCACCTGTGCCTCTTCCATTGCTTCTAGCAGCGCGGACTGCGTTTTGGGAGTTGCACGGTTCACCTCGTCGGCCAGCACCATCTGGGCCATCAGTGGACCGGGGCGAAACTCAAAGTTGTTGGTTTTCTGGTTATAAATTGAAACGCCCGTGACATCACTGGGTAAAAGGTCGGGGGTAAACTGAATACGTTTAAATGAGCAGCCAATCGAGCGTGCAATTGCCTTGGTGAGCACTGTCTTCCCCACGCCTGGCACGTCCTCGATCAAGATATGACCCTTACAAATCACCGCTATCAGGCTAAAGGCGACTGGCTCCGCCTTGCCAACAATGACCTTCTCAACATTATTAATGACTCGTTGTACCGCAGTAGATAGATCCTGTACTGACTGCATATTTTCTCTTCTCCCCAGATCCTATGCTGGTATCTTCCGTTCCGCTTTGTCCAAAGAACCAGCAAGCTCTTTTTATTTTGATTGCAGTTGCTTTAACCACATTCGGAACGAAAAAGTTACATATTTAACGGCGTACAACGATCACCCTCAGTGTACCACGTTGCAACAGGAACACGAAGGGCTAGTGTCTCGGCCTTCTCATAATTGCCGTTGTGTATATATTACTACGCTATTGAGATGCGATTTGTCGCAAGATGAGAGGGAATTTCGTCGATCAAGTTGAATTTGGTCAGATTGAGCGAACAAGAGCTTCCCCTCTCTCACAATGACGTGAGAGAGGGGAAGCTCTTGTTCGCTTGAGATTACGCAAGTTGGTTCAGTATTTGTGGCTCAAGCACAACCTGACCATCGTGCAACACGAGGTACGCAGTCGAGCCAGCGACAAGCTTACCAGCCAGGACAGCATCGGCTAACGTATCGTCGATGTATGTCGAGATGGTGCGGCGCAACGGGCGGGCACCATACTCTTCGTCAAAACCTTCACGCAAGATTAGCTCGCGCACCTCGCTGCTAATCTCCAAGGCGATGCAGTGCTCAGTCAAGCGTGTGCGTACCTGAGTGAGCAGCAGGTCGAGGATCGAGTCAAGCTCCTCTTTACCCAGCGAGTGGAAAACCACAACCTGGTCAATACGGTTGATAAACTCTGGCCGGAAAATGCGCTTCAACCCGTCCATGGCTTTCGAGCGCATAGCCTCGTGCTGCTCATCACGCGCATTCTCACCCTTCGGTTTCATAAAACCGATCTGGGCGGCGCGTTTGAGATCGGCGCTGCCAGCATTGCTCGTCATAATCACGACAGTGTTTTTAAAATCTACTGTGCGACCCTGCCCATCGGTCAGACGGCCATCATCCATGATCTGTAAAAGCGAGTTGAAAACCTCTGGGTGGGCCTTCTCAACCTCATCCAGTAGGATTACGCTGTACGGGCGTCGGCGCACCTGCTCAGTCAACTGGCCACCCTCGTCGTGCCCAACATAGCCAGGAGGGCTACCAAAGAGACGCGAAACGGTATGTGGCTCCATATACTCCGACATATCCAGCCGGATCATATGGTCCTCGCCCCCGAAGAGTTCAGCCGCCAAAGCCTTCGCCAGTTCAGTTTTACCTACACCAGTTGGTCCCAGGAAGAGGAACGAACCAATTGGGCGCTTGGGATCTTTCAATCCTGCACGCGATCTGCGAATAGCGCGTGCAACGGCGCTGATGGCTTCGTTCTGACCAATCACGCGTTTGTGCAGATCGTTCTCCAGGTGCAGTAGATTCTGACGCTCGCTTTCGAGCATCTGGCTGACTGGCACACCAGTCCAGGTTTCCACGACCTTTGCAATCAACTCAGGCGTGACCAGTAGTTTCACCGAACTACCTGACTCGGCTCGTGCGTTGTCCAGCTTATCCTGAATTTGCATCTCTTTCTGGCGCAATTTGGCCGCGCGTTCATAATCCTCAGAGTTAGCGGCAGCCTCTTTCTTCGCCTGAATATCGGCCAGATCTTTCTCCAGGTCGGAGATCAGCAGCGGACTAATAATCCCCTGCTCAGTAGCCTCCAGGCGCAGCGTGGAACCAGCTTCGTCCATTACATCGATGGCTTTGTCTGGCAAGAAACGATCATTGATATAGCGTTCAGAGAGCTTCACGGCAGCCTCGATGGCCTCGTCAGTAATCCCAACACCATGATGCAGTTCGTAACCGGGACGTACTGCACGCAACATCTCCACAGCTTCCTCAGCCGAGGGTTCATCCACTAAGACTGGCTGGAAACGTCGCTCTAAAGCGGCATCCTTCTCGATGTGTTTGCGGTACTCGTCCAACGTAGTCGCGCCAATACAGCGCAGTTCACCACGTGCCAGAGCAGGCTTGAGCATATCAGCTGCGCCCACAGCGCCCTCAGCGGCACCAGCACCAACGACAGTATGCAGTTCATCAATAAAAATGATCACATCCGGTGACTCGCGCAGTTCCTCAAGGATCGATTTGATACGTTGCTCAAACTGACCACGAAACATCGCGCCAGCGACCATGCCACCCATGTTTAACGAGACAATCCGCTTGCCACGCAGATTTGTGGGTACATTTCCTTCGTGAATACGCCTCGCTAACCCTTCTACAATCGCGGTCTTACCCACACCCGGCTCGCCAATTAAGACTGGGTTGTTCTTCTGGCGGCGTCCCAGTATGGTAATCACCCGACGCAACTCGCGATGACGGCCAGAGGCGGGATCAAGCTTACCTTCCGCAGCCTCGTCAGTCAAATCACGTCCATACTGATCCAGGGTCGGGGTTTTGCTATATTTTGCCTTCTGCTCGGCGGTAGCGGTGCTGGTTGCTTTGTTTGGACCAGCGCCCGCACTCGCACCTGGAATGGCCGCATTATTCGTAGATCGAAAACCAAAGGGAGCATTGCCAGAGAAAGCATCGCCCAACATATCACCCATACCCATTTGCCCCATTGATTTCATAAGCTCATCAACACAGGGTCGGCAAAGGTGACGCACCTCTTGACGCCCATTAATGTTCTGGTTGATTTGCGCGATAGCAGGATTCTTTCCACAACGTTCGCATTTCATGTATTGTTACAGCTCCTCATTTTAGCGATTAGCACTCAGAGATTTCGACTGCTAAAATTGTAGCATATGCTTCTGATTTTGTCTAGCAGTCTCAGGATATGAGTGCCAGACACTTAGAAAAACACTTCAACTTGACTGATTATTCCCCCTCACTTCTCACGTTTCACATTTCAATTGCGTTCTATGCTAAAATGAGGAATACGCGAAGGCCGCATCACTCACGCTTCATTGTTATCATTAACAGGAGGTAGCCCTAATTTCATAGATGACTATTCCCTTGTTGAACATCCCCCAATGGTAGCAGAGTATCAGTCTATGCGTGTTGTTGTCGGTTGGGGAAAAGCAGAAGCATCCAATCGCAACATATGAGCCAAGTATGATCCGCTTCTGGAGGTAAGTATTCTATGGCTATACGAAGGAATGTAAAAGAGATCATGGAAGATATTCTTCTCCAGAATTCATCTGGCAACGCTCAAGCTGATGCAGTAATGCGTGAAGTCATTCGGGTCTATGAGGATGCTTACCCGCAACACATTGCTGGCTATTATGTCGAGGGCAGTTATACGGATCGGACACATCTGGCGACCAGCGATCTTGATCTTGTGATGATCTTTCACCAGCCGTTCGCAGATGATGAGGCACGCAAAGCTGCGGAACAAGCCTGGAACGTATCCAACAAGGCGAGTACGCTAGAGGTGGATATCACGCTCGTCAATGAACAAGAGTTGCAGGCTGGCGTGGACCCAAACTTGAAACTGGGCAGCCGGTTTATCTACGGCGAGGATGTCTGTCGCAACTACCCCATTCTCCCGATAGAAGCCTGGACTCGTGACCGCATGCACGCCTCGTACTGGCTCCTGGTGAACATCTATCAGCGTCCCACGCCTGTCCAACTTGAGCTAGATTTTCCTGATATCACTGACGAATTCTACGGGTACGTCAACCGCACGATCCAATTGCCCGACGGACGGGAAGTTCCCTGCACACGCAACCTTGTGCGCACAACTGGGTGGGCTGCAACGGCTCTGTTAGCACTACAAGCCGGACAATATGCCGCTAGAAAACGCGATTGCACACAACTCTATCGCACCCATATAGGCGGCACATGGGCAACATTATTGGAAGACATCTCGACTTTCTGCCGTTATAAGTGGCAGTATCTCATTCCAAACGAGCTAGCTGCCCGCCAACAACTGCGTGCGATTTGTGAACGCACACTGCTTTTTGAACGGTATTTTTTGACGCTGTACAAGGACTATCTGCTTGGGCAACTCCAATCCACACAGCAAGAACAGCTAAACCGTGCCCTCTGGGTACAAGAACACTCTCCGCTCGCGGATACAGAGGTTACAATGGTGCTTCAGACGATTCGCCAGTAATACGTAAAGTAAAAAGAGATCGAGGTATAATACATGAATGATCCGTTTTTGGCACAGCGCGAAGAAGTCGCTGAACTGTTTCTGATACGCCACGCAGAGGCAATTCCCGAAGCAGACGAAATTATTCCCAGTGGTATTTATAACGATCTGCCCCTCAGCCGTCTAGGTCGCGAACAAGCCATGGCACTGGCCGCACGCCTAAAAATGGTGAGCTTCCACGCAGCGTACAGCAGCCCCCTACGCCGTTGCCAAGAAACCGCTGCTCCGTTGCTGGAACACTTACGCCTGACACCCACGATTGTACTAGACATCAAAGAGATTCGTCTGGGCAATCCTCATCCACTCCCAACTGACGTGCATGATCTGGCGACTCTCACCAAAGCTTTGCACGAGCGCCAGGCCGAGATTGTGCGCCTAGCAGCAGGCACCGGCCATTGGGATGCAGTTCCAGACAGCGAGCCATCGAAAGAATTCCGTCAGCGCGTGGTGACAGCCATCGACGGCATCGCGCACCAGCACGCTGGGGAACGTGTACTCGTCTTCGTTCACGGCGGAGTAATCAATGCCTATGTAGCCGAAGTATTGGGGCTAGAGAGAGATTTCTTCTTTCCCTCTGCTAATACTTCAATCACCGTTATTCGCGTAAAGAGCGAGCATCGGGTGCTCTATGTGCTCAACGATATTTCGCACTTGCCAGGACGTTTTTGAGATACAATATATCCCAATACAGATGAGTATGCAGTCTATAAATCATTTTTAACAATTTATAGACTACATACTCATCTGTATTGGTAAAGAATGTTTACCCTGCATGTGCATGTTTGGCATGTGGAGTATGTGGGATAAGCTCGGCTGGCTTAATGCTGCTACTATCCTGCCTGCGCAACAATTTGCGGCTATTGGTGAGCAGAGGTGAAGTGCTGCGCGAGTGTTCCTGGCGTGCGCGATAGGCGGCGTGCAGGATATACTCGGCCACACTAGAAACCTTGCGCGGCACGCCATAGAAGCTGGGGAAATCGTTGATATCTACGATCATCAGCCCCTGAGCCGTCTCCAACACATCAACGCCATAGAGGTCGAGGCCAAAAACCTGTCCCACACGACGGGCAATTTTGAGCATTTCAGGCGTTACCGGAATTTCGTTCTCCTCCACGACACCGTGCAGGGGTGAGCTTTTCATGATCGCGTGCACCTCCTGACCAGTCACGTAGAGCTTAATATCATAGCCTGTATTCTCCACATAGTGCATGGCTAGATAGTATGAATGCTCGTCCAGCGTAAGTTGGCTCATCTCCTCTGGTGTGCGCACGAGATGAATATCCTGCATAGAAGTACCGTTGCTGGGTTTGACTACGACGGGATAGACCTCCTCTGGCACCCTGACCAGGGCACGCGGATGCCCCACAAAATACGTCAAAGGTACAGGCAGACCACGCGCTTGAGCAAAGGCCACAGCCACGGCTTTATCGCGTACCAGACGAATGGCGCGTGAGTTATTGATCGTGGGAATCCCCACAGCCTCAGCCGCCTCCAGAATGGTCAGGCCCGGCCCATCAGAAACGGTCTTGAGCACATAGGCATCGTAGTTCCTCAGCGACAGGTCGGTCAGGTTGGTGACGGCTGCATAGGGCTGCAAAACCTCGATTTCATGCCCCCACTGCTCCAACTGGTCCGCGATTACCATTGGCATAGGCTTTTGAGCATATCTCTCTTCTAAGATAAAACAGAAGCGCATAGAACTCCCTCCGAAGTCGATCTTCCTAGTGCAGACATCGATTATGCTCATAGTATAGGATAAAGTTGCGTTTCAAAAAAGTGCTTGCTTCACAAAAACGGACCTATTCCTTTTTCAAATAGAATGAGTCACCTATTCTCACCCGGAGCGGACGCTTGCCTCCAGCTCCATCCACTGTGCACGAAATTGATACATCCCCAACACTCAATGGTACTGTTTTTATCAAAAGCGCAGATATGCTATAATAGCAGCATGCAAACGCGAAGAACACACAACTCAACCCAAAATATTCGTGCGATTAACTCCCATCCTCGTCGCACCACCGTCGAACGTTACCTGCTGGCCGCCGGGTAGCGAGGATCTCCTTTGCCTTTCTACCAGGAGCAGGCTCTACATTATAGAGCATTCCTACAGTTTTCAACAAATTGGCACCATTTCGTCTATCCGTTTGAGGATACTGCAATGAAAATATGGTACGATGCTAAAGACACGATCAGCACCAGCCTCACAGGCAAACCTCGCATGCCGGGGGGTGAGTAGAAAACGGGGAATCCCAGATGGATATCACAAACAAACTTGCCAGTCTAGCAGTACGCTATGAAGCACTGAATAACTTGATGGCTCAACCAGAAGTCCTCGACGACCTTCCGCTACTCCAACGCTATGGACGCGAACACGCCGAACTTGAGGAGGTTGTCCATAAATACCACGAGATCCAGGAAGCTGAGCAGCAAATTGCTGAGGCCCAGGAAATGTATGATGGCGATGACCTTGAAATGCGTGACTTGGCCTACGAAGAGATGACGCGCCTGAAAACGCTGAAAGAGCACATCCTTGAAGGTGTTCAGGTGGCTCTGCTGCCCAAAGATATCATGGACGAGAAAAATGCTGTGGTGACGGTCCAGGGCGGTGCTGGTGGTGATGAGGCTGCGCTCTTCGCCTACGAGCTTTTCCGTATGTATAGCCGCTACGCCGATAATCGACGCTGGAAAGTCGAGATTCTCGATAGCAACGAGACCGGGCAAGGCGGCATGAAAGATGTCACCTTTACTGTGAAGGGCAAGGGTGCGTATAGCCGCATGAAATACGAGGGCGGCACACACCGCGTGCAGCGCGTCCCCGTGACCGAGGCCAACGGACGTATCCACACCTCCACGGTCAAAGTCATCGTGCTACCCGAAGCCGACGACGATATCAAGATCGAGATCAAAGATACGGATATCCGCGTGGATGTCTATCGCTCCACCGGCCACGGCGGCCAGAGCGTCAACACTACTGACTCGGCAGTACGTATCACTCACTTGGCTAGCGGCCTAGTAGTGACCTGTCAGGACGAAAAATCGCAGTTGAAAAACAAGACAAAGGCGCTTGGCGTCCTGAAATCACGCCTGTGGGATCTGGAAGAGGCTCGTCGGCAAGAGGAACTGAGCAAATCGCGCAAATCTCAGGTCCAAACCGGAGATCGTAGCGAGAAGATCCGCACATATAATTTTCCACAGGATCGCGTCACCGATCATCGCATCGGATATACCAGACATAACCTTCCCGGCGTGCTCAATGGCGAGCTCGACGAATTTATTGATAATCTGATCACAGTCGATCAGGCGGATAAATTACAGCATCTTTTCGAGGTTGAGGCGACAGCCTAACAACCACGTTGCCTAGTGGATACCCAGTGTACCAAGTATCCACATTTCCCGCCTGCGCCACATGAACAGAAATATTAACTGCAATGCACGCTAGAATGCGTCTTTGCATGAAAGGCAGGTTTTATCCCATGGCACAAGGAATTACTGGTCATAGTCACATAAGCGAGCATACCATTACCGAACTGAATCCGACGTATCGCCTTCTGCTCGGCCCTGGCCCCTGCAATGTCGATCCGCGCATCTTACGCCTAGCTGCAGCACCACAGCTAGGCCATATGGACCCGGAATTTTTCGTCATTCTAGAGGAGACCGCACAAATGCTACGCCAGGTCTTCCAGACACGTAACGAGATGACACTGTGTATCTCCGGCTCAGGCTTTTCGGGTGCCGAAGCGGTTCTGAGTAATCTGCTAGAAGAGGGCGATACCCTGATCGCGGGCAGCCTGGGTTTCTTCAGCGGCAAAATCGTGGAGATATCTGAACGCGCCGGGGCGAAGGTTGTGAATCTAGAGACCGAACTGGGCCAGCCTCTCCAAGCCGCACAACTTGAGCGAGCTTTCCAGGAGCATCCCGAAACCAAAATCTTCGCCACAGCCATCGCAGAGACCTCAACCGGGCTGCTACAGCCGTTGGAAGAGTTGGAGCGCATCACCCATGCTCATGGCGCACTCTTTGTCGTGGACGCGGTTTGCGGCCTGGGCGGAGTGCCGGTGAATGTTGATCAGATGAAAATCGATGCCTGCTATTCTGGTAGCCAGAAGAGCCTCGGCGCACTGCCCGGCCTGGCTCCTATTACCCTCAACGAGCGGGCAGTCAAAGTGATCGAGCAGCGTAAACGGCCAGCTCAGAGCTACTATCTCGATCTACTCAAGCTCAACCGCTACTGGAACGGCGACCATACCTACCATCACACAGCCTCCAGCAACATAGTCTACACAATGCGCGAGGCTCTACGCATTCTGCTGGAAGAAGGTCTAGAAGCACGTTGGGCGCGTCACATCCTGCACGGCGAGGCTCTGCGTGCAGGCATCAAAGCCATGGGCCTGCACATCCTGACGGAACCGGGCTATGAACTGTCCGTCCTGACCGCCATCCACCTGCAAGATGGCATCGACGAAGTAGCCATCCGCAACGCTCTGCTCAAAGAGTACAACATCGAAATCGGCGGCGGCTTCGGCAAACTCCAAGGCCACCTGATCCGCATCGGCCTGATGGGCTACAATTCCAGTCGCCAGAATGTCGATACCATACTCTCGGCCCTTGAGCACGTACTGCCACGCAGCGGCTTCACTCCTCCAGTTGGTGCAGCGATGGCAGCGGCGGACGCGGTGTATAAAAATCGCGGATAAGATCTGAAGAAGTACAAAAACAGAGAGAAAAGAGGTATCGAGCAGGTGATCTGCTCGATACCTCTTTTCGTTGAAGTGGCTATTATCACGCTATTTAACCCCCGACCTCCAACAATAGCAATAAGTCGCTCAACGAGTGAACCAACAAACAATCGACCTGATCGGGCGTGAGTCGATGTTTGCGGTCCAGCAACACAGGGGTTATGCCAACTGCGCGTGCGCCCAGGACATCCAGGGTATAGGAATCGCCGATATGCATGCTGTAGTCTGCGATAGTGTTGGCGCGTGCCAGGGCCGTTTCGTAGAGCGTGGGTGAGGGTTTGGCATGGCCGGTCTGCGCAGATACCAGGAGGTGCTCGAAGTAGGTATTGAGTTGCAAGCGTTGCAGGATTGGCCCCAGTGAGAGACCCCAATCGGAGATCGCGCTCAGGGTGTAGCGTCCACTGGCCTGGAGCGCCTCCAACGTGGGTAAGACATCGGGATAGAGTTGCCAACTTGTATGGGAGTCGTATTCATGATTGAGCGCTTCGGCAAGCTGACGTAAGCGTTGTTCATCGTGCTCTTCCACAAATGGCCGCAACAGGTTCATAAAATACATATGCCAGAAATCTCTAATAGCAACATCACTGGCCCATACTTGACGATTGGCACGCATATGGCGCAAATAGAAGTCCTCCGCCTCAACCAAACCGTTTTTGAGCTGATCCAAGTGAATATGCAGCCCCAGACGAGCGCAGACCTGCTGGCAAATGTCCTGGTCTGAGGGATAGGTATGTAAAAGTGTAAAACCAACGTCAAAAAAGATGGTACGAATGGCTTGTGGTTGTTCAAGTTGCATGTCGTGTCCTTTTTATAATAGAGCCACTCAGGTACTCTATGTTATCTATAGCAGCCTTTTTATGTGATGTCGCGTTGAGCAGGCTATACCCAACACAGCGCGGCATCACATAAAATCCTTGCGAAGCGCCGCAGGTGCTGAAAGGGCAAGCAAAGAGCCAACTTTGGTAGTTAGAGTTTGGCCTCTGCCGCTGGATTGAAACGATAGAGGCGTGCTGGGCGGTGTGTGCCCTCCATCTTCTTCTCACCTGTATCCTCCAGAATACCTGTTGAGAGAACTTTCTTGCGAAAATTGCGCTTGTCCAAACGTCGATGCAAGATGATTTCATAGACACGCTGCAATTCGCGCAAGGTAAACTGTTCCGGCAGCAGGTTGAAGGCAATAGTCGTATATTCCAGCTTACCCCGCAAACGCTCCAGGGCGTAGTCGAGAATCTTACTGTGATCAAAAGCCAATGGCGGTAACTTGTACACCGAGTACCAATCCACCTCTACCGCATCATCAGCCGCACGCACCTGTAAACGCTCAGAATCCAGGAGTGCGAAATACACAACGGTAATCACCCGCGTACGTGGATCGCGTCCCGGATCGCCAAAGGTGTAGAGTTGCTCAAGATAGACATCCTCTACACCAGTCTCCTCGTGCAACTCCCGTTTGGCTGCTGTCTCCAATGATTCATCCATGTTGACGAAGCCGCCAGGAATGGCCCACATCCCTTCATATGGCCAGGAACGACGCTTAATCAGCAAAACGTGCAGATCCCCCTGGCGCAGACTCATCATGATTACATCCACAGTCACCGATGGGCGCTCATATTTGTTGGGATCATATCCATGGATCTGCGCCCCATCCATCTCCTTCGACGGTGATACACCTTGCGCTTCTATCTGTTCCATATTGTCGATTATGCCTCTCTTCCAGGACTCTACGCCCTTTTCTTGCCTATGCCACGATCCTTCTCATTATAGCCTGAAATCTTGCGATATGATAGGCGTTGAAACAGTCTGGCAACGCTTTTATGTTAGTGTATAACTGACACTTAATATAAGAGATTGTACATGCCCTGTCAAGCTAACGAAAAACAAAACAGGCATGCCTGGCATTTTTTTCTGAGATTGTACCCATCTTCCCGCGAGTGTGCTATACTGCCCATGCAAAACAAACATTCGTTCATATATTCGTTTATATTAGGAGGGAGCACGCGGTGCCATGCTACAAGTAGAACTACCACACATCGGTCCCTATACGCCTGTACGGCCCCTTGGCGAGGGTTCTACAACATCAACCTATCTCTACAGGCATGAACAACGCAAAAAATATGTGGTTATCAAAATCACTCGTGCCCCGCTGATCGCGCTCGCAGAAAAAGAAGCGTTTCTAGCCCGCGCAAAGCTCCTGAAGAAACTCAAACACCGCAATATGAGCGAAATCGTGGATTCTGGGATGCTCCAGATAGGCGAACCCGCCGATGACTATGGCTACCTGGTCGTGCAATATATCGAGGGCAGTACGATCCGCGCACGTTTTGCCCCAGGCCAGTGCTACGCGCCAGATGAGGTCAGAGCCGCGCTCTTTCCCCTGG